>JAFSSN010000106.1 GCA_017450985.1 Bacteroidaceae bacterium
CTTGTCGTTAGGGTCGCGGAGGGAAATCTGTGCCTCGAAGTCCTTGAAGTCAAGAGCCTTGAAGATGATGTTGATGATGTCCATTACGCGGAGGAACTCTTCCTTAACCTGATCAGGACGGCAGAAGATGTGTGCGTCGTCCTGTGTGAATGAACGTACACGAGTAAGTCCGTGAAGCTCACCAGACTGTTCGTAGCGGTAAACTGTACCGAACTCAGCGCAACGGAATGGAAGATCCTTGTATGAGCGTGGCTGACAAGCGAAAATCTCACAGTGGTGAGGACAGTTCATAGGCTTGAGAAGGTATTCCTCGCCCTCTTCTGGAGTCTGAATTGGCTGGAATGAATCCTTGCCGTAGTGATCCCAGTGACCAGAAGTTACATAGAGGTTCTTACCACCGATGTGTGGAGTCATTACCTCCTGATAGCCGAAACGCTTCTGAATCTTGCGGAGGAAATCCTGCAAGCGGATACGTACAGCTGTTCCCTTAGGAAGCCACATAGGAAGTCCCTTACCAACGCGCTCAGAGAACATGAAGAGTTCCATCTCCTTGCCAATCTTGCGGTGGTCGCGCTTCTTAGCCTCCTCGAGTGCTACGAGATACTCGTCGAGCATCTTCTTCTTAGGGTAGGAGATACCGTAGATACGAGTCATCATAGGGCGCTTCTCGTCGCCACGCCAGTAGGCAGCAGCAAGTGAGAGGAGCTTTACAGCCTTGATAGGAGCCGTGCTTGTGAGGTGTGGTCCCTTACAGAGGTCGATGTAGTTGCCCTGTGTGTATGTAGTGATTTTGCCGTCCTCGAGTTCGGCAATAAGCTCATTCTTGTATGTCTGTCCCTTTGATGCGAAGAGTTCCATAACTTCGCTTTTAGAAATTTCCTTGCGTACGAGAGCCTCTTTCTTCTGCTGAAGTTCCATCATCTTCTTCTCAATCTTTGGGAAGTCAGCATCGCTAAGCTTGACGCCCTCTGGTGGCATTACGTCATAGTAGAAACCGTTCTCGATGGCAGGTCCGATACCGAACTGTGTGCCAGGGTAGAGCTCCTCGATTGCCTCAGCCATGAGGTGTGCAGACGTGTGCCAGAAAGCGTGCTTGCCTTCTGCGTCGTCAAACTTATAGAGTGCGATAGTAGCATCTTCGTTGATTGGACGGTTGAGTTCTGTTGTCTCACCATTGACACCACAGGCGATAACGTCCTGTGCCAATCTCTGACTGATGCTTTCAGCTATCTGTAAACCAGTTACGCCGTTTTCGTATTCGCGTACTGATCCGTCAGGAAAAGTAAACTTTACCATATATTGTTGTTTTTATTATCTTTTTCGCATAAACGGTGCAAATTTAATATTTCTTTTTGGGATATACTAAATCCAATGGGTAAAATTTGCAGTAAACGCACAGAATAGTAACTACTTCTTCCTATTCTGATTTTTCTTGATGATGTTGTAAGCCTTGAATATGCCCAGTTCTCCAGCCTTGCTAAGGTCGAAGATGGCAGGCTGCACATCGTCGGTGAGCAGGCGAAGGATACCTCTGTTGAAGTATGCTTCGGCAAACGACTGGTTGGTGTCTAACGCCTTGTTGAAGTCTTCTATTGCACCTGCCACGTCGCCAGTCTGTGCCTTTTTGCAGGCAGTTGCGAACAGTTTGTTCAAGTCTGGAGATATCAAGTCGTTGTATGATTTGACTTGTGCCGGAAGTTCCTGTATGAGAGTCGCTTCAGTATTGCGGTTCTGTACCTTGCCTCTGTACTGGCTCTCGTACTTGTCCTCCTTCTCGTTGTCCTCTATCGGCTTGTCGTAGTCGTCAATCTGTCGTTCTGACTTCTTGCGAGTCTTGTTTTTCATGCGACTCGTTGGGGTAGAGTAGCCGTAGCGGTGAGCCATGGTCTCTATGAGCACGTGTTCTTCATCCTTGTCTGCACCGCGCTTGTCTCCAATCATACGCTTTGCTTCAGCGCGACGTTGATAGCCGTGCAGGAACTTAGGATACTCATTGATGACGGTGGTGTAGTCGTTGATGGCCTTCTTGTATTCACCCGTTTGCATGTACAGCTCACCGCGGTTGAAGATGGCCATCATGTCGTCAGGATCTACGCTTATGATGAAGTTGAAGTCCTCTATAGCCCTGTTGTTGTCGCCCACGTTCGCGCGCATGAGACCGCGGTTGTAGTGGCCAATGAAATTGTTTGGGTCAATCTCCAGCGCAAGGTCGTAGTCTTTCATTGCCCCACGATAGTTGTTCTGGTGGTAGCGGCACAAGGCACGGTTCACGAGCAGCCCGGCATTCTTCTGTTGCAGGCGTATAGCCTCGTCGTACATCTGTTTCTGCATAAGGATGCTACCCTTGATAGACAGCACATTGACGTTGAACTTGTCCACCAGCAGCGCCTTGTCGATAAATGTCTCAGCCTTTAGCGTGTCGCCTTTTTGCATCCACACGTTAGCTTTCAGACAGTAGCCGTCGGCATACTTGCCCCATTTCTTTATGGCAATGTCGCACAGAGAGTCGGCTTTGTCGAGGCTGTCAAGCTCAAGCTCACACAGAATGTAGTTGTGAAGCATCGACCTGTTCTGTCCTTCTATGCCGTATGCCTTAGCGTAGTCGTCGGCAGCCTCGAGATATTTCTTCTGACTTATGCGTACCAGTCCTCGCAGTTCGTAAGGGTTGGGAGCGTAAGGATTGCGCCTTATTGCTTCAGTACAGTCTCGCTCACTTCCCGTATAGTCCTCGAGGTAGAACTTTGCCAGCCCTCTGTAGAACCAAGGTTCGTAAAGGTTAGGGCGGGCGTTGATAATCATGTTGAAATATTGAATCGACAGCACGTAGTCTTCGTAGTACAGAGAGTTGCGTGCAATGTCCATCATACCCTTTATGTTTATTTGCGCGCTTGCCGTGTATCTGGCAGGCGACAGGCATAATACAAAGAGAAGGAGTGCAAGCCGTCTGACGTGCATTCCCTTCCTATACCTTAATATGATGTTTGCCGCATTCTTCATAATCGCTTACCACGTGGCCGTGGCTTTTCTTAGTGGTTCGGCTTACTCTTGTAGCTCGTTGACACCTTACCCTTTGACATAGCGATGAGCTTTGACTTGATGAGCTGTTTGCGGAATGCAGACAGACGGTCAACAAAGAGCTTGCCGTCGAGGTGGTCGTATTCGTGCTGGAACACACGTGCAGGGAACTCGTCAATCCATTCGTCGTGTTCAACGAGGTTCTCGTCCGTGTATCTTACGTGGATACGCTTAGGTCGCTTCACGTTCTCGTGTATGCCAGGCACGCTCAAGCAGCCTTCCTCGAAGTCGCAAGTCTCGTCGCCAGCCTCCACAATCTCAGGATTGATGAAAGCATGCTGGAAACCTTTGTACTCAGGCTTGTCGTCGCTGATGACGTCGAGGTCGATTATGAACATACGAATTGAGAGACCAATCTGTGGAGCTGCGAGGCCTACGCCGTCAGCCTTGCGGTTTGTCTCGTACATGTTCTGGATAAGTTCCTGAAGTCCCTCGTATTCCTTAGGGTTGATTTCGGTAGCCACCTTGCGAAGTACTGGCTGACCGAATATATACATTGGTAAAATCATATTATTAATTATAATGTTATCTCTAAAGTGAATTATAGTAGTCTCTTACTTTCCATGTAGTCTTCGAGGATGATGGTCGCGCTAATCTTGTCCACCAGTCCCTTGTCCTGACGCGCCTTCTTTCCTATGCCCGACGACAGCATTGTCTGGTGGGCGAGAACTGAAGTGAAACGCTCGTCGTACATCTCAATCTTCTTGTCGGGGAAGAGTTTCTTGATGCGGTTCACAAACGGAGTGATGCGTTTCATGTTCTCCGAGTCCTCGCCGTTGGTCTGCTTTGGCAGTCCCACGACGATGGTCTCCACATCCTCTTTCTTCATGTAGTCAACGAGAAATGCCTCCAACTGCTTTGTCTCAACGGTAGTCAGTCCGTTGGCTATCATCTGGAGCGTGTCGGTAACCGCTATTCCCGTGCGTTTCTGACCGTAGTCAATAGATAGGATTCTTCCCATGCTTGAATATTGATTAGTACCACTGTATGCTGCTTGAGTAGCTGCTCTTCTTGTCGTACTTGAGTGCGTCGGTAAGAGTGCTTGCGTTGGCGCGCAGTGTTATGTTGTAAGATGTGAATGTACCGAACACAAGACCGCAGCTCATGTTGAAACAGTGCATGTCACGTGATATGTTGACAGTAGTCATTGACAGTGCGTGGTTAGTGAAGTCCCAGCCAGATGAGAAGTTCACGTTCCAGTTGGAAGCCAGCTTAATGTTGCCCGAGAAGTTCATGTTCTGAGTGAACTTGTAAGGGTAGCGCATGTTCTTTACGTTGATGGCTGCCGAGCGGTCCTCTGTCATCGTTATACCGTAGGAGATGGAGAATGACCAAGGCAGATTGAACTTCATGTATCCGTTGGCATCCAAGCCTTCCTTGTCGTCGCTGTTTTTGTTTGACTTGCTGTGAGTCTTGTCCTCGTTCGTACTTAGCTCGTTGTCCTCACTGTCGCTGTCATTATCCGTGTCATCATTGTCCTCGTCCTCGTCTTTGTCGATTCCGAAGAGTTTGCCGATGCTTTCCTTGATGTTCTTCCATGACTGGTTGTTGAAAGTGTAGGAAATGTTCTTGCTCATTCCCTGGAAGCGTCCGAAGCGTCCGTATGACCATTCTGTACGGTCACCCACAACGACGTTACCGTTCTTGTCAAACTCGTAGGCGTAGGTGTTGAATACGGCATTGACGTTGAATGTCGTCTTGCCCCATTTCAAACGCAGACGAGTGGAGAGGTTGCTCCAAGGCTGACGCTTTGCCGCCATGTTGTAGGAGAGACTTGCACCAAGCTCGTCGATGATGCTAATCTTCTTCATGCCCGTAGAGTCCTTTTCCGACTTAACCTTCATCTCTATGTTGTTGGAGAGGTCGAAGCTCACCGCGCCAGTCTTGCCTGTAGAAGGAGTGCCGTAGAGCGAGCCTGAGTAAGGAGAGTAGGTTACAGCCGTAACGTTTCCTTCTTCGTCCGTCTTCATGTAAGTCTTCCAATAGCCGTATTTCTCTGCACCGAAGTCAGGTGCGTATGACAGGCTCACGGTAGGAGTTATGACGTGGCGTATGCGGTCCACCTTGTCGCCGAACAGCTGGCGTATAGGTACGTAGAAAGCGTAAATCTTAGTGTTGGCAGACAAGCTGAGGTTGTAGTCCCACACGCGGTTGAAGCCATACACCGTGTCGCGCTTCACCGAGCTTGCTTCCTTGTCCCATGACTGGTCAATTCTGTGGGTGTACCAACGCTCCGTGTAGTTGAGCGACGGAGTGATGTTGATGTACTTGAACAGGTTGAACGAAGCCGAGATAGGAATGGAATGTTTCATTCCGTTGCTCCAGTCCTTGATGAGACTTGAGTTCATGAGCTTGTCCTCCTTCGTGTTGATGCTGTTGGAGAGCGAACCTGTGTAGGTCATTGCAATCTTCTCGTACCAGCGCTCCTTGCCTGCAGCGTGTTTGCGCTTGAAAGGGTAGAGGCGGCTGAGACTGACGCTCAAGCTTGGCAACGTGAGTGATATGGTTGAGTCGCGCATGTTCTGGGCAATGTTCATACTGCTTGACAGAGAGAGTCCAATCTTCGGGAATGAGCGTGAGTAGCTCACACTTGATGTACGCGTACTCTGTGAGTATGACGAAGGGTTGTAGAGACTTGTGAGGTTCTTCTTTTCGTAACTCTGCGTTGCGAAGTTGACGGATGCTGAGAACGAACTGTTAGGGCTTGCCTTTGAGTCCTGACGGTGCGACCACTGAATCTTGAAGTTCTTTGTCACGCTGTAGTCAGGCATGTTCTTCTCGCCTTCCTTCGTTACCTGATAGTTGAAGTAGAAGTTGCCGTTGTACTTGTATCGTTTCTTGTACGTGGTCTGCGTTCCTATGCCCCACGAACCCTTAGTGTAGATTTCGCCCGTAAGCTTGAGGTCCATCATATCGTTGATGGCAAAATAGTAACCACCGTCGCGGAGGTAGAAGCCTCGCGTTGTTTCGTCGCCGTAGGTCGGCATGATGAATCCTGAAGAGTATGAACTCGTAAATGGGAAATATGCGTACGGAATGGCGAGTGGGAGAGGCACATCCTCAATGACCAGCCATGCAGGTCCGGAAAATACGCTCTTACCCGTGTGAACCTTGGCACGGCTGAGGGCTATGTAGAAGTGCGGATGCTTCTCGTCGCAGGTAGTGTAGCGTCCGTGACGAAGATACAACTCGTCGTTGGCACCCTTCTTAGATTCCTCGCTTCGGAGGAAACCGTCTTCCTGTGCTGTGTAAACGTTGCAGATGAAGCCCTTCTTCGTGTCGAAGTTGTAGCTCATGCTCTCCGACTCATACGTGTCGCTTCCTTCCTTGAACACAGGCTCGCCGAACTTCTTGCCCAGAGAGTCAACAGCGCCCACGGCGTGTACGATGCTGCTGTCCATGTTCATGGTGATGTTCTCAGCCGTAAGCTCTATGTTGGTGTATTTCACGTTGCTGTTGCCGTACAGATAGGCATTCTTCGAGCCCATGTAGAACACTAACGAGTCTTTTGCCGTATATTCCACTGGTGCCTCCAGCGGAGTCTTCTTGGTGTTGCGGCGTATGGAGTCCTCGGCGTGAGCCACAGAGTCGTTCCATTGAACGGCCTTGCTGTTGCCTTTCTGCGAACTGTATTTCTGCTTCAAAGAGTCGAGATAGGAGAGCACAACGTGGTTCGAATCGTTGTGGTCAATCAATGTGTCAAGGCTCTGCGCCTTGGCCTTAAGTATTGAAACAAGCGAATCCTGAACAATGCTATCTCTATCGATAGAATCGCCCAGGCTGTCATTCGTCGGTATGTTTGCTTCTCTGTTCGTCCATCCTTGTCCACTGAAAGCTCCAATGGAGTAAACTGACAGGAGAAATAGGGAGAATATTACTTTATATTGTTTCAATCTCAAATAATTTCATAAACAAAATTCGGCTGCAAAGATAGTGATAAAAAGTGAAACATGTGAAGGTGTGAGCGAAAAATAAAGTTAATACACGTTAAACACGTGCGTGATTTCGTCCGCCACGCTTGGTTTGCCATGTTCTTTGCTTCGAAAAACTGTCTTGTGCGGCATGAATGTAAACACGAAGTGAAGGCACAGAAAATGTCCGTCGGCACAGTACTCTGAAACAGAGTGATTGCCGGCGGAATGGAAGTTTGCGGCAAGGGATGCCATGCTTGTGACGGTCGTGCGCCGAATCAGTCCAGTACTATGTCCAGCATCATCATAATCACGAATCCGGCAGCAAAGAGTATGGTGCTGTGGTTCGTGTGCTGTCCGCTGCTTGCTTCGGGAATTATCTCCTCTACCACCACGTAGAGCATTGCGCCGGCGGCAAAGGCGAGAAGATAGGGCAGCACGGGTACGAACAGGGCTGCAAGCAGGAGTACCATGACGGCTCCGAGCGGTTGTGCTATGCCGCTCAGACATCCCATGAGGAATGACCTTGTGCGTGACTTGCCTGAGGCGCGCATCGGAATGGACACTACCGCTCCTTCCGGCACGTTCTGTATGGCTATGCCGAGTGCCACGACGAGGGCACTGGCTGTGCTTATGCCTGCGCCGTTCTGTATGGCACCGGCAAGCACTACGCCTATGGCCATGCCTTCAGGCAGGTGGTGTATGGTTATTGCAAGCATGAGCATCGTTGTGCGTGAGAGTCCTGTGCGTGGTCCTTCGGGCTGTGTAGTGCCGAAGTGGATGTGCGGCGTCACGATGTCGATGAACAACAGGAAGCCTATGCCTGCCAGAAAGCCTATGGCGGCAGGCAGTACCGCCCATCGTCCCTCGTTCATCTCGACTGCAGGGAGGAGCAGCGACCAGAATGATGCCGACACCATGACGCCTGCGGCAAAGCCTAATAGTGACTTTTGCAGCAGGTCGGACATCTGGCGTCCTGTAAGAAAAACCATTGCCGAACCAAGCACGATGCCCAACATCGGCACAAGTAAGCCTGTGAGTATTGTCTCCATTTCTATTTGTCTGTTTTGATGTGATGTGTTTCCCGGAAAGCCAGCATGAAATGTCGTGCTAATTTGACCTTGCATCCTTGCATGGGAAATCATCAGATGAATGATGTATTCTTTTGAATCATAACGCTTTTTGCGTTGGTGTGAATGAAGTTTTTTGCAAAGGTATCGCGAAAAATAGTGTGCTGCAATACTCAAATGTGAGGTAATTCGTGTGTGACGCTTTTGCGTTCTGCATGGCTGGTAACAATAAGTAGGTATGTGAAAAAAGGAACCTCACTTTGTGGAAGTTCCTTTTTATGCTTTGATAAGTATGCGTTTTGTGTATATCTTGGGTTTGACGGAATTATAAAAGAGTCAGGTCGCCATCGACGAAACCGACTGCCAACCCTTGTCGTCCTTTTAGTTCCTTGCCGTATTTGCCCTTTTCAATGTAGTCCTTTATAATCTGTTCAGATTCGCTCAATACTTGTTTCCAGTCGTTGTCTTCATGCCATGTCAGTGGATTGTCTCTGGTCGTAAACACTTCGTCGCAAGCCCAGTCGCTGTTGTCGGCGTCAAATGTGCTTGCTCCCACAAGTTCGAGTGTCCACGTTTTGCCGGAATCTTCATACAGATTGAAGCAGAACGCAACGACCTCGGCTGGTATGTTGTTTGGCATGGCAGTGTCTAACCATTCAGAAAACCGAGAGTAGGTAAGGCTCTTCTTTTCTTTCTTGAATAAGTTCCAAATACTCATAAACCGTTTTTATTGTTATATTTATAGATGTGTAAATGATTGTTTGTTTTGTCATGTTTTGCGTGAATGTCAGTGCTTTATATACACTTTTCACATTCTACTTACAAATATATGAATTTTAAAATTAACGTCCAAATCTTAATTGCGGACAGAAATGATGATAGAATACGGCAAAATGCTAATTTTTGCGGCGCAAAAAGATGAATTTTTGAGGGTGTTTTCTCCAAGACCGAGCCGAGGCATCTCCGGATCATCGTTGGGTCGGCTACGCAAATTTCCGTAGAAAATCCGTAGAAGGGGTTTTGAGTGTCGAAAGTGCATCGTTTTTGCCTTGGGGAAGACACGAAAGAAGTGTTTTTGATGGCTTTTTTAAGTTTATTTAACACACGGAACTGGCGTTTTGTAAACTCAGAGTTTACAATTGTGATGATGCGTTATGGCCTGACCAATTATGACTTTTTGTGTGCTGTAAGATGTGTTTTTAGTCATGATTTGGTGCTTGCGTCATACGGCCTTTTTAGTCACAATGTCGTCGAAGTGTGCCTGTGCCCATTCAATGAGGGCGGTGATGGTAGGCATGAGCGAGAGGCCAGTTTCGGTGAGAGAGTATTCTACTCGTGGCGGTACTTCAGGATAAACCTTTCTGTTTATGATATTGCTTTGCTCCAGTCGTTTCAGAGTGGCAGACAGCATCTTCTGTGAGCAGTCGGTCATGAGGTGGCGAAGCTCGTTGAAACGCAACACACCGTTGTCGCTTGTGTAAAGCATATAGAGGGTAAGCAACGACCATTTGTCACCGAATTTGCTAATAACTTGCCTTATCGGACAATATTTATATTCTTCTTTTATGTCTGCCATAATTGTCTAATTTTGTGCAAAGGTATATTTTATTCACTTAGTGTCCAAACGTGATATGTTAACATAAGTTAAAGTCTTTTTTCGCTAAGTACCATGTTGCCGTAATTCCTACTTTTTGGAAACTGTCTTACGAAAAAGTGCCTTCTTGTACGGATGAAAAATAGGCTTTACCTTTGCAGCGTCAAAACGAAATATTAACGTATTAAACAATATTATTATGAGAAAGATTGAGACAATAGCATGTGGTAAGAATTACAATGCAGTAACAGTTGGTAAGATTGATGAAATTATCGAGCATGAATTGCCTATGGGTGACATCGTTATTCCTGGCAAGGTGTTTGTGGGACAGGCTCTTGGTGCAACAGGTAGTGAGTTGTCGTTCCAGACTCTCGTACCGGGGCAGGACAGCGGTTTCCTACACACTCACAAGACTCACGAGGAGTTGTACATAATTTTGAAGGGTGAGGGACAGTACCAGGTTGACGGCGAGATATTCCCTGTAAGTGAAGGAACTG
Organism: Bacteroidaceae bacterium; assembly: GCA_017450985.1. Lineage (GTDB taxonomy): Bacteria > Bacteroidota > Bacteroidia > Bacteroidales > Bacteroidaceae > Minthosoma. Next base: position 10,148 of record JAFSSN010000106.1, read on the forward strand.
TGATTCGTGTTTCGCCAGACGGCAAACGTGCGTTGAAGAACAGTGGTAAGGATAACCTCACCATGTTGTGCATTCAGTATAAGGCAAATGCTTTTACTGCTCAGGACAGTCCTATGGTTGACGGCGTGATTTTAGCTGATAAACTTGTCTTCTGATTATGTGACTGATTGGTTTTACATAACGGCATGAACATAGGGACGCCCGATGAGGGCGTCTCTTTGTTTTTCTTTTGACGAGTGTGTTAGAATGGGGAATTGTGTTTTGTTTCGTTATTTGTTGGACTTTATGTTTATAACATCTCTCTTTATACTGTATGTGTAAAATATTTGTGCGTAAATGCTATAATCTGAAATAATTGTTTGTGTAATAAAAGAAAATTGCTACTTTTGCAATTGAGTTACTGATTTTTGGAGAAAATAGGTGACCCCTTTTTGGAAATAATATAACAGCATTAGCAGTTATTCGGCGTGTCTGAAATGTAGGAAGTTTCTTTATGCCTAAATATGAATAAGTGAATAATGTCTGCGCTATAAGGCGTGGACTCCACTTATCTTTTAGGCAGGTATCCTACAACCTCAGACACGGATAAGCGTCTACGCTTTTTTCGTGTCTGTGGGATTGTTAGATACCTGATTTACACCGATAAGTGCGAGTGCCTTAAATTTAAGTATCAAGTATAAATGTTGTTTTTATGAAAGACGATAATATTATACATGGAACTTATGGCGCATTGTTATTAGATTTCCGTTGGAAAGCTAAACGTGCACATATTTTGAAAAGGGATGGCTGTAAGTGCGTGGTATGTGGTGGTACGAAAGGATTGAATGTACACCACAAGCAGTACCATGTAGATAGTCAAGGTCGTAAGTTCGTCCCGTGGAATTATGATGATAAGTATCTTGTGACATTATGTGAGAAATGTCACAGGAAGGGACATTATCGTTATAAGGTTCCTGTTTTTGTGATTAAAAACAAATAAAAAAAGAAAATATGTTTAGCAGTTTTTGGAAAAAAAGTGGGGATGATGCATCCTCAAATTCTATGACGAATACAGATTCTTCAAATGAGTCTTTTCGTTCTGTAAATTATGGTGAAGGTGATAACGACTCAAATAGTAATATTCGTGAGTCGGATTTTATTGACAACACAGACCCTAACACTGGTTCTGGTGACAGCCTCGTTACTATTCATTATGGCACGGAAATGCCTATAGATTCTTTGTATATTTATATAACAAAGGATAGGGAAGAAGAAGGAAGGCAGGATGCTCTCAGAAATCCGGACATAAACTGTATGTTGCAAAAGGTGGAAATGTTGAAACATACGTTGAAACTTAGGTTTGAACAAGTTCGTTTGAGGTATGAAATGGATATACGAAAGCAATCGGCTCAAATGGATAATTTGCAGAAATTGGGTTTGGGAGGAAGTCAATTGCAGATTGAAGCCTTTATCGAGACTTGTAGGGAACATCTCATAAAGATAGATGAAATGGAAAGAAAGCTTGATAATGGTGATATTTCTATGACTATCATGATGGAGTCTTATAAGAGAGGCTTTAATATGGGAATAACGGAAAGTGTTAATGAAATGACTAAGTAATTGGCGTATGGCTTGGAGCGAAAACTGGTATGATAAGTTGTCATGCAAAATTATAGGTTGGAATTATGATGTGCTGAGGCAATGTGGTGAAGCATCTTATAGAACAAAGAATAAGTATATCTCCGCACTTACTATTGTTTCTATAATATGGAGTGTTATTGGCTACAATTTTGCTTCAAAATATCTTGATATAAAGTCAACTTTTGCTTGTTTGCTGGTTTCTTTGGTCTTTGTTATGATTGTGGTTTCTATTGAACGAATTATCATAATGAAGCAAGGTAACAGTAAGGTTATGTTTGCGTTTCGTTTTCTTATAGCTATATGTATGGCAATTTTGGGGTCTTTTATATTTGACCAAATTCTTTTTGCTACAGACCTTGAAGCACAAATTCAACGTGACAGGGAGACTGAGATAAAGAAAACTGTAGCTTTGAGAATGGAGGAATGTGATAAGGATATTGCCAAGCTAACTGTGAATAGGGATTCATTGTCAAAAGCGAATGCCATTCTTTATGGTAAATTGAAAGATAATCCTACGCTTGAAACGACGAGTGTTTCGACGCGACAGATAGTTGCTGGCAAAGATTCTTTGGGTAATCCTATTATGAGAACAGTTAGTGATGTGTCAAGGAATCATGTGGCAAATCCTTTGAATAAGCAGGTCGAGGATAACAACAAAGCTATACAGAATATAGAAAATAGAATTAGTGAGTTGCAAGCTCGTAAGATTGATACAGAAGAGGCTGTAGTAAAAGAAATAAAGAATCGTAAGATTGGATTTATGGAGGATTTGGCTGCGTCTATGGTTGTTATTTTTCAAAATGCACTTACAACTATTGTATATATATTGTTGTTCATTTTTATGTGGGCATTAGAAATGTTTGTTGTATCTATTAGTTTCGCGGAAAAGAAATGCGAGTATGATATTGTGGTTGAACATCAGTTGCAGGTGAAAAATATGGAAATAGAGGCTTCGTCAAAACGCCTTCGTGAGAAATATTTGACGAAAAACATAGATTGATTTCTTGTATAATAAAACAGGCGGAGTGCTTTTGTGCATGTCCGCCTGTTTTGTGCTTTGATGGAAACGTTTTGTATATCATTCGTTTATGCGCTGCATGGTATTTTGTGTAAGTGCGGGAAGTGTGAAAAATGAGGGCTGAAATATATAGGAAAGTGTGAAAAAATGAGGTGGAAATATAGGGGAAAGTGTGAAAAATTAGTGTAATCTGCTGAAGGAGGATAAGTACCCGGATGTGAAATATGGCATTAAACTGGGATATAGGAATATAGGCTTTAATGGTAAGTTCTATACATTCCCGTACTTTTTGACTTTCCTATTGAAGAGGTTCGTTGCAGAGAGAAAAAGAGACGATGCGTGATAGGTGAGGTGGAAGTAACTGGTCGGCTGGTACTTGTCGGCTTATGTGAGAGGAAGGGAGCGGATGATATAAAAGGAAATCCGTCAGTTGGGTTGAACTGACGGATTTCCTTTTTATAATGCTTGTAATTGTTTTCTTGTATCTACGCCCGAAGGCGTGACTTTGTTTCGTCGTGACTAAGGCTTGCGTGCCAGTGGTCAGGCGAGGGTGGTGTATTTATGTGTGCTGCCTGCACAGTTGAGGAACTCGGAGTGGGTGGAGAGTCCCTGTGCCACCTTGCGCTGTTTCTTGCTCTTGCTTTCTGGAGCTACGGGCTTGTACTTCTTTGCCTTGAAGATTTCAATGGCTTTAAGTACGGTAGCATCGTCGCGGTTGAGGTATTTCATGTACTCGTTCATGTCGAGAATATAGTAGATGATTCCGCTGTACACGGCGCGTTCGAGAGCATGCTGAGATTTAAGAATCATATTGTTGCGACGCTTTATGCCTTTGTCGTCGCAGTACTTGATGAACTTGTCCATGGTGCTCTGCTTGTGAAGGAAGCGCACGATGTCGTCGGCCTGATTCATGTTGCTGAGAGCCTTGCGGTTGTTGTCCACGAACTCGAAGCAGAATTGTGCAATGAGTCCCTTGTTATATACCTCGTTGTAGTATGAGGTATATTGTGTGGTGTCTTCGGCAACAAAGTAGTCTGGCATGATGCCTCCACCGCCGTACACTACGCGACCGATGCGGGTGTGGTATTCCTCGCCGGTCTGGTGTATTGAGTCGGCGTTGAAGAACTCGCCGTGCTCATAGCGTGTGAGCAGGTCCATCTCGTACTCCTCACGGCTGTGTCCCTTGACGTATGGCTTCTGGATGCATCTGCCAGAAGGAGTGTAATAGCGTGCTATGGTGAGACGGAGAATTGAGCCGTCGGAGAAGTCGATAGGCTGCTGTACGAGTCCCTTGCCGAATGTGCGTCGGCCTACGATTACGCCGCGGTCGTTGTCCTGTATTGCACCTGAGAAAATCTCTGATGCGCTGGCAGAGAACTCGTCGGTAAGTATGATGAGCGGCACGTCTTGATATGAGCCTCGACCGTCGCTGTAGTATTCCTCTTTCTTCACCTTGCGTCCCTGAGTATATACAATCAGGCTCTTCTCTGGCAGGAATTCGTTAATCATCTGTATGGCGCTTGCGAGATAGCCTCCGCCGTTGCCGCGAAGGTCGATGACAAGTCCGTTGAAGTCTTCTTCTTGGAGTTCGGCAAGTGAGGTGAGAAGTTCGGCGTATGTTGTTTCGCCGAAGCTCTTGATTTTTATGTAGCCAAGCTGCTTTGTGAGCATGTATGTTGCGTCGATGCTCTTGACAGGGATGTCGCCACGTACGACTGTGAAGTATTGCACTTTCTTGCTGTCGTTACGAAGTACGCCGATTTTGACCTTTGTGCCGCCTTCGCCCTTCAGTCGGTGCATGGTCTCTTCGTTGGTGACAATCTTTCCTACGAATGGCTCACCGTCGATGGACACGATTTTATCGCCTGCAAGCAGTCCCACTTTCTCGGAAGGACCTCCCTTGATGATGTTGGTAATGCGCACAGTGTCGGTGCGTATAGTGAACTGTACGCCGATGCCGCTGAAACTGCCCTTCAGGTCATCGTTGGCAGTCTGTGCGTCCTTGGCGGAAATGTATGTGGAGTGGGGATCCAACTCCTCAAGAATCTTTGGCATGGCTTGCTCCACGATGTTGGCAATATCGACGGTATCGACGTATTGGTCATCGATGATGTGCAGCAAGTCGCTGAGTTTGTTGCTTGACGTGTTGATTATGTTAAGTCTGTTGCCTGTGAATCTGTTGGCAAAGAATGTTCCGATAATAATACCTGCAACAACTCCTATGGCTGCAATGATAGGTATGTATCTCGAAGAGCGATTGATGTTCATTTATAAGGTGTCTTTTGCTTTGTTTACAATTTGTTTTCAGTCTCTTTTGCCTCGTCGTTCAGGAAGATGATCTCTATGCCGGCGCGGCGCATGAGGTCGATGCCGTCCTCAAGTCTGTATTTCTCGGAGTACACGACTCGCTTGATGCCTGCCTGAATGATAAGCTTGGCGCACTCGATGCATGGAGATGCTGTGACGTAGAGCGTTGCTCCGTCGCTGGAGTTGCTGGAACGCGCAATCTTCGTTATGGCGTTTGCCTCGGCATGAAGCACGTATGGCTTGGTGACGTTGTTGTCGTCCTCGCACACGTTTTCAAAACCTGACGGAGTACCGTTGTAACCGTCGGAAATAATCATTTTGTCCTTGACTATGAGTGCACCGACTTTGCGCCGTTGGCAGTATGAGTTTTCTGACCAGATGCGTGCCATGCGCAGGTAGCGTAGGTCGAGGTTATGCTGTTTGTCGTTTTCGTTCATTGTCTTTTTTCTTGTTTGTGAAACCATAGAGGGGTTATCTCTTCGTTGCGCATTTGATGTAGTTTGCGTTGTCTTGTTTCAGGAACATGATGTTTGCATCGCCGTCGTAGTTACGCAAGTTTTTGATTATGCTGAGAAGGTTGGTGTCAAACTGTGTCTGTTTGCCTGTTGAAGTTATTACCCTCATGTTTATTGTCTTGTCTTTTCCGTCTGCTCCCCATGTGCCTGATATAGATGTCCCGTTTGAGAGAGTGCCTTGAAACTGGTTGGCGGTAAACTGAATGTAGTATGCCGAACTGCCTGATTCATATACGGGCTTGAGGTCTTCGCCCTTTATGCTCCCGTTGAGACGGACGTCGGTAATGTACCATGTCTTTCCGACAAACAAAGTGTTCAGGTCGTCTTCCTGTGAGCAGCTGACGCATAGGGTGAGCGTCAGCGTCATGATGAGGAGTGAGTAGAATATCTGTTTCATTGTCTCTTGCAATTTATTCAGCCTTGATGCCGTTGCGCTTGAGGAGTGCGTCTATGCTTGGCTCCTGGCCTCGGAAACGTTTGTAGAGTTTCATTGGGTGCTCAGTGCCGCCCTTTGACAGCACGTTGTCGCGGAAGCTCTGTGCGGTCTTTGTGTCGAAGATACCGTTTTGCTTGAACAGTGCGAAGGCATCTGCGTCGAGCACTTCTGCCCACTTGTAAGAGTAGTAGCCGGCAGAATATCCGCCTGCCATGATGTGTGAGAACTGTACTGTCATGCAGGCTTCTGGAACAGACTTGAGAATCTGTGCGTCGGCCCATGCTTTCTTCTCGAATGAAGGAATGTCTTCTGTCAGTGGCTCTGTGAGCGTGTAGTATGCCATGTCGAGCAGTCCGAAGCTTACTTGTCGCATGCATGCGTATGCTACGTTGAAGTTGCGGCTTGCCACGATGCGCTGTATAAGTTCGTCTGGCAAAGGCTCGCCTGTCTGATAGTGGCGGGCAAAAGTGAGCAGGAACTCTTTCTCGATGCTATAGTTCTCCATGAACTGTGAAGGCAGTTCGACAAAGTCCCAATACACGTTCGTGCCTCGGAGTGAGCGGTAGCGTGTGTTGGCGAACATGCCGTGGAGTGAGTGGCCGAACTCATGCAGGAAAGTCTCCACTTCGTCGAGTGTCAGCAAGGCTGGCTTGTCGGCTGTCGGCTTGGTGAAGTTTGTGACTATAGACACTTGCGGCATGGCACAGCGGTCTTCCTCTTCAATCCATTTCTCGTTGAAGCTTGTCATCCATGCGCCAGACTTCTTTGAGCTGCGTGGGTAGAAGTCGCAGTAGAAGGTGGCGAGTGGTGAACCGTCCTTATCCTTTACGTCATATACTTCCACGTCAGGATGATAGACCGGTATGCTGTCGTTCTTGTGGAATGTGATGCCGTAGAGGCGTGTGGCGAGGCCGAAGATGCCTTCCTTAACTTTCGAAAGTTCGAAGTAAGGGCGCAGCATCTCAGAGTTTATATTGTAACTATTCTCTTTCAGTTTGTTTGAGTAGAAGGCAAAGTCCCAAGGCTCGAGAGTGAAGTCTTCGCCCTCCATCTGCTTTGCCAGTTTCTCTACTGCTTCAACCTCGGCTTGTGCCGTAGGCTTGTATGCGTCGATGAGGTCGTGCAGAAGCTTGTACACGTTGTCTTTGTTCTCTGCCATTCGGTGTACAAGTACGTAGTCGGCGTATGTTTCATATCCGAGCAGTACGGCAAGGTCGTGTGACAGATTGACAATCTTGCGCACGATATCGAAGTTGTTGTTATCGTTGTCGTGGGTGCAGATGGTATTGCTTGCCATGTACACCTGACGTCTCAGTTCACGCTGCGTGCTGTAAGTGAGGAAAGGAATCTTGCTTGGCGCATGGAGAGTGAAGCACCATCCGTCAAGCTTCTTCTCCTCGGCTGCTTCCTTGGCTGCCTCAATGCTTGTTGCAGGAAGGCCGTCGAGTTCTTTCTCGTCTGTTATGTGCAGGGTGTAAGCGTTTGTCTCCTTAAGGGTGTTCTGTGAAAACTGAAGTGCAAGCACGCTCAGCTCTGATGTTATCTTGCGCAATTCTTCCTTCTTGTCGTCAGAGAGTAGGGCACCGTTACGTACGAAGCCGTCGTAGTTCTTCTGCAACAAGGTTTTCTGCTCTTCGGTCAAGCCGTCAAAGCCTTTTGCCTTGTACTCGTCGTATACATGCTTTACGCGTGCGAAGAGCTGTGGATTGAGCGATATGTTGTTTGAGTGCTCGGAGAGAATAGGCGACATCTTCTGTGCCAGTTCGTCGAGGGTGTCGGTTGTCTCGGCGCTGAGGAGGTTGTAGAAACATTCCTCCACGCCTTCGAGCAGACTGCCTGTCTTGTCGAGCGCCTCAATAGTGTTCTTGAAGGTAGGAGGCTCGGGATTGTTCACGATTGCGTCAATCTCCTTATCCTCTTCTTCTATTCCTTTGAGCAAGGCCGGTTCGTAGTCCTCAAACTTAATCTTGTCAAATGGAATATATGTATATTTGGTAAAAAATGGATTCATATTTTTAGTAGTTGTATTTAGTAACGTAAAAAAGCTTGCATATCTTGTATCGTAAAGATGTTACGATTCTGCTGTATCAATTTATTGTTGCTGAACTCTCTCAGCGTGTTTGACACGTTAAGACGCGTCTCGCCAATCATGTCTGCCAACGTGTCCATCTTAATCTTTACGTGCTTTGTGCCCTTGTCGTTGATGCAGTGGTAAAGGATAAAGTTCTGTATCTTCTCCTTCACTGTCGGCGGTTCTTTCAGCATCAGTCGCTTTGTAGCCTGCTGTGCCTTGTGACAAAGCATGTTGAGCATATTCTGCTTAATGATGGTGAAGTTCATGAATGTATTGAGGAATGTGCTTTTAGGAATGGTGAGCGAACTGCCTCCCATAGGAAGGAAATAGTAGTCGCGTGTAAATTTCTGGCTCATTCCGAACATGCTGTACGGCTCTATAACGAAAGGCGCGTCGATGTATTCTGTTACTATGATGTCGTCGTTAGGGTCGCGATACTGCACCTCTAACGAACCGCTAATGATGAATATCAACTTATTGCAGCATTCCTCCTGCCCGGCTATGAGCTCGCCGGAAATGTGCTGGTTGAAGTCCAGCTGTACTTTGTACACCAGATTCTCCAGGTCCTGCGTGCTCATTCCTTGCAATAGCGGAAGTTGCAGTAAGCGTTCATACATTGTTAAGACCATAGTAGCTTATGCTTTTAGTTGGTTAGACGTTTGTCTTAGTTGTTCTTTGGAGCAATCAGCTCTTTCATATTGTCCGACATCCATTCCTCAGTCGTGCCGTCGTCTTTAGAGCAGACAAAGAATGCTCTTATCTCCGGGTGGCGTTTCAGCACTTCTTTTGCTCCGTCAAGACCCAGCACCATGAATGATGTGGCATAGGCATCAGCCGTGGCACAGTCCTTTGCAACAACTGTCGATGAAAGGATATTGTGCTGAACAGGGTAGCCTGTGCGTGGGTCGATGGTGTGGGCGTACTTCTTTCCGTCCTTGATGTAGAAGTTTCGGTAGTTGCCCGACGTCGCCATAGCCTGGTCTGTTATCCTGAGCACTTGCTGAATGTCGCCGCTGACAGCCAAAGAGTCGTCTATAGGCTTGTTGATGCCAATGCTCCACAGCATGCCGTTTGGGTTGCAGCCTCTCACGCGCACCTCGCCGCCAATCTCCACCATGTAGTTGGTCACTCCCTGCGATTCGAGATACTTGCCAACAGCATCCACGCCATATCCTTTTGCTATTGCGCTGCAATCGAGCATAGTCTCAGGATGCTCTTTCTTGACGTGCCCGTTTTCAAGGCTTACGCTGTTGAAGCCTACGTATTGGCGCAGACTGTCTATGGCGTCAGCATTCGCCTGCTTCATATTCTTGAAACCGAATCCCCACAGGTTGACGAGTGGGGCAACCGTTATGTCAAATGCCCCGTCAGTCTCCTTACTTATTTCCTTTGCAAGCGTAAACACATCGGTAAACATTTCGTTCACCTCAATGTCCTCGCCGTTGTTTATTGCTGTAATGACTGAAGCCTTGTTGAAGGGTGACAATGAGCTGTCCACCTGTGCCAGCGTCTCGTCGATGCCTTTCTGAAGGTCGCCGTCAGCCTGATATGTGATATGGTATATAGTACCGAACACCATGCCTTCAGTTCTCTGCATGTTGTCTTGACTCCATGCCTTGCCTATAGTCTCAGCCGACGGATGCTGTTGCTTATATATAATAAATGTGCCGAGAATAAGTATTACGAGCAATACCCATCCCCACCAGCTTATTTTATGTGGCTCGTTATTTTCCTTTTGCTCTATGCCGAATATCTTCATTTCTTTTTACTTTTTTTACCCCAGTTAAGGTCAAATATAAGATTGTATGTTCCGCCCCAGCAGCTGCCGTTCACAGTCGTACCGTATCCGGGAATGTAATAAGGCTTTGAGAAGTCGCTGTGCGTTGACGACAGTTCAGACTTGTACCTCAAGCTCCATCCCATGTGGAAGTTCTGCCATATCTGTACCTGACAGCCGAAGCATACCTCCAGCCAGTGGCTTGTGCAGTTAATGCCCGACTGCGAGAACGTCTCCGCACCTCCCCATATCGGGTCAGACATTTCTGGGCCCGACACGTCGTAGTTGAAGTTGGAAATGCCGTATCGTAAGCCTACAAACAGTCTGTTAGCCTGATATTTGTCTTTGAGAATGTTATAGTCGAAACCGATTCTCATATATGGTGCGTGCGTGCTATACTGTATGTTGGTGTTGTCGTCAGTATGGTCGCAGTCGCCGTATCCCAGTTCCGCAATAGGGAAGTACGTGTTTTTGAGATTCAGACGCAGAGCCGCTTCCAGCGTTCCGTAGTCTGTCAAGGCGCGCATTCCAGCCCCAAGCACATCTACCGAGAGCGTGAATCCCTGAAACAGCATGAGCGGTGGCTTCTCGTCCGTCAGCGACGGAGTCCACTGCGTAGGCTTGGTGTCCTTGCCGCTTACGGTAAGCGTGGAGTCTATCGTCACGTTGCGTCCTCCCATTTCGCCCGTGAGCGTCTGTCCCTGTACTCCCGTTGCTGTGAAGGCAAGGAAGCAGGCGGCAAGCACTTTATTCTTCAGTAGGATTGAAGAATATCTTGACGTTCTCTTTACCTTCATAGTTTACCTTTGAGTTTGATATTTCTATTCTGTCTATATACCTGTTGGTGCAGTTGATGCTGCGCAGGTTGTGGAAACGGTATGTGCCGCATTCCGGCAGTTCCACGTGCGGATAACTCTGATGTGCCACCTTTATCGTGTCCGACAGTATGATGCTTTTGTAGCTGAGCACGAGCGTGTCTTCTGCGTTGAAGTAACTCATCGGCACTTGGAACGAAGAAGCTTTGGTAAGTTTGTTTATCAGCACCGTGTCGCGTCTCACGGTCTCTATCTTTTCGACAAAGCCGTTGTCTATGTATGACGAGTCCCTGTGGTTAAGCGTTACGGGAGTATAGCCCAGCTTGTTATACACATATACAGTCTTGTAGCCGGGCAGCAGCGTCTTGACCGTCAGCGTGTCCAGCAAGGTCACGGCTTTGCCCTCGTAGTCATAAAAGTGGTAGTTGCACGCCACATAATTGTCCAGCGGACAGTTGTTTGACGAGCAACCGAATAGTGTCAGCAGAGTGACAGAAAGTGATAATATGTTAGCCTTGAGTTTCAATCCCAGTAGTTTTTTATATTCTCTTGCTAATCTGATAAATGTTTCTCTCCGTAGAGTTTCTGCTTATCATGTCGGCAATGAAACCTGTCAGGAAGAGCTGCGTACCAAGAATCATCATCGTCAGTGCAATATAGAAATATGGCGAGCTAGTGACGAGTGGGTGAGGAGTGTGGGTCAGTAAGGCGTGAATCTTGATACCGCCGACAGTCACCACGGCACAGAAACCGATGAAGAACATAAGCGTGCCGATAAAGCCGAAAATGTGCATTGGCTTACGGCCGAAGGTGCTTATGAACCAAAGGCTCAGAAGGTCGAGGTAGCCGTTCACGAAACGGTTCCAACCCATGAACTTGCTCACGCCGAACTGTCGTGCCTGATGATGAACAGGCTTCTCTCCAATCTTTACGAATCCGGCGTTCTTTGCGAGATATGGTATGTAGCGGTGCATTTCTCCATACACCTCGATATTCTTAACGACCTCATTCTTGTAGGCTTTCAATCCGCAGTTGAAGTCATGAAGGTTCTTTATTCCGCTCACGGCACGTGCAGTAGCGTTGAACAGCTTCGTAGGAATAGTCTTTGACAGAGGATCGCCCTTCTTTCTGTTCATCTTATATCCGCTTACAAGGTCGTAGTCGTCTTCCGTAATCATTCTGTACAACTCTGGAATCTCGTCAGGGCTGTCCTGGAGGTCGGCGTCCATCGTGATGACCACGTTGCCCTCAGCCTGCTCAAATCCGCAGTATAGGGCAGGGCTCTTGCCGTAGTTGCGGCGGAACTTGATGCCGTGTACTTCAGGGTTGCTCTGTGCCAATTGCTCGATAACCTGCCATGACTTGTCGGTAGAGCCGTCGTTCACAAAGATTATCTCGTATGAGAAATTGTGTTCATCCATCACACGCTTAATCCAAGCGTGGAGGTCAGGAAGAGATTCTTCTTCGTTATAGAGAGGTACAATTACTGAAATGTCCATTTCTATTTGCTATTATTGTTACCTTGTTTTTTAAAAACTTATGTTGTATAGGCATCCGCCGTGTCGGTCCTTTTTGAAGTCCGTGTCAGGCTTGGTGCCCGTTGTTTTATTTCTGATAGTTGTCCTTGAAACCGTCCATGTCAGCCCTGAAATGCTTTTTTGACGTGAGCGAAGCTATTATCGCTACGGGGATGAGCATGAACATGCTTGTTATTACGTTGACGTAAAGGAACATCTCCGTCTTTTCAAAAGGCGTCATCTTGTACAGAAGGTCCATGACCTCCTGTGTCTGTTTGTACATATCGGTCAAGCCCGCCTGCTTATATATTTCCGACGTCTCAGGATTCGTAAGTATCTGGCTGATGCTGTCGGTAAACAATCCGTTGTCGAGATAATTGAAATAGAAAAACTCACATGCGCCTGCAAGTACGCATGCAAATGTGAACAGGTTGAGTGCAAACAATAGGCCGCGTGCTATTCCCAGACGCTCACCTTCAGGCTGAAGCTGCTTGACGCGCCAGGCGAAAAGGAATGGCATGACTGCAAGGGACAAAAAACTGAAGAGCCATATTGTTTGTAGGATAACGTTGTTAGTGCGTAAGCATGACATGTAGATGAAGAAAACTATAGCCCATGCCGCACCGAGAAAGGTGCCGTATTCCATTGCATACGCCCTAAACGGAAACTCGTTGTTTGTCATTATTGTTAATTTGTACCTTAAAACTTAATTTCAACTTCATTACTTGGCTGGCCCTTAAATGCTTGGCTTGCGCTTGCCTACAGCTTGTATTCTGTTGCGGATGATATATTACTGACTTTGCATCAGTCTTCTTTGGCTAAGAATAAGCCCCGAAAAACCGTATGAAACCGTCGGAACCTCATCGCTTGGACCTGCCGTAAAAGCGGACGCCTCGATTTTTATGGGTGAGTCGCCCGTCAATGTACTTTGTACATTATGCCAAATTGGGCACAAATATAAGGAGTTTTTTTTATTATTTGTGTACTTTGTCCGAGTTTTTGTTGATAAAGTCCTTCCAAGAGGAGAATTTCTTTTCAATGTCGGGCTTGCCCATTTGTATGAAATGACAATATGCTGCGCCGAGAGCGTCGGTTGCATCTAACTGAATGTCCATATCTTCCTGCGAGATGTGCAACATTCGCTGCAACATACCCGCCACTTGTTCCTTCGATGCGTTTCCGTTGCCCGTAATGGCAATCTTGATTTTTCGCGGCTCATATTCGTGGATAGGAATGTCGCGCATGATGGCAGCCGTAATTGCCACACCCTGGGCACGGCCGAGCTTGAGCATTGACTGCACGTTCTTGCCGAAGAAAGGAGCCTCGATGGCCATCTCGTCGGGCTTGTACTCGTCGATGATGTTCGTCACGCGCTGGAAAATCTTTCCCAGACGCAGGTAGTGGCTGTCGTATTTGCTCAGTTCTATCACGCCCATCATAATCATCTCCGCCTTGTTGCCCATGACGCGTATGAGTCCGTAACCCATGACGTTCGTTCCCGGGTCTATTCCTAAAATAATCTTTTCTACTTTCGATGTATTACGCATTTTCTCGTCTAATTCTTAATCGTTTACTTGTATTCTCCTGTAGCCGTCAGGTGTTATTTCTGCCTTTTGCACAGTTCGTTGAAGGCACAGTACTCGCATGTCGAAGCATCTTCGCATGGAGCGAACGGCACGTCTTCGTTGTAGATGCTCTTTATCACAGACATCAGTCCTTCGTGATATTCGTCGGCAATATCCCTGAAGTCATCGACAGGAGTCTTGTCCACGGCGAGGTAAGGGTTCTTGCTTGCCAGCGGCTGAGTGGCGAACATGAGGGCAGGGGTGATAGGAGGGCAGTCGGCGCCTTTCTCCTTCAGAAGCACATAGCTGTAGTAGAAAGCCTGCAGCATGTAGTGGCACTTGCCGTTGAACACGTCCTCCATCGTGCCGTTGTTCTCCGTGTGGGTACCCGTCTTGTAGTCCACGATGCGTATGTATTCGCTGCCGTCGGGATTGCTCAGACGCTCGTAGCGGTCGATGATACCGCCTATGGTAATCTGCGTCTTGTCGTCGAGCTTGATGACGTGGTGTACCTTGTCCTCCGTGCCGAGAATGTACATAGGGCACGACTGCGCGTCGAACAGCAGCTGGTTCTTGATGTACTTGCACAGCATGTAGTGATTGAGCAGCTGCTGGCCGTTATAGGTATTCTTGTAAACCTTCTGTCCTTTAGGCTTGTTGAAGAAATTGATGGCAAAGCCCTCGTCCACAAGCTGTTCTATCAGTTGCTTGTTGTTGGCAATCTCCGTAAGGTTTGCCGACTGCACCTGTCGTCCTTTGAAGGCTTGGTAGATAACTTCCATGCAATAGTGGAAGATGTTACCGAATGTTGGGTTGTCTATGTCCTCCGACACTTCGTCCGGCTCCTTGAATCCTGCCACGTAGCTGAAGTAGAACTGCAGCGGGCATTTTATGTATGAGTTGATGGCTGTAGGCGAGAGCGGCTTGTCACGGAATTTCTCGCGCAGCTTATCCATCACTTCCTCCGTCTTCTTCACCATGGAGTCCGTCTGTCTTTCCGACTCGCTGTCCGACGTAAGAGCCTTGGTCTCCACATGCTGTCCCTTGCCCAGAATCTTCTCTGCCTCGATTTGCAGCTGCATCATGAAGCGCGACATCTCGCCCTTGTTCAGTCCGTCGGTCGAAGAGTTGTACATGATGGTTATGTTCTCCGCACGTTGCAGCAGGTTGTAGAAGTAGTAGGCATAGAGGCTCACCTGTTTCTCCATGGTGGTCATTCCGTGGGCGGCACGCAGGTTGTAAGGTATGAGCGAAGCCTTGTGCGTATTCTTAGGCAGCAGGTCGTCGTTGCACGACAGCATGATGACATTCTTGAAGTCGAGGTTTCGCGTCTCCAGAATACCCATCACCTGCAGGCCTATTGCCGGTTCGCCGTGGAACGGAATTGACTTTGCCGACATGATTTGCCGTGTCAGTCGGTAGAGCGTTTCTACATTCACGTTGAAGGCCTCCACGTCGCGCTGCAAAGCTTGTATCCTGTTGACTATGGTGTAGGCGTTGAAGATTGATTCCTTCTGCAACGTCTCGTTCTTTTCGCCGCGGTATGTCACACCCACTTTCTTGAGAATGTCGGCAAGGTAGCCCATGAGGTCGCTCTGCGCACGAAGGTGAGTGAATATGGTGGCGAAAATCTCTGCCGTCTTTTCCTCCTTGTCGGTCAGCTCCTTTCCTGCCTGCGGATGCCATACGAGGTCGGAGTCTTTCGGAAACATTATGTTGTTTTTGCGCAGACGGTTGAGCACGTTGATGGATTTGTTGTCGGTCATGCGTCGTGTGAAAGGGTGGCGCAGCACGGCTGCCACCTGACCGTATTTCCACTGGCTGCTGCCTGCCGTGCCGAAGATGTGAAGCTCCATGAGCGACTGCACGAAACTGAACACGGGAGTCTTGCCGAGCGGATAACCCATCGTCACGTTGAGTGCCATAGGCTTGTCCTTGCCTATGACTGGCGGAATGGAGTGCAGCACGTATGGCAGTACACCCTCGTTGCAGAGCACCACGGCATTCTCGTTCAGCTTGCTCTTCTCGTTCACGTTTTCCTTCAGCCATTGGCTCACGTAGCGTGTCTGTGCGTTCTCCGTGGGCGAGGCGATAAACTGTATGCGCTTAGGCTGCTTGAAGTTGCGATAGTATTCGGGATGCTGGCTGAAGCGGTTGCCGAAAGTCTGTATGTCCTCCAGAATGAACTGGCCAGCCTCGTAGCCGTGGTAGGGCTTGCCGCTGTTGATAGACTGTGGATTGAGGTAAGCCTCATCGTAGTCCCAGTAGAAGAACGTGTTCTTGTTCTTCTGCAGAAATTTGAACAGCTGACGCTCCGTCTCGTTGAGCACGTTGAAGCCTACGACGGCGTAGTTTTCGCTCGGCAGTTTTTTGAGCAGCTCGTCGGGGGTGGTCTTGAGCTTTTCTATCAGCTCGCGTTTCATCATTCCCTCATAGCACAGGTCTTCCTCCCTCAGCAGGCGTTGAAACTCCACGTAGGTAGGGTGGAGAGCGTTCCAGATGCTGAGGAACTTGTCCTTCAGACGGGTACGGCTCTCAGGGTCAAAGTTCACGAAGAACTGACGGATGGTACTAATCTGGTTTTCCGAGAGAAACGAGAAGTCGGTCATTTCCTCCAGGTCCGAGATGTTGGCAAACAGCTTTGTGGCATCGGCCATGTTGTTGTCGATGTCCTCGAAGTCGCTGAGCATCATCTCGCCCCATGAGTAGAAATGGTCGAGAGTCTCTTCCGTTCCGGTCACGGTCACGAAAGCCTCGTAGAGTTTGCATACCAGCTTTATCTGGTCGCAGACGGTCTTGGCAGACAGCGAGGTGAATATGTCGCTGATGGACGTGAACGTAGGAGCCCACATCGGCTGCTTTGACAGCTTGATGAGATGGGAGTTGAAAAACAAACTTGCACGTTTGTTCGGAAATATGATGGTTGTTTTTGTGAAGTCTCCGCCAAGTGTCTTGTAAAGGTCTTGTGCTACGAGTTCCAAAAAAGTGGTCATTCGTCAAATCTTTTTTATGTGGATTTTTTTGCTTGGCTGGTTAAACCATAGTCGAGGTTAGCAAGTCACACATAAGTGTGACAGGGGAAAACCTAAAACCAAACAAAGGTAGGTAAAAGATTTGTTCTTGCCAAATTTTGGGGAATGTTTTCGATTGTGTCAGCACATGGATAGCGAAAAGATGTGTGTTTTATTCATGTCTCATTCGACTCTTGTACGGTAATTGTACGGGTGTTTTACGGGTTTTCTCCGTATTTCTACGGATTGTACCCGTAGAAAAGTCGTAGAAAACCCGTAGCCGACCAATAGAATATCCGTAGAATTCTCGGTTTTGCCCCGAATCGTATATAAAAGTGATACTGCATTGTTTGTGGTTTAAGGCGAACAAAATCAGATACTTTTCTCTACGATGTCGAGAAAGAAGCGGTGTATGTGAGTGTCGGTGTTCAGTTCTGGATGAAATGCAGTTACGAGTTGGTTGCCCTGACGTGCAGCCACAATGCGGTCGTTGACAACGGAGAGAATTTCCACGTCTTTGCCCGCTGTCTCGATATAAGGAGCGCGTATGAACGTCATCGGTATGGTTGAGCCGTCGTCTGTTATACCCTTGAAACCGCCTTCGTGATAGAAGCTGCCCAGCTGTCGGCCGTAGGCGTTGCGCTTGGCAGTGATGTCCATCGTTGCGAGGTGCTGGCTGTCGAGCATGATGAGTCCGGCGCAGGTGCCGAACACAGGCAGGCCGCCGGCAATGGCATCGCGTATCGGGTCCCACAGCTCGAGGTCGTGCATGATTCGTGTCATGGTCGTGCTCTCGCCGCCGGGAATGATAAGCCCCTGAGGATTCTCTGCGTATGTCAGCCAGTCGTTGAGGTTTCGTATCTCAACGCTTTCGGCACCGAGAGAGCGGAGCATTTGCTCGTGCTCAGCAAATGCTCCTTGAAGTGCTAAAGTCGCTATTCTTAAATTGCTCATCATTTACCTCTTTCTGCCATGAGTAACTCAATCTCACTCTCGTTGATGCCCACCATTGCTTCGCCGAGGTCTTCGCTCAACTCGGCAATGATTTTAGGATTATCGTAGTTGGTAACAGCCTTTACGATGGCCTGTGCACGCTTTACTGGGTCACCGCTCTTGAAGATACCGCTGCCCACAAACACGCCTTCGGCACCGAGTTGCATCATGAGTGCAGCATCGGCTGGTGTAGCCACACCTCCGGCAGCAAAGTTTACGACAGGAAGCTTTCCGTTGTCGTGTACGTACTGCACGAGGTCGTAAGGTACTCTCAACTGCTTGGCAGCCTCGTACAACTCGTCGGTGCTCATTGAAGTGAGGCGGCGAATCTCGCTCTGCATCATGCGCATGTGGCGTACAGCCTGAATAACGTCGCCAGTTCCCGGCTCACCCTTGGTACGAATCATGGTAGCACCCTCGTTGATACGTCGGAGAGCCTCGCCAAGGTCCTTTGCTCCGCACACGAATGGCACGTTGAACTTGCGCTTGTCGATGTGGTAAACGTCGTCGGCTGGTGAGAGAACCTCGCTCTCGTCGATGTAGTCAATCTCGATGGCTTCCAGTATCTGAGCCTCCACGAAGTGGCCGATACGGCACTTTGCCATCACAGGGATGCTCACAGCTTCCTGAATACCCTTAATCATCTTAGGATCGCTCATACGGCTCACGCCACCAGCTGCACGGATGTCGGCAGGGATACGTTCGAGAGCCATTACTGCACAAGCTCCGGCAGCCTCAGCTATGCGTGCCTGTTCTGGTGTTGTCACGTCCATGATTACTCCGCCCTTCAGCATCTGTGCGAGGTTGCGGTTGAGTGTCTGTCTATCTTCCATATTACTTTGTTATTTTGTTTCGTTTTTAATTTCGCTGCAAAGTAATAAGGTTTATTTCATCTATGCAATAGGTATTTCCGTGATGTGTAAGTATTGTGAACGGATATGCAAAGGATAATGGAGAATTGATAATGGAGAATTGAGAATTAACATGCAGATTCGATGATAGCATACTGGTTAATGTCTCTCTGTTGAAAGCAGTTTTAGGAGCGAAGGACTATATTCTATACGGTAGTTGAGAGTAGAGTCGTCGGGAGCAAGGATGAAATAAGCCATGACATCAGGTGTACGACGGAGTACTGCAAGCGACTGCTGAAGTCCGAGCACCATGAATGCCGTTGCGTATGCATCTGCCGTCATACAGTCACGGGCAATGACGGTAGCAGAAAGTATGTCGCTATTGGCTGGATAGCCAGTTCTTGGGTCAATGGTGTGCGAATATCGTTGGCCTTTATCGTAGTAATAGTTCCTGTAGTTTCCGCTTGTGGCAACAGCTCCCTCGGTGAGTTTCAAGACATCCATACAGGTGTGGTTTATGGCAAGAGAGTCCTCTTCGGGTGTGTTGATGGCTATGCCCCATGGACGTTTCTTTGCATTTGTTCCATTGACAACTATCTCGCCACCAATCTCGATGAGACAATTGTTTATTCCCTTTGTCTTGAACCATCGCCCAATAACATCACAGGTATAGCCCTTCGCTATACTTGAGACATCGATGATGGTTCTTGGGTCACGCTTCCTTAGTCTGCCTCCTGCACTAAGATGTATATCCTTGTAGCCCACAAATTGGCGTACACTGTCAACATCGGGCGATGTCACTTCACGTCGGTTCTTGTAGCCAAAGCCCCACAGGTTGACAAGAGGTCCGACCGTTATGTCAAATGCACCGTGTGTGTTATCCGATACCTTACGTGCGTTCGTAAGGACTGTTCTTACATGTTCATTTGCCCTTGCATGTTTATCATTACGGTTCATACGTGCAAGGATGGATGAATCATTGAACATGGACAACGAAAGGTCTATCTGACGGAACAGGGCTGTTATGCTGTCGCTGTAGTCCCTTTCACCTTCGTATGTGATGTGGTATGTGGTATGGAACACCTCACCGCTGATTGTCGTGAACCCCTCAGAGTACAAGGCAAGTGAGAAAATATATGAGAAAAATAATGTTATTGTCTTTCTGTACATAATGCTAAGAATTGTGTAACGAGTTGGCAGAAACTAAGTCTGCCAACTCGTTGTGACGTGAACACATTCAATGCAGAGAATATATTTACCTGTTTTTGATGAATGTATTTTTTTATGTAATAGATTTATTCCTGTGATGATGTGTTCTCATCCACAAAGAGCTTGATTGCAGCCTCACATTGTGCGTCATCACCCTCAAGTGTGCCTGCAGCCATCCAGTAGGCATATTTGCCTGTAAGAATCTGCAACAACTGGTCGAGGTCACTTCCATAGCGGAACTCTATGTGGTATGTATCTACCGGGCTGTCTGGTCGCATACAGAAGTATGTGAACTCGTCCTTGTTGTCGTCGTCGCTTTTGTATATATGAAAGTCGAAGCCCTCGAAATAATCAATCTTTGTGTAGTTGTGTGAAAATACTTCCTTGCCCTCTGCATCCATTCCCTTGATACTCCTTCCGTCGAATGTGAATCTGCTGATTCCCTGATAGAAACTACAGTCAAACTGCATGTCCGCTGTGAAACCGTTGCTACCGTCACCGAACTTTGCAACAGCAGCTTCTCCGATAACAGTGCCGCTCATTGAGTTCTTGAGTGCAGCCGCAGTCGCTTCGGCAGCATCAGCACCTACATTCTTTGCACATTCAGACACCCAGAGGTCGTTCCATTTGTCAGCGAGAGCGCCTTCCTTTCCGAAGAACTCAACGTATGTTCCCTTGAGCTTTGTCTGCAATTCCGTTGGTTCAGCCGTGTTTCCAAACGTAAGCTTGATTCCAGTAGAAATGTACTTTTTGCTGTCGAACGTTACATTATACACGTCTCCTTCTGCCACTGTACCGTTGATGACAAGTTTGCCGTCATTGTACGAATACTGGTCGGCAGTCAATGTCTGTGCCTGTTTGCCAGCTCCCTTCTTGACAGATGCAATAGCATAGTCAGCATCGTCTGGTATCTCGTTGAACATGAGCCATACTACAGGATTGTCACCTGCCACGGCGCTTCCGTCAACTGAAACCGATGCTGATGTCTGCTGCTTGACATATACGTTGCAGTCAACGGAGAGATTGTCGGCATCCTTGAGCAGGTAGGTCACGTTCGTGATTGTCTTTCCCTGAAGACCTGCTGTATGTGTGTAATGAGGCTTGTTGCCATGTGGCTCTGTAAATGCAGTAACGCAGAAAGCCATTTCGGCAGCATTGAGCCATACGTTGTTGAGTGCAGTCAATGCATACTTTTGTCCGTTGCTTGTAGTAAGCACCACTCCCAGGAGAGCATCCACAGGGACGCTGTTGCGGTCAATGTCGAGCTTCAGCATATAGTTGCCCCAGTTTACTCCATAGCCTCCGGACAGTGCAACAGTTGCGTTTACAGGTTTTGGCACAGAGTTGTATGCACTGAAAGACTTGTCTGACTTATAAAGCTTATATTCCGTAAAAGTCTTGTCTGTGACGAATGTGAAGCGAGCCTTCTCCTCGTCTGTGAGCGAGTTATATACAGCATCGGTCATGGCAACGCATACATCTTTTACGCCATTGAGACTCTTATTGTCTTCGCTGACGATGTTTGCCGTGAATCTGGCGGCCTTTGCACTGGTAGCAGAAGTAAAGGCATCGATGCCATCGGCTTCGAGAGCTTCCGTTGTCTGACGAAGTTCGCCTGCAAAGAACTCGGCGTATGTCATGTCGGTCGTAGCATAATGGAGTTTGTCTGTGTTGATGTCAGGTGCAAACTCAATGTTCTTTACCTGTTCCTTTGTGTAAGTTACGTTGTTACCGTCAGAGAGGTTTACGGTTATGTTTTGAGAATAAGCGTTGACGCTCATTGATGCAAAAGCAGAGATGAGTAATACGTGTTTCATTTATCCTAAAAATTATTTTGTGAATTTGAATGTTCTTGTAGATGTCTTGATAATATATACTGTTCCTTTAGCAGTATCAAATCTGAGATGTATCCGGCCGTTTTCATCAGCTTTTCCTGATGTCACCATCTTGCCGTCAGCGCTATACACATTCACCAATGAGCCCTTAGCGAGTCCGCTGCATTGCAATCCTTTGTCAAAGCAAAAAGCTGGAACGGCAGCCTCAGCATCATTGATGGATGTGGCAGGGTCATCAATACTGAAGGTACGGAAGTCAGATGCGGGGAATGAGACAATGGTACTTTCTGTCGAGATAACCACATCGGCATCATTGAATGACACTTGTGGCTTCTCTTCAAGCATGAAGATGGTCTTTGCGCCATCCTTGGCAGTTACAACGAGGGCGTCGGTAGCCCACATTGCTGTCATGTGCGATGCCATGACAGTTGCAATGGTTAAAACCTTTACGATTTTTTTTGTCATAATTACATTTGATTTTTGTCGTTTTACGTTTGCGAGTGCAAAGGTAGAGGCTTTCCTGATTCTGTGCAATACCTAAAAATCAGTAAAAAGGATAATCGTTTTTCAACTTCGTCATTAGCCACAAATGAGTATTGATACTCTGTTTTTCGTTACGTCTGCTATCATTTGAGTATGTCATTCATGGTCTCCTGCAATACGTTTCTTCATCATCATTGTGTACGTATATGCTTGTTTTTAGCTCACATATATATCATTCAAGGCTCTTTCGAATTGTCGTCTTTGCCATTACCCACTTACACCATTGTCATGTGGTAGTGGGTATTACCTTGTATTGCTTTTTTTGCCTCCAAGCGGCCAATTAGAACTTAGCGAAGCGGTCTCACTGACCGCAGGGAAGTAATTAACATGCAGATTCAACGAGAAGCGTATAGTATATCCTTACTCGATTGAGACATGGCATATATCGGGGAGGAATTGATAACGAAAACATGTTTTGGTATAAACGAAAACATGTTTTGGTTAGAATCGTTACATGTTTTCGTTTGTAAGCATAATGAGAAACTATCATCCTTTATTTCGAGGAAAGGAATGGTAAAAATGATAAGAGAACTTTTTACTGTATAAAAAGACAGGACATTTCCGACAGATGCGGAAATGTCCTGATATGCGTTTAATATGCAAAATGTAGTTATGCACTTCCATGAGCCTGGAAACACAAGACCTTTTTACTCGTCAAGTCTATATATGCTCTTCCATAATACTCGCCACCATCATTTACGTACATTTCCCTTAAGAAGCCATCAAGAAAATAATCTTCTTCTTTTTCATCATCTCTGAAATTAAAACATTCTTTATTGTTATATGTTAAAGACACATAAACCATGATATGTCCCTCTTTATTTATGTATGCTGCATACTGGCGTATATACCAATTCAAAGGAAAGAGATGAGCTACATTACATTCGTACGAAACAGAATCCCTATCCGTACACATACGCATAAGGTCAAGTACTTGTTCCAAATCATCTTTAGAAAGTTCATACCCTTTCACACAATCTTTATACCAGTCTTTCAATGTGTAGTATGAACCCACCTCATTCATTACATAATCAAGAGAATCCTCTGGCATGAACCAGTCATTATTTCTTTCAAACTTACTATATCTACTTAGAGAAACCTTGTCTTTTATATCCATTAGATTCTTAAATGTTATTGTGCTATCTGTGTATTCCTCAATGATAAGTATTGTTGAATTATTGTTCACATCTGTCATAATCAAAGAATCACCGGATAAAGTGAATGTATGGAATACACTGTCATTCCAATTACCATAATAGTGTGTACCTTTTTCTCTCGACCAATAATAACTGTAAAAAGCCTTGTTGTCTTGTCTTAACTTGAGTGTGATGGAAACACCAGATGTTGTATCTTCATAATCCCAAAGTCCATACAGACTATCAATCATGTATGACTGCTTAGAGGATTCTTTACATGAAGTGAACAAAACATTTGAAAGGAAAGCAAATGTCATGAAACAAACAAGTATGCAACTTGAAAGTTTATGTCCTGATGATATTTTATGTGTATTCATATTTGTTATTATTTTATCTGAAAACAAAGGTACACAATTTA
>JAFSSN010000107.1 GCA_017450985.1 Bacteroidaceae bacterium
AGTCAGAATACCTGCCGTGGAAGTCTTGTTGAGGTCTGCTCGCCCCAGGGTTAGGACGGGAGCCTCGGCCAAGTGGCCATAAAAGTGTATGCTGCGAATGCATACGCTATATATTTATGTGGTACTTTCAGCGCAAGATTTTCTCACGGTATTTTTAAGGACTAAAGGCTAATGGCTAATGGCTAAAGGCTAAAGACTAAAGGCTAAAGACTGAAGGCTAAAGGCTAATGGCTAATGGCTAAAGACTAATGGCTAAAGGCTAATGGCTAATGGAAAAGACTTTCGACTTTTGACTTTCGACTTTTGACTTTCGACTTTTGACTTTTGACCTTTTGACCTTTTGAACAGAAATTACACTAAGCGCCGGGTTATGTACCATATAAGATTAGTTTCACTTTTCTCATTATTCATACCATTGATATGCTGCGGAGCCACTCTGCAGCCAGATTCCGTCGTGACCGAAAAGAAGAAGGTGAAACAGGATGCCATATATAAGGAGAAAGAACTCAGCGATGTGAGTGTAGTGGGAAAAGATCGCACTCAGAGGCTTCGTGAAGGGGCTTTCAGCGTCAATGCCGTCAACATAGGCGATAAGGCTAACTCAATCAACGACATCACGGAAATAATCAACCGTACCGCAGGTGTAAAGGTACGAACACAAGGCGGTATGGGTTCGGATTTCGACCTTAGCGTGAATGGTCTCTCGGGCAATTCCATCAGATACTTCATCGACGGTGTGCCTCTTGAGACAAAGGGCGCAGGCATGAAGTTTTCTGATATCCCCATAAACCTTATCCAGCGCATTGAGATTTACAAGGGCGTGGTACCGTCATCGTTCGGTATTGATGCCCTTGGCGGTGCCGTGAACATAGTCACAAAAGCCTCATCGCCCAACACCTCTACGCCCCCACCCTACCTCGACGCCTCGTATAGCATCGGCGCTTTTGGCACGCATCAGCTGAATGTCAATGGGCAGTATGTTCTTCCCAAGACAAAACTGATTCTGCGCCCTGTGATAGCCTACAACCACTCAAAGAACAACTACACGATGAAGGAAGTGGAGGTATGGGACGAGCAGTCGCGCAAGTACCTTCTAACAGAACGTAAGCGTTTCCATGACGGCTACACATCCTTCCTCGCACAATTTGAGGCAGGCTTTACGAATATGCCGTGGGCAGATGCCGCTTTCATAACCGCATCGTTTTCGCAGATGCATAAGGAATTGCAGACAGGTGCCACACAGAGCCGTGTGTATGGTATGGCTGAGCGCGAGAGCAAGGCATGGAACATAGCAGCAAGGTATGTGAAGAGAAATTTCATCTTACCAAAACTTGACGTGAAATTCTCTGCCTCGCACACATGGGACAACTCCATAACCACAGATACATGTTTCCGCAAATACGACTGGAACGGCAATTTCATCAAGTCGTCACGCAGCGAGATAACATCGCGCGAACGTTCTCGAAGGCATTACGGACGTCCGTTGACCAATGTTCTGCTGAATCTCGGCTACACTTTCAACGATAATCATCAGCTTGACTTCAACTACTCCCTGAACCGCATAGGCAACGACCAGTGGGATGATGTATCGGAGATATTCATACCATCAAACGATGTCCTTGCAAAGCATATTCTCGCCCTTACATACAATCAGCTACTCCTGAACGACAGGATGAAGAATACGTTCTTCATAAAGGACTACGTGAACCATCTCAGCGTGGAGCAGACCTATATCCCAAGCGTGACAAATTCGAGAGACGTGATGGGCAGCAACACCAACAGCTATATGGGCGCAGGTGGAGCCATGAGCTTCGAGATATGGAGAGCATTAGGCATAAAGATGTCATACGAGCGTAGCGTGCGCCTCCCTCTTTCACGCGAATTGCTTGGCAACGCCTCAACCATCTACCCTAACCTCGCTCTCCGTCCTGAGGAAAGCAACAACTGGAATGCGGGTATCTATGGAACTATCAGCCTCAGCAACAGCCACTCGCTTGAATATGACGTGAACGGTTTCATACGCGATGTGGACAACTACATACAGCCTACCATCTCCGAGAAAGAAGGCATGATACAATATGGTAATCTCGATGCTATCAACGTAAAGGGCTTTGAAACCGAACTGCGATACATCTGGCGCAACCGAATGCATGCCACCGGCAACATAAGCTGGCAGAACGCACGCGACCGTATGCAACTGAAATCAGACGGCAAGCCTTCAGCCACCTATAACAACCGTGTGCCTAACCGTCCGTGGCTCTATGCCAACCTCAACCTTGACTATGAGTTTCATAATATTCTGTCAAGAAACGACCGCTTAACGCTATCAGCGGCTTACCAGTGGGTGCATTGGTACTTCCTAACATGGGAGGCTTACGGATATGCCGAGACAAAGGCGCGAATACCCCGACAGAACATCTTCGATGCAACGGCAACCTATTCTTTCCACAACGGCCGCTATAACATCACCCTTGGATGCAACAACCTGTTCGACCATCTGGCATACGATAACTACAAGCTCCAGAAGCCCGGAAGGTATGTGTATGCAAAATTCAGATTATTCTTACAATAAAAATCATAATTCTAACTACAAAAAGCTTATGAAGAAACTATTACTCTCGGTCATGGCTATGCTTTGCGTGGTCATGGCAAAAGCAGACGAAACGGCAGCCAACGCCATACTGGTGTGGGTTGACGGTTCATCTACCTGCTACCAGCTTGAAAGTATGCCACAGGTGACATACAGTGAGGGTGCGGCGGTACTTACTCTTCAGGGTAAGTCAACCCCGGAACTGACGCTTCCACTCGAAGGCGGAGCAAAGTTGGAAATCACCTATGGCGTGTATAAGGAGACTACTGCCATAGAGGAAATCGAGGTAGAGACTCCACAGGACACAACACCCGACAACGTGCGCCGCGTAGGTAAGTATATCTCCGGCGGAAAGCTCATTATCGTTCGCGACGGTCATCAGTATGACGTAAGCGGAAAGTTAATCAAGTAAGTATCACCTTCAATCAGACAAACAATGAAAAAGTTATTATTTTCAATAGCAGCACTCATAGCAAGTGCAAACATCAGCGCACAGACAGTACAGCTCTTCAAGGGCGAGACATTGGTAAAGGAATATACCCAGGACGAAGTTGACCGCGTGGTATTCAAGGAGGCTCAGGAAATCGTCAACCCTATCGACGAGTCCAAGTACCACTACGACCTCTACCTCACCGTGGGCAAGCATGGCGGCATGAGTTCAAAGAACACAACGCTCGTGCGCAGCATCGACGGTCTTGATGCAGGCAAGGGCGTTATAACCATCACAGGCATTGGCACAGAGCTTGGCGAATACACCATGGAGTCAATCTCAAAGGATGGCTACTACTATCAGATTCCGTCAAGTGCCGACCGCTTCACCAAGTATGAAATCAAGGACAACACCGTGAAAGTCGTTCAGGAGCAGCCTTTCAAGGAGAACACCTTCAAGCCAAGAAACTACACTCACGCATGGCTCAACGACAATACTCTTCTCCTTATGTCATCTGACGGCGAGAACAAGAAGGTTATCTGGACCAAGCTGAACACCGACGATATGACAATCCTCAGCGAGGGTTCTTTCGAAGTGCCTATCGATGAGGGCTTCAGCACCATCACCACATCAGGTCTCCTTGCCTATCGCGCAGCCGATAACAAACTCTTCTACACCTACCACAGCAAGACTGTAGTTGGCAAGAAATCAACAAGTGCAGAGAAGTTCCACCTTGTTGCCATCAACGCAGCCGACATGAGCATAGAGGCTAACAACCTCAGCTTCGAGAAAGCAGAGGAGGCTGGTAGTGCCTATGGTGAGCTGATGCAGAACTTCACCATGTTCGACAAGGCAGGCAACCTCTACTTTGCTGCCTTCCAGACTGTTGGCGAAGTTGAGCAGGGCCGCCTCTATCGCATCAAGCCGGGCGAACTGAACTTCGACCCAACATACAACGGCTTCACCAACACCGACGGCAAGCTACTCACCGTGCAGTATATCGGCAACGGAAAGGCATTCGTTTACAGCCGCACCGACTCTGAGGGAACAGCTATCGACAGCTACTCTCATTACTATTCAGTAATCGACCTGAAGAACTGCACCAGCACTCGCCTCACCTACAACGGAAAGCAGCTTCCATATAGCGGTGGCCGTTTCTCTCAGCGCTCAGTAGTAGTCAATGGCAAGGTTTATTTCGGCATCAACGCCAAGGACGAGACGAACTCACGGATATACATCTACGATGCCCTCACAGGCGAGGTCACCAAGGGTGCAGAGGTTGACGGCTCACACTTCTTCGACATGATCCGCGTAATCAAGAACTGATAGCGATTTCCGTAACACTGATATAAAATGCAAAGACGCGAAGGCGCAGAGATTATCTCTATGCCTTCGCGTTAATGTTGTGTCCGCAAGAAATCCGACTTGTATAGTTCCTACAACTGCCAAGACAAGTTCATATATACATTCCTGCCTTTCTGCGGTATGTCGCACCAGTTAGAATTAGGTGGTAGAGGAACACAGAAGTTACGAGATTTGTCCACTGACCACAGGGAAGTAAAGAAACGACTTGTTTTAGCTTGGTGAGCTTGCGAAGAACTTGCTTTAGCTTGATGAGCTTGCGAAGAACTTACTTTAGCTTGGTAAGCCATAGGCGAACACTTGTCAATTCATGAGGGGGATGGGTAACGCATAGGATAATTGCAGAAGTTAAATGAATTAAAATAATCGAGTGAAAGTAGCGAAGTATCAGAAATTATTTCCAAGTTTCCTTTTTCTTAAAGCCCTCTCCATCCTCCCCAAGGACCTTTATATCTCCGATGTAGGAAACGGATTTACAACGGTTTTACAACGGACTTGCTTAGTAACCACCCACCTTCGTCTTTTGACCTTTGACCTTCGTCTTTCGTCTTTTGACTGATTCGCAATGCAAAGTTATAACGCTTTTTCTTCTATACAAAAATTTTGCCTGCTTCTTTTGCGTTAAACAATTTGAAATATTTGTTATTAATCAGTAAGCCAATTTGTTACGTGCTTTTATATGTAAATTGCGATTGACATTTGTTTACAAAATACACCAATACACCATTACCCCTTTTTTTTGACAGACACCCTCACACTGAGTTAAAGCACCAGAGGTGTGTTTATATTGAAATTATACGTCAAACTCATCAAGCTAAAGAGTGATAATTTGAGAGAAAAAAATAGCAGAGCCCCTAACGGAGACTCTGCTTAATGTCTTCTAACAAGTCTTCACCGGCTTCAAGTCCGATGCTGAGACGCACGGTGGTGTCAGGAACTGACATCTCCGCACATTGCTCGGGAGTGAAGAGGCCGAAGATAGTAGAGGCAGGATGAATGGCAAGCGACTTGCGGTCGAAGAGATTTGTTGCCCTTCGGATTATCTGC
>JAFSSN010000012.1 GCA_017450985.1 Bacteroidaceae bacterium
CTCAACCAGGAATACGTGTCGCTCTCGCTCTCACTACCAATACTCGACTGGGGACGCGGACGAGGACAGGTGCGAGTGGCACGTTCCAACCTCGCCCTCACGGAGACGCAAGCCGAACAGGGCATGAGGGACTTCCGACAGAACGTGCAGAAGATAGTGATGCAGTTCAACATGCAGGGGCGCAAGGTGAACATAGCAGCCAAGACCGACCGACAGGCCGAACACCGCTACGAGGTGGCACGAAGGCTATACGTGCTTGGGCGCAGCACCATACTCGACCTCAACTCCGCAATAAGCGAGAAGGACAATGCACGGCGCAACTACATCAACGCACAAAGCACCTACTGGACACTCTACTACACCATACGAAGCATGACGGGCTACGACTTCCTGAACGGCAGGGAAATAGCCGCCGACATTAAGCAACCATAAGACAACAACATAACAACGACCATCAAACCCACAGACTATGGACATTAAGCTACAGAAGAAACCTTGGTACATACGCTACCGCTATCATATTATGGCAGGTGCAGCCATTATCGCCCTTGTCGTATATTCTATATGCCTCGCCTTCGCACCTCAGCAGATGCTGATTAAGGAGCAGAACATCATCGTGGACACGGCAAGGAACGACAAGTTCCACGAATACGTGGATGTGGAAGGTATCGTACAGCCTATCATGACAATAAAAATCAACACGCTTGAGGGCGGAACCGTGGAACGCATCATGGCAGAGGACGGTACCATGCTCCACAAAGGCGACACCATCCTCATAATCAGCAACCCCGACCTGCTGCACGACATCGACGACGAGGAGGACACATGGGCCAACCAGCAGAGGCTGTTCCGCGAACAGGAGATTG
This sequence comes from Bacteroidaceae bacterium, assembly GCA_017450985.1. Lineage (GTDB taxonomy): Bacteria > Bacteroidota > Bacteroidia > Bacteroidales > Bacteroidaceae > Minthosoma. The sequence goes on from JAFSSN010000012.1 coordinate 867, forward strand.
AGATGCAGCAGAAGAGCATCACGCTCCACGAACAGACACTCGACGCTCGCCACGAGCTTGCAAGTCTCGACAAGAACATGCAGGTGAGCCGCGAGGAATACCGAATGGGCATCAAGAGCAAGGCGGAAATGGAAATGGCGGAAGAGGACTACAAATACCGCAAGGAAAAGACCATGCTGCGCATGAAAAGCCTGGCACACGACTCCGTGGCAACGCAGATTAAGCGCGAACTGATGAACGCCCAGAAGGTGCAGCACGACAAGAAGCGAATACGCGCCGAACAGCGCACGAAGGGACTGGTGGTCACGGCTCCTGCCGACGGACAGCTGAGCTACGTGAGAGTGACGGTGGGCGACAGAGTGGCTGCAAGCACGACCATAGGCGAACTGAAGGTGCTGAGCAAGTACAAGATTCACACTACGATGAGCGAATACTACATGGACCGCATAGCACCTAACCTGCCTGCCACGGTGAAGTATCAGGACAATTCATACCCGCTACGAATCAGCCGCGTAGTGCCTGAGGTGAAGGACCGAGGCTTCGACGTCGATCTCGTGTTCACAGGCAAAATGCCTCAAAACATGCGTGTGGGCAAGACATTCCGCGTTCAGATAGAACTGAGCAAGCCGGAGCGCGCCATGATTGTAAAGCGAGGCGACTTCTACCAGAACACCGGAGGCGAATGGATTTACAAGCTGAAAGCCGACGGCAAGACCGCCGTGAAAGTGCCGATAGAAATCGGGCGTCAGAACCCACAGTACTACGAGGTGACAAGCGGACTCAGCGACGGCGACCGAGTGATAGTGGGCGGCTACGAACAATTCGGCGACGTGGAACAAATAGTCCTGACGGACTCGGGCAACTGACAGTCAGAACACGTTTCGGAACTATGCCTCAACACTCTCCTGCCACGTCAAATACGCGTCGGCTACGGATGTTGTACGGATGCTGTACGGATGTTCTACGGGTATTCTACGGGTAGAATCCGTAGAGATGCAGAGAAAAGCCGTAGAAAATACGGAGGAAAGCCGTAGAAGACACGGAGAGGAGTTGTAGAAAGTTTGTAAAAGAACAATTTACACATAGTATTTCGAATTAAAATTGACAAATAAAGCTAACAATAAACAGTACAAATATACGTTATTTATTTTAAATGGCAATATTATGATTAAGATTAGTAACATCAAGAAAGTTTTTCGCACAGACGAAGTAGAGACATGGGCACTCAACGAGGTAAGCCTTGAAGTAAAGGAAGGAGAATTTGTCGCAATCATGGGTCCTTCAGGATGCGGCAAGTCAACACTCCTCAACATTCTCGGTCTCATTGATACACCATCAAGCGGCACCTACCTTCTCAACGGTACGGATGTGAGCAAAATGGAAGAAAGCGAACGCACGCAGATTCGCAAGGGAGTAATCGGATTCGTGTTCCAGAGTTTCAACCTCATCGACGAGCTGAACGTGGAAGAGAACATAGAGATGCCGCTGCTCTACATGGGTATTCCTGCCAAAGAGCGCAAGCGCCGCGTGACGGAGGCAATGGCGCGCATGAACATAAGCCACCGAAACAAGCATTTCCCTTCACAGCTCTCAGGCGGTCAGCAGCAGCGAGTGGCGATAGCACGTGCCGTGGTGGTGAATCCCAAGCTGATTCTTGCCGACGAGCCTACGGGTAACCTCGACTCGAAGAACGGAAACGAGGTGATGGAACTTCTCAAGGAACTGCACCAGGAAGGCACAACGATAGTCATGGTTACGCACTCACGCCACGATGCAAGCTATGCCGACCGCATTGTCAACATCTTCGACGGTCAGATAGTATCGGAAGTAGAGATGTAACAGCCATTCGATGTGAGCGGAAAACTTATTACTAACTCGACTTATGATTCCATTTTATGTTTAAGCACAATGTAATTCTGGCCCTTCGCAACTTATGGAAATATAAACTGCAGACCGTCATCTGCATACTCTCACTCTCCGTAGGACTGGGGTGTGTAGGCCTCTACCCGGTTTTCGGCTCTTACGGCGGCATTTTCAGCAGTACTAAAGAATTGGACGGCATTGATGCCGAGCTGCATGTTTTTCAATTCAAAGACATTAACACGAATACACAGGCCGGCCTTCCGCTGGATGTTTACAAGGAAATGAGACGTAACCGCTTTGCTTCCATTGACAAATGGGTTTGTCTTTCAGAGTCCAAAATGGCAATAAAGATCTGCGTCCAAAACGGCAAAAAGACACGTCAAAAAACTATTACGGGAACAACATGCTCACCCAACTACTTGCAGGTAGCAGGGATGAAGTCGGCAATTACCGGCAAGGTCATCTCCACGCTGAAGCCAAGCGAACTGGTGTTGATGAAACAGGAGGCTGACATGCTGTTCGGCAGCGAGTCGCCCATAGGCAAACATGTCACGATTAGTTTTTCCGGGAACACATACGACTATATCGTGAAAGACGTGTTAGACCCCGTTCCGGGCATGCAATTCAGTCCTCTCATGATGGCTATTTCCGAGGGAGACGACCGTTTCCTCAACAATTTGTTTTATATAAATGTTTATGCAAAGAAGGGAGTGGGCTACGATGCTGTAGAGAAAGAGATTAACAGGACATTGAAGCCGTATTCTTTATGCTGCGAAATGAACCAGGATAGGTATGACGATGTGGCGCAGAAGGTTTTTATCGCGTTCGAAGCACTTATCCTGTCCATTTTGCTTACCGCCTTTCTGTGCTATCTCCGTATGTTCATCCAGCAGATTATGGCACGCCGTCACGAGGTGGCTCTCCGCAACGTGATGGGAGCAAAGAAGTCGCATCTGTTTGCACAGTTTATGATGGAACCAATCATCATTATTGCTGTCAGCATGGGAATTGCAATACTCATGGCATTTTACGTGAAGAACTTGATAATGGCATTCGTCACCATCAACATATCCGACTTCTACGTAACGCTGTGCATAGAATGGATTTTGAACATGAAAGACATCTGCCTGCGCATAGGTGTCCACACGGCTGCAATGATATGCGTAATCGCCGTGTTCCTTGCAATAACCATATCAAGAATGGAAAAGTCTGTACGCTCGGGGCTTGCCTCCAAGATGCGACACAGCCGTTCACACATGACACGCACCGTGATGCTGACATTCCAGTTCATTCTGAGCATCGTGTTTGCCACGGCTACATTATGCTTCTACGACTTTGAAAAAAAAGGTTTTTCTGCAATGCACATTCCCGACGACACGGAGCATTTCGACAATTTGCTCGTTTACAATCAGAAAATATTCGACACCAACATCATCACGCCCGAAGAGATAGCCTCTCTGAAAGGAGTGGAATATGTCAGCAGCGAGGCTGACCAGGACTACTACTACATTGACGGTCTATCGGCCGAAAGGCAGGAAATCAACGCTGAGAGGACAGATAGAAAACAATGCATTGCGGCAATGGACACAAGCATACTGCGTACACACCAAATAAACGTACACTGGCTGAAGCCGTCGCTACGCAACAAGCCGTGTGTGATAATCAACAAGAGTGAGTACGATGCCTTGAACAATATCAAGAAGCCTGTCGGTTCGGTGGAGATGATGATTGGACAGAACGATGCGGACTATGTCATGAATTATCCTATTGCCGGATATTTTGACAACATTCCTTTGGAATACTATCGCGACTTAATAATCCTGAACAGGCCTGAATTTACGTCTGTGAGAGAATTTAAGTGCATTCCATACTACTCTTGTACCCAGATTCTCATTAAGGCTAAAAACGGGAAGAAGGAACTTGTGCGTAAAGAAATCGGGGATTTGTTCCGCAAGAAGAACCCGGGACTGCTCGACGAGATTGTTTTTGACTACAGCACACCGAATCTCAGTTCCCTGATTGCATTCAGATTCGGCAAAAAGATTCTTACCATCATCACGCTGATGAGCATTATGGTGATTCTCATAACGATTTACTCTGCCGTACAACTCGACTGCAGAAGCCGTCAGAAGGAAGTGGCGATAAGAAAGATAAACGGTGCGACGCACTACGATATATGTATGTCATTTACTCGTTCATATCTGATTTCCTTTGCCACGGCATCGGTCGCAGCCCTGATGTTTGTAATCCTGATATCCAACACAGCTGACAGCACAGGCATAATGCGGGTGATACGACAAAACATTTATTTCCACTTATTACTGACTACAGTTGGCATTGCAGTGCTTATTACAATGATTATCTGGTCAATGATAAAGCAGGTGATGCTGCTCGACCCTGCGACGGCGATTAAGGCAGAATGAAAAGAGTTAAGAATTAAGATTTTAGAACTAAGCAAAGCAATCTCACTAACCGCAGGGTAGTAATTAAGAGTTTGTAAATGGAGTAACTCCCACTTTTCACTTTTTATTTTTAAGTTTTTAACTTGTGAAACTAAAATATTAATCTATAAATTCAAGAGAAAAATGCTTACACACTATATAAAGATATCATACCGTAACCTAATGAAACACAAGCTGCAGACGGCAGCATGCATCATCGGGCTTGCATTGGGACTGACATGCTTTTCCATGTCGGCTCTCTGGATGCGAAACATAGCGAGTTTTGACAACTTCCACAAGAATGCGGAAAGGACGTACATGGTAAGCTGCGGCATTGACATCCACGACAACGTACAATATTGGCAGGACCCTATATATTGCGACTACTTAGCCAAGTACCCCGAAGTGGAAAACGTGTGCGGCGTGGTATGCAACGGACTTTTAGAAACACACAAGAAGTGCTTTGTGAGATACAAGGACACGCAAAAATACGGCATACGTCAAAACATCATCGACTCGGCTTTCTGTTCGGTATTCGACCTCGAAGCCGTGGAAGGACGGATAAAGCCGCTTAAGAATAACGAAGCAATCATTACCGACGCTCTTGCAAGGACTCTGTTCGGCAATGAGACGGCTGTGGGCAAAGTCATCGAATTCACGCCTTACGGCTATAAAAAGACTGAGTACAAGATAACGGCCGTGGTAAAGGAATGGAAGCAAAACTCGCTGCTGACATTCGACATCCTGACACCACAAGTGTCCCAACCCGAAGTCGTCTTCGTATTTGTCAAGACGCACAAGAACATGGACTACAAGAAGTTCGAGGACAAGATATACGAGGACAAGGTAAAATTTGGCGACGACAGAGACAACAACATACTACCGTCCACCATCACCTTATGCCCTATCAACAGAGTACTTATCGAGACCAACATCACAGGCTTTGACATAAAGTATGGCTACATACGCTACTTCGTGGCTCTGGGCATCATCATCATCCTGTGCGCCGTGTGCAGCTACCTTGTGTTCCTCGTAACGAACCTGCACATACGCAGTCGTGAAATGGCTTTGCGCCGCGTGCTGGGTTCAAGCGTGAAAGGCATAATCGGCATGGTGGCTGTTGAGACGCTGTCCATCTTTGCCGTGGCAGCAGCACTGGGGGGGCTTCTGACGATAGCGTGTCTGCCATACTTCCGCGAATACTCGAACATCCAGATTCCTTTGACCGACATACTCTTCGAGACGGCATGCTACATTGCTGCTATATCAGCCATTGCCACTATCACGGCTGCCACGACGACTCTGATTGTGCTTCGCACCTCGCAGCACACCATTATGCAGGGACACCGTTCGCGCCAAGGCTCATCGGTGGTGGATAAAGTGGGCAGCGGCATACAGTTGACGGTGACGCTCGCCACAGTAGTCTGTTCGCTCGTCATGCTCTGGCAGGTACGCTACATGAGCCATTCGACCGACTTCGGCATCGACCGTCACAACCTGCTTTTTGCCTCTACAAACAACAAGCCGGAAATAATGCAGTACGTCAAGCAGTCGCCGTTGATAGAGCAGTATCTCGAAGGTAACAGATTCATCGTTCCTGTATTCGGCGATATGTGGCTTACCATTGTCAAAGAGGCGTTGCTTCCAGACACCAAGACTGATGCCGACAAGCAAATTTCTATATCACTTCACATATTAAGCAAGAAGGAAGGAGAGCTGTATCACATCACACCTGTAGAAGGACGATTCTCTGAAAACCCACAAGAGATAGTCATCAACGAGTCATTGAAAAAGAACCTCGGACTCGGCGACAAGACCTTGGGCTCTAAAATACACCTGCCCATCAATAATAACAAAGAATGTTACACCATTGTCGGGGTCATCAAGGACATCTACCGACAGTCGCCAATAACACATAACATGTCGGTAATATACATTCACGGCTACGAGGCTTTCTCTATGAGTATGAGTTTCTGTAATGGCGTACTGATGCGAATAAAGGAAGGGCACTTCGACGAAGTGAAGCATGACATTGAGAAAATAGTCGGTATTGACAACGACGGCAACACACAAGCTGCTGACGCTGGCCCGCAGCTCATCGACGTGGAGGAGGAGTTCTGCAACAACATCAAGTCGGAGACGTTGATGTCTCAGCTGTTAAGCATTGCCACGGCAGCATGTATAATAATCAACATCATAGGATTGCTGTCCATCATAAGTCTCTCGCTTGAGCAACGTACCAAGGAGATTGCGCTGCGTAAGATTCACGGTGCGACACGCCGCAACATACTGAGTCTGTTCCTGTCGTCCCACATCAAGATTCTAACTATCAGCTCCATCGTTGCTTTCCCTGTGTCATACATGATAATGCGGCGTTGGATTGAGAGTTATCCTCTCCACATCACCATATCATGGTGGCTATTCCCTCTCGTATTCGTTGGTATGCTCTTCCTTATCATCGCCAGCGTGTTCTGGCAGATATGGAAGGCTGCACGTCAGAATCCTGCTGAGGTACTGAAATCGGAATAGCCTTTGTCATTGCCTAATGCCGCCTCGCCACATAACGAGCATACGGCGAGGGTGAGGGCATTGAGCGAGAGCGAGGGTGAAGGCAAGAGCGAGGGCAACAAAGAAATCGTGGCTTACGGGAAAAGATACTCCACGTTCCCAAATATTCACTATTCATTCTCAACTCTTCACTCTTCGTTCTTCATTCTTCACTCGCGCTCTGCGCGTCGCTCTTCATTCCGAGGTCATCCTCCCCATAGAGGGTGAGGGCCTGGGGAGAGGGTCTGCTCTTAATTCTTCATGTGCCTCCCATGCTTCTCCCATGTTTCTCCTATGTTTCTCTTATTGGTACATACATGTTGAAGAGCTTCAACACAGAGCATATTAAGAGTCATATAAGAGGCAAAAGAGAGGCGGATGGGAGGCAGAAG
>JAFSSN010000108.1 GCA_017450985.1 Bacteroidaceae bacterium
TCTAGACTACTGCGTGAACATCATGAAGGACTGTCAGGATGCGTACAAGAACGACACCAAGGGAATGTACGGATTCATCGGCGGTCAGCCTATCAACCAGATATGGACTGGACTGTACGCCAACGACCTCACCGAATTCAGAAAATACGGCGGCTGGGTACCGTTCTACTGCCAGCACAAGGTTCTTGCAGGTCTGCGCGATGCCTACATCTACACAGGCAGCAAGACTGCCAAGGAGGCTTTCAAGGGACTGAGCGACTGGAGCGTGAACGTGGTGAGCAAGCTCTCGACATCTGACATGCAGGCTGTGCTCGGATGGGAGCACGGAGGCATGAACGAGACTCTTGCCGATGCCTACCGCATCTTCGGCGACAAGAAATATCTCGATGCCGCACGCAAATACAGCCACCAGTATATGATTGACGGAATGAAGACGTTCTCGGCTACATTCCTCGACGGAAAGCACGCCAACACGCAGGTGCCTAAGTATATAGGTTTCGAGCGCATCTGGCAGGAATACAACGCTAACTCATCACTCAGCGAGAGTGCCATAAGCGGCTACCACAATTCTGTATTCAACTTCTGGGACGACGTGGCAAAGAACCGCACTGTGTGCATCGGCGGTAACAGCGTGAGCGAGCACTTTGTACGCCACGCCAACGGCTCAAGCTACATCAACAACCTCGACGGTCCTGAGTCATGTAACTCTAACAACATGCTCAAGCTCTCCGAGGACTTGTTCGACGATACTCACGATGTCAAGTACGCCGACTTCTACGAGGCTACGATGTACAACCACATCATGTCAACGCAAGACCCTAAGACTGGCGGATACGTATATTTCACTTCACTCCGTCCACAGAGCTACCGCATCTACAGCCAGGTGAACCAAGGCATGTGGTGCTGCGTGGGTACAGGTATGGAGAACCACAGCAAGTATGCTCACTTCGCCTACACTCACAGCAAGGATAACGACACGCTGTTCGTCAACCTCTTCATACCTTCAGAGCTGAACAGCAGCAAGTTCGGTGTGCGTCAGGAGACGAACTTCCCATTCGAGCAGAAGTCAAAGCTCACCATCACCAAGTCGGGCACATACACGCTGGCAATACGCAAGCCAAGCTGGGTGAGCGGCGGCGGCTCATACACTTGCACCACTAAGAAATGGAAGAAAGGCGAGACCGTGGACATCGACCTCCCTATGACGCTTCGCGTGGAGGAGTGCCCGGACTACCCTGGATATATAGCATTCAAGTACGGCCCTATCCTTCTTGCTGCACGCACGCAGACAGAGCAAACGTTGCAGAACGAATACGGCGGCGAAGGACGTATGGACCACTCACCGGCTTGCCGCGCAAGCGTGAAGGGTCTCAGCTCGTCACCTCTCATCATCGGCGAACGTGCAAACGTGCTGGACAGCATAAAGGTCAAGAATGTCAACGAACTGACTTTCAGCCTCAAGACATACAACAAGGGCACTCTTACACTTGAACCGTTCTACGCCATCCACCACTCACGCTACGCATGCTACTTCTTCCAAGGCACTCAAAAGGAATATGAGGCTTCGGAGATGGGTCAGGCTGACGCACTCGAGCAGGCTATCAGAGCACGCACCCTCGACTTCGTTGCCACAGGCGAGCAGCAGAGCGAGGCTGGTCACGAGGCTAAGTACTCAGGCACTTCAACAAGCGGCTCATACCTCGGCGAGACTTACCGCGACGGACGCAACAATGACTACGTACAGTATGTCGTTGAGAACACCAAGGGCGAGACTACCAACGTGTCACTCATGATTCGCATGATTACTGCCGACAAGAACCGTGCCATGAGCATATATATCGACGGTACCAAGATTGCCGACTACACGGTGCCATCTTCGTACAAGACTGCCAACGAGAACGGATTCTTCAACGTTGAGTTCCGCATACCTGACGAACTGCTCGTCGATGCCAATGGCAAGGTGAAGACTAAGCTCACATTCAAGGCTGTGGCTTCTCCTTCTACGCTCCTGCCAGGACTCTACTACCTCCGTCTGCTCAAGGACTATAAGGACAACTCATACACATGGAACTGCACCGACTGGAAAACAGGCGATGCAGCCCGTGTGGCTCAGTCAAACTTCACTTACGACACAGAACACAACACTATAACTATCAATGCAGGGACAGGCGTGAATAACGTCTGTCTCTCTTTGGATTTTGACAAGTGCGACTACGAACTGAAAGGCGAGAAGAAGTACCTTGTCGTACACGGACGCAACCTCGACACTACTTCGGGCAAGTGTTACCTGTGGTGGCTGAACGGAGTGAACAAGGGTACGAGCGTCGCTCCTACAATAACGAAGTTCACACGCTTCACCGAGCCTGACGGCATGGCATACTATGAGCAGATTGTGGCATGGGACATGACGCAGACAGGTCTGAACGGCAACAACACCGGCAACGTGTTCTCAATAACCCAGGGACAGACCATCTTCGGCCTCACATCGTCGAAGGGAACAAGCCTCATCAAGTATATCGGCTTCGAGAGTTCCGTGAACGACTATCTCAATGCCGTGGGCATAGACAACGTGGCACAGGATGCAGCATCAACGGACAGGTACTACACCATACAGGGACAGCCGGTATCTGAGCCTACGCAACCGGGCATCTACATCAAGAACAACAAGAAGATTCTTGTGAAATAAGATGCAAAATAACATGAACAACACGCCACCCCACACTACTACCGCAAGACAAAACATACAGAAATATATTCGGAGCGTATCCTTTCATCCATTTTTAATGTTTATTCTTTTTTACTGCAAGAGTTCAGCCATCAAGAAAGCCGCATATATGTAACTGAAGTTTCGCAAGTAGTAAACTGGAGTTAACTTCGTGAAGTAAAAAGGAGTAACCGCTTCGCTCAGGACGGTACTCTTTCGCCTACGGCGGAGTGAAGAGTGAAAGTTACTCTGTTTACAAAGTCTTAATTCTTAACTCTTAACTTTTAAGTCTTAATTATTAATTGTTAATTATTAATTACTCAAACGTCCGTTTTACTCCATGGAGCGTAGCGGAATTAACTCCGCTTAA
>JAFSSN010000109.1 GCA_017450985.1 Bacteroidaceae bacterium
AATTGCCATTAAATTAATAACTAATGCTAACCTGCGTTAGCACTTAATATTGAGTTCTTTCACTATTGCACTAATCTCGCCCATTGTAGTGATGCGGGCAGGCACAAGCGGAAGACGCAATTCGTTTTCTATAAGCCCCATACTATTAAGCATGGCCTTCACTCCGGCCGGGTTGCCGTCCACAAAGAGAAGCTTGAAAAGCTCTGTAAACTTGTGGTGAATAGTAAGGGCATTCTGATAATCACCGTTGAGAGCCAGACGCACCATACGGCTGAACTCCTTAGGAAGAGCATTGCCAATAACAGAGATGACACCAGCCGCGCCAAGCGTGATGAGCGGGAACGTGATACCGTCGTCGCCTGAAATAACATCAAAGTCGTTAGGCTTGTTCTTTATGATGTCGTCAATCTGAGTAAAGTTACCACTTGCCTCCTTTATAGCAACAATGTTCTCGCAGTCACGAGCAAGACGAAGAGTTGTCTCCGCCGTCATGTTCACACCTACGCGCCCCGGTACATTATAAAGAACAACTGGTACTGGACTTACATCAGCAATAGCCTTGAAATGCTGATAGAGTCCTTCCTGTGATGGCTTGTTATAGTAAGGACATACGCTAAGTATGCCATCAATGCCTTTGAAATTGGTATTTTTAATTGTCTCGACGACGGCTGCTGTATTGTTGCCACCCATTCCGAGGAGGATTGGAATACGTCCCTGTACTTTCTCCTTGACTATTTCCTTTATGTTTTCCTTTTCCTCTTCTGACAGACAAGGAGTCTCACCCGTAGTGGCAAGGATACAAAGGAAATCAATTCCGTTGGAAAGTTGATAGTCTAATAAACGACGTAAAGCGGTGTAGTCAACAGCTCCATCTTTTGTGAAAGGCGTAATGAGCGCGATGCCCAAGCCTTTGAACTTATTACGTGACATATTTAAATCTTAATAGTTTACAATTTCGATGCAAAAATACTAATTTATAACGAAACAACTTGTACAAATTACATTTTTTTACTTATCGGACAAATAATAAATGCAATGTTATAGTTGATACAGAAACGAAAACTACGAAATGCCAATCATTTCGAGGAATTCTTCTTCGTTCACTATTCTCACACCGAGTTTCTCTGCCTTCTCCAGCTTCGCAGGTCCCATATTTTCTCCGGCAAGCACAAACGACGTCTTCTTCGAAATGCTTCCCACATTCTTACCGCCATTCTTTTCTATCAAGGCCTTGTACTCATCACGCGAATGTTTGGCAAACACGCCGCTTATCACGATGCTCTGCCCTGCAAGAATATCTGTCTGGCCTTCCAAAGCCTCGGCAGACAAAGACATCTGCACACCTGCATCACGAAGACGGTTGATAATGTCGAGATTCTTATCCTCATGGAAATACCCGACGATGCTCTCAGCTATTATTTCGCCAACTCCGTCAACCTCGAGCAAATCAGCCACTGTAGCACTGGCAAGTGCATCCATAGTCTTGAAATGACGCGCCAACAGCTTGGCTGTTGTTTCACCGACGAAACGAATTCCGATAGCATACACCACACGCTCAAACGGCACATTCACCGATGCACGAATAGCATTAACCGCCTTTGTTGCAGAAACAGCACGATTCTTATTGTTGTCCGACACATCCACGACCGTAAGCTTATAGAGGTCGGCAACGTCCTTTATCAATCCACGCTGATAGAAGTCATCAACCGTTTCAGGGCCAAGGCTGTCGATATTCATAGCCTTGCGCGAGATAAAGTGTTCTATGCGTCCCTTAATCTGTGGCGGACATGCCGTGTCATTCGGACAATAGTGGGCAGCCTCGCCCTCGTATCGTACAAGAGGTGCACCACATTCAGGACAAGTCTTAATGAATTCCACCTTGCGCATATCGGGCGTACGCTGCGTCTTATCCACGCCTACGACCTTAGGAATAATCTCACCACCCTTCTCCACATACACCATATCACCAATATGCAAGTCAAGTTCATTGATAATATCAGCATTGTGGAGCGATGCACGCTTCACCTGAGTACCTGCAAGCTGTACCGGATTCATGTTTGCCACGGGGGTGACGGCGCCTGTACGTCCCACCTGGTACGTAACCTCGTTCAGTCGCGTACAAGCACGCTCAGCCTTAAACTTGTAGGCTATAGCCCAGCGCGGACTCTTGGCAGTATATCCGAGGTGACGCTGCTGACGAAGCGAATTAACCTTAAGCACAATTCCGTCCGTAGCTACAGGGAGATTCTTACGTTCCTTATCCCAATAGTCTATGTATTCAAGTATTTCCTCCACGCTCTTACACTTGCGCATTCCCTGCGAAATCTTGAATCCCCATTGCTGAGCCATTTGCAGATTCTCGTAGTGATAGCCGTCAGCAGGTATTTCATCACCAAGAAGGTAATAGAGATACGCATCAAGCTTGCGCGATGCCACAAGCTCAGACTTCTGAGACTTCAAAGTTCCTGAAGCAGCATTACGCGGATTAGCGAACAGAGGCTCCTCCTTGCGCTCACGCTCCTCGTTGAGTGCTTCAAACGAAGTCCACGGCATGAGTATCTCGCCTCTTATCTCAAACTCATGCGGATAGCCAGAACCTTCACGCAAACGCAGAGGAATACTCTTGATAGTACGCACGTTGGCAGTAACATCATCGCCCTGCACTCCGTCACCACGCGTCACAGCCTGCACGAGCGCTCCGTCAACGTATGTGAGAGAAATACTCAAACCGTCATACTTCATCTCGCAGCATATATCAAAGTCCTCGCCTTCCAGTCCCTGACGCACGCGCTCATAGAACTCACGCACGTCACCTTCGTTATACGTATTTGCCAACGACAACATAGGATACTTGTGAGGCACGGTCTTGAACGACTGGTTCAGGTCCGAGCCTACGCGCTGAGTCGGCGAGTTAGGATCGGCATATTGCGGATAGAACGTCTCCAAATCCTGGAGCTTGTTCATCATTTGGTCGAAATCATAATCGGATATTGTCGGCTGATTGAGCACATAGTAATTATAGTTGTGTTGCTCAAGCACACGTCTCAAATCCTCTATTTCCTCTTGAATAGTCATTTGTGTAAAAGATTTATGACAATAAAAGACATCCGAAGAACAAGAATGAAGAATGAGGAAAACGCTACATTGACATTCACGCCACTCATCATTCCTCATTCATCAATATTAACTTGTCAGTCTTCCATCAATTTACGGTAACGGGTACGCTTAGGCTCTTCAATGCCCAAACGCTTTGCCTTGTTCACCTCATAGTCGG
>JAFSSN010000110.1 GCA_017450985.1 Bacteroidaceae bacterium
TTAGGCGAGCAGTCATCGGCAGTCATTGTTTTGCCAAACAGCTTGGGCGGTACACCATACATCGTGCGGAAACACCGGCTGAAATAGCTGACAGAGGAAAACCCTGTGGCGTAGCTGACTTCGGTGACTGTCAGTTGTTCTTCACGGAGCAGTTCAGAAGCACGACGCAGACGGATAGTACGGATGAACTCTGTAGGTTTCTGACCTGTCAGTGACTGGATTTTCCGATAGAAGGTCATACGGCTCATGCACATGTCTCGGCTAAGCTCTTCAACCGTATATTTTTCATTATTCAGATTCTTTTCGACAAATAGAATAGCTTTTTGGAGGAGCGGATCAATCTCCGGCTGTTGCTGTGACGAGCCTTCTGACGGTTCTTCAGCAACTTTTTTTGTTTCCGCCTTCATCATTTCAAGGAATTTATCACGTTGGCGTCTCAAAATGATATTATGTATAACCAGCACTCCAATACCAATGAAAAACAGCAAATAGACGCACCACATCCACCATGATGTGAGCCAACGAGACATGCGTTCAACAACCATATCACGCTTTGGGTGGTTCCACCTGGTACCAGGAGCAGTCTCCTGTAGTTCGATACAATACACGCCATCAGCTTCTCGGCTCTGCTGGCGCAAAGTTTGGCGCGCCATGTCGTAAAGACGCACATAGCGATCATAGACAATGACAAGCCGCCCCGTGCTGTCAGTACTCATGGCTACAATGCCGTCGCTATATTCATTGGTAGCATACTCGTCAACCGACAACTGTCCGTCCTTATAACGGTAAAGTTTGCCGAAAATGGTGCCAAGCCATAGTGTTCCGTTAGCAGAAAAAGTCATGGCAGAAACATCCTTCGTGTCGGGAAGAACTATTTCCTCTGTCTCTGAAGATAGTCTCTTTCGTCGGATATCTTTTCCCGTACTAAACCAAAGCGTGCTATCCTTAGAGAAAGCCATGGCAGTAGGACGGGTTGACAATTGGCGTACTTGCCGCATAGAGTCGGCAGACTCTGTAGTCATGATTTCCTTGACATCCCACCTTTTGACCCTGCCAATAGCTGCTGATACTCCCTCGTGGCTTGCCACCAGTAGCCTCCCATGAGTGTCGAGCGATAAGCGACCTGACAAACTTGTACCAACAGGCAGAATGTTATCAAGGGGAAAAGGCGTCAGCTGATTACCAGTCTCGTATGCCCGAAGTCCATTTAAGGTACTAACCCACAGCCGATTATCATCTTTCAAGAATATGACATCCATGACTGTTCCCTGGGCGGCCTGTGGCTGAATGTCTATGTTACCATTATCAGGATGGTAACACACTACGCCACGCCCCATGGTTCCCACCCAAAGGGTGCCCTTCACCCCATCTGCCAAGTCTGTCGGCTGGGCATCAAACTCCCACGGAACTTCCACCAGTTTTTCACCTTTCAGACAAAGCAATCCGCCTTGCCATTGCGTGACCCATATGCAGCCACTGGCATCTTCAAACAAGCGGGCCACATATTTTTCTGGCGACGAGTAAGTGGCTTTGAGCGTCAGCGTAGGGCCAAAGCGGTATACTTTCATGTTTGACGTCAGCAGGACGTCGCCGTTACGCAAAACGATAATGTCATCCACCCGCTTGTCATCGACTTCTGCCATTCGTTTGATAGAAAAGTCCTTTTTGTCAAGCACGTATGCACCGTGAAACGTTCCAATGACAATGTGTCGTCCCGCCTCGGCCAGGCATGCTACGTTGTTGCTACCTAACAGATCGGAGGTTTCGGCATCGCTGCGAAACACATCTACTTGCCGTCCGTCATCACGACAAACACCACCCCCTTCGGTGGCATACCAAAGGCAACCCTCACTGTCTTCAATCAAGAATAACACCTTATCAGAAGATAATAGTTCCTGATTGGGCATTTTCAGGCATTGCAGCTCTTGTGCCGACAGGTCTGTCATCAGCAATAAAAATCCAAGGAATATCCACAACGTGTAACGCATGATTCTATTTTTGTTTGCAAAGTTATATAATTTCCACGTATTATGACATCCGTACAACTAACTTTAAAGTATTTTTGTTTTTGGGGGAGTCTGAAAGTCATATAAACAACTCATCTAACGAAAAACTAAACCCTTTTTACGCAGTCCGTGATGGCTATCAACTTGACAGTGTAGAATAACGAGAGACAAAATTGCCGATGCAAGATATTCCTGTAGTCGAGTACAAGTACTCTGCTGGTGCAGCCCCGAGGCTTAATACATATTCGAATTATTGCTGTCCGGTAAACTTTTTGAGTTAGACAAAATTAGGACTGACACTTCTCTTTCTCATTGAAGAATTTGGAATAGCCAAACTTTTTTTCAAAGAAAAAAAGGCAGTTTAAAAGACATATTTTGCCCCATAATACCACCTCAACATTTCTTTTCCCTACCGTCCAACCGTCCCCAAACCTTCTCCCTCCTTTCTCCCTCACTTGTCCAGTACTTGTTCAGTATTTGTTCAGTACTTGTTCAGTCGTACACTGAACAAATACTGAAGAAGTAGTGAGCATATACTGAACAAATGAAAGACATAAATAGGAAGATGAACAGGAATAAATAAACAGCAAAAAAGCTTCATATACTTGTCATTTTTGCAGTCAGTACAGGACAATAATACGAATTTTCATCGTTTTTTGACAAAAAAGCGCAAAAAAACGTAACCACTTTACGGAAATTATATACCTTTGCACACAGATTTGAAAATGATTATATATCATTTATATCTTACATTCTACATAATAAATAAATAACAATTATGAAAATTAGTAAAATCTTCAAGTTGTCATGCTTCGCCATGGCAGCAACAATGGTGTTCGCAAGCTGTTCATCAGACGAAGACCTCAACAAGAGTGTTGCAACAACAGATTATGACAACGCAGAGTTGTTGGACCTTATTACTACAAATGCTCAGCCTACCATTCTCACAGAGAACGACTACACAGTAGAGGAGTTCGCAGACCAGATTTTCGGTGCTGACGGTTCAAATGCCAGCGAGGAGCAGCAGGCAGCAAAGGCTAAGTTCCTTGCTACCGAAAAAGTAAAAGCTGACTCTATGGCAAACGTACTTGGCCAGAACGGTATTACAAAGTACTTCAAAAAAATCACATACACTTATCCATCTATCGACGAGAACGGCAAGACTATCCAGCTTTCTGCACTCGTTACATGGGGTTACTGGAAGATGTTCGGCAAGTCATTCAACCTTGACCAGGACAACATGGTGCTTTACTGCCCATACACTCACACTCTCAACAGCGAGTGCGCAACTGTCAGCGGCGGTGGCAACGAGCTTACTCTCCTCACAGAGGAAGTGCTCATGATTATGCCTGACTACGAAGGCTTCGGACAGACTAACGGCCGCGACCAGGTTTACCTCAACCACAGCCTTTGCGCACGTCACATCGTTGACGCTCTCGCACCTGGCTACCAGATTTTCAAGAACAACAATGGTACTTTCGAGAAGGACTACAAGTTCATCATCATGGGTGCTTCACAGGGTGGTGCTAACACTATCGCTACACTCAAGTATATGGAGAACAATTTCGAGACTCGCAACGGAGTTAGAAAGAGCCTTGCTAACTGGTACTCACTCGACCACGTTGACGTATGCTGTGGTCCTTACAGCCCTGCAACTACTATGCAGAAGTACTATGAGTGGGGAAAGGTTTCTTTCCCAGTAGCATTCCCATTGGTCATCAAGTCTATGATTGCTTGCTATCCTGACGTCATGGCAGGTGTTAAGGAGAGCGACTTCTACTCTGCTTCTTATCTCGCTCACAAGTCTGAGTTCGACAACATCTTCAAGAACAAGACTAAGAAGGTCAGCGACATCAACGAGCTTATGATTAAGTACTGTGCTACAGCTGCTCACAAGAAGTCTGACAAGGACAAGCTCTACCTCTCTGACTTCATGAGTGCTGCAGGTCAGAACATGAACTCAGACATCATGAAGAAGCTTACTAAGTGCTTGGAGAAGAACGAACTTACTACAGGTTGGATTCCACAGCATAAGATTGACTTCTACTGTTCAGAGGGTGACGAGGTCGTTCCTTACGAGAACTCATTGAAGATGATTTCTTTTGCACAGAAGTACAGCCTCGTAATCGCTATCGACTACAGCGAGACTGTAAGCAAGAGCCACACAGCATCTTGTGCTAAGTGGATGGCTAAGAAGTTCACTCTTCACAACATGTAATTGACTCAGCTTTCGAAAGCATACAGTTTCAGAATATAAAAACATCATAACCTCTCTTTGACGAGCAAAGAGAGGTTATTTTTTTACTTAAAATTACATTGATTCCACAAAACTAATCGTCAATAAAACTCTGTTCGCATCCTTAATTCTTCATTCTTGACTCGCGCGCAGTTGTCCAAGTTGTCGTTTTTTAATTTGTTTTTTGGAGGGTATTGATATTGCTGGTTGATAAAGTTGTGACGGGGCGCTGCCACCGACACGTATGCTTTTGCCCTTTCAGTGCGAGAGCGTGCGAGGTATGCCACTCCAACTATGGTAAAATGAATTCTTCATTCTTCACTCTTCATTCTTAATTCTTAATTTCCAAAGAATTCCCCACACCTTTCCGTGTACAGATTGTCAAAGAGAGACTGGTTAAACACCGTCACGTGCGAACCGAGAGTATGACGCACAAGACGAAGGTACAACTCACGATAGGTCATGTCGGCATCATCATCAATAGCCGAAACAAGGTTATTAGTGAAACGGTCACTAAGCCAAACAGCCATATCTGTATCGTAGGCATCGGCAAAAGAATATTCCGACGACGTGGCCGACGCAATGCCCAGCACACCCGGATAGCCCATCAACTCGTCCATCATACTGCCCGAAAAACATGGCTCTGCACAAAACAGAAGCTTACGGAAACGATGCTCCGAACACATCACGCTAATGACATCGCTGAGCATGTACGACGTGAAATGAGCATCACTCAATCCCCACAAGAAACGGTTATCCTCTCCGTGCCCCGTCCAATACACAAATACATTGCTATTTTCATCAGTATCAAGCACTACAGGCAGGTGTGAGCTTGCCCGTCCGGCAAGAATGTCACACACATCGTCGGCAGTAAGAGTATCGGTAGAATAATCTATCGTCACGCCGTCAAGAAGATTCGTTCCGTTGACCTCGGCACGCACCTCGCCCTGATAGATGTTTTGTGAGTCATAGCCCACATCATTGGCAGTTACAAGAATGATATGCTCGTCATCATATCCCCTGCGCTTCAACAGATGATACATATTCAACACATCTGCCTGATGACGATAGTTGAACCACCCCACAGAGCCGCACACAAGCAACGCCCAGCGCGACTTCAACGCACCATACGTTACAGATGCATCCTCGTTCAAGAAGTCCTGTATGTTGTTTGCCTGCCAGTTCCACGAAGCAAGCAACGACGACACACGATGCGAACCCACGGACGAAAGATAGTCGATAGTTGCCAGCTTGCCGTCGTACACACGCCAGTGGCAATAGGTATTAGCCACACGCGTGGTATAGGCATCGGCATCGAACGTAAGCATGCCCGTTGCACCGCACAATCCCGAAGGCAGCACTCCCATGCTGATGTTCGTCATACACTCCTTCATGCCAGCCACATCCCACGTTAGAGACGATGCGCCTTCAACAGCACCATACCCTTCAGAAGTAAGTATGCGTATAGCATCATTCACTCCCACACTATCATTTTCAAGACAATAGAATGCCGACATTACGGCAAGCATAAAGGCATCGTAAGTCATACAATCGACCGAAGTAGGTATCACCCCGAAGCGTGACTCATAGCTCAGTTGAAAGCCCGACGAAGGACTTGCGTACATGGCCACTCCTTCCACCGACTCCACATCGGTATCGGTAAGCAGCAGGGCGTTGCTCATGACACCGTCGCTGAACAGCAGCCGCACATCATGTTTCTTGTTGGCATTACGATAGCGAATCATGCTTACGGCATCATCGACGTGTGAAGCTGCACATACCACATCCGTCGCACCACTCTCCAGGGCTTCCGCCATGGCAGCCTCAACAGACTCCGTATTGCCACACTCGTACATCACATTGCCGGCAAGCGTAAGCCCCAGTTCCTCGGTCTGGAAAGGAGCCCATTCAAAGAACGTCTGCCCATAGCTGTCGCGCGGCGACAACACGCACACACGCTTTCCACCCTCAAGGCTAACCTTGCTCAGCATAGCCTCACACTGCGATATGTCTGTCTCAGCAATGGCCCACAGGAAAGGCTTCTTTACCGTTCCCGTCGGAGTGACGGCATACCGTCTCACCACGCTTTCCGAACTCGCAAGCGGTGCAATAACCGCCTTGTCCGTCTTTCGCAATCGTTCCGCCACCACATCAAGATGGTCGGAGAAATAAGGGCCTATAACCATGTCCACGCCAGAATCGTCGGCTATCGCATCGGCAAGACTGTCGAGGCTAACACAATTCTCATCATACCATTCCACATCGAGGTTCACGCCATTGGCAAGCGACGTCTGCGCCTTGTGGTAATTCTGACAGAACCACTCCGCCGTGCGATGCAGACGCGCGGCATAGTCTTCACTTTCCGACAACGGGGCTATGACCACAATCCTGCGGCGTGTCCACCTCGTCCTCACAGCATCGGCAGGAACATCCGCCTCCTTCACACACGAAACCGCCGTCACCATCATAAGCAGCAACAATATGACCCTATTTCTCATACGCAGTCTCCTTTCTTATTGCCTCGTCATGCAGCGATGCCTTCACAGCATCCAGCCGACCGGCATATCTCGACGACACGACCACATCCACATATCCGCTTGCAAGTCCCCAACTCTGCACACGCGGCAGTTCACCTCCACGCCATTGGCGCACAAGCTCAGCCACAGCCTTGTCCATACGTTTTACGCACGAGAAAGGCACGCGCGAAGAATAGCGTTCCATGTCGGCATCAATGCCCACGGTATAGAATGACGAAGGATGTTCACGATTATAGCGGTAGAATCCCTGACTGCTGCCACCGCAAAGTGGCACAACCATCTGACACTCCTCTGCCACCGAAAAGGAATAGGCATACAGCGCATCAGCCATATTAAAGCCTGCTGTCTCATTGTCAAGACTATATGTCACGACCTTTCGCCCGTCGTCAGTACCATACCCGTCGGTAAAGCCCTGCCTTGCCTCGGCAAGCACAGGCATGGCATCGTCGGCAGTCACCACCACGACATCGCGCACATCGTCCATGGCACGGGCAAGCCGTCCAGCCTCCCACATCGCACCGTACATGGGCAGATAGAGAGCATGGCCCTTTGCCCCTGCACGACGTTTGCCAATGAATACGACCTGAGTCATTTCATCGTCAGGCACCACATCGCCATACCGTTCTATGAAGTCATCATATCCGGCATCGGCAACAACAAGAAAAAGACGGGGTGTGTCGGCAGTCGTTCCGCTCGTAAGATTGTCTTTCAGGTATTCTGCTCCAGCCTCATACGACAGAGGCTCTACCGTTACGCTTCGCAAGCCTAACTCGTTGCACACAGTCTGCACGCCGAGATATATGCCGTCGTTATATCCCAAGTCACCCAAGGCATCGGGGGGAAACACGGCCACGACAACAGGGCTGTTGTCCATTCTCTCGCCCGTGAAGTCCTCGACCGAGCACGCCACGAAGAGAAAGGAAATGGAAAGATACAAACTAAGATGTATTATTTTTTTTGCAAAAGTACCGAGCATAAACTTGCAACAAGTGTAAAAAATCATGCAAATATAAGGATAAATGTCATTCACATATCGTAAAAGCGCGAATAAAGTAGTCCGGTGTTTCTAAAAAGCGTAACTTTGTAACATAGATAATTAAACCGCAAAACAATGGATATAGAAGATTTATATCAATTATTCTGCCAACACCCGGAAATCACTACGGACAGCAGAAACGTGCCTGAAGGCTCAATATTCTTCGCCCTGAAAGGCGAGACATTCGACGGAAACGAATATGCCATCTCATCATTGCAGCAGGGAGCAGCCTACGCAGTAGTCGATGACAAGGCCATATACGACAGCGCACAGGGCGACATCAAGGACCGTCTCATCCTTGCTTCAGACACACTCACCACACTTCAGCATCTTGCCAACTATCATCGTTGTCAACTGGGGACAACGATAATAGGCGTGACAGGAACAAACGGAAAGACAACCACAAAGGAACTTATTGCCACTGTATTGCAGAAGAAGTACAACGTGCTTTACACTCAGGGCAACTTCAACAACCATATAGGCGTGCCAAAGACTTTGCTGCGCCTCACCAAGGAACATCAGATTGCCGTCATCGAAATGGGTGCCAACCACCCTGGCGAGATTAAGACTCTCGTCAACATCGTACAGCCAGACTACGGCATCATCACCAACGTGGGCAAGGCTCACCTTCTCGGCTTCGGTTCCTTCGAAGGCGTCATCAAGACCAAGGGCGAGCTTTACGACTATCTGCGCGATGACAACGGCACAGTATTCATCAACAACGACAACGAGCATCTTCTCAAGATAAGCAACGACCTGCGCCTCATACGCTATGGTCAGAAGGATGCCGACAATCTGCTGGTGAAAGGCGAGTTCATAGAGTGCAATCCGTTCCTCAAGTTCCGCTGGAACGTCAACCCGTCACAGTTCAGCCCTATGGAGGTACAGACCAAGCTCATCGGCTCATACAACCTCGACAACGCCCTGGCTGCTGCATGTATCGGCACACTCTTCTGCGTATCAGCCGACGACATCACAGCGGCACTGAGCGAATATACGCCTTCAAACAACCGTTCACAGATGCAGAAGACAGCAGACAACAATCTCGTTATTGATGCCTACAATGCCAACCCTACAAGCATGGCAGCCGCACTCGACAACTTCCGCGTCATGAACGTACAGCACAAGATGTGCATTCTCGGCGACATGAAGGAACTGGGCGAAGCATCTGCTGCCGAACACAAGAAGGTTATCGACACCCTGCTGGCATCCGACTTCGAGCAGGTATGGCTCGTAGGCGACGAGTTTACAAAAGCCGCCGACGGCAAGTTCCGCTGCTTCAAGGATGTAGATGCAGTCAACGAAGCCATTGCAAGCAACAAGCCAAAGGGCTTCACCATACTCATCAAGGGTTCCAACAGCACAAAGCTCATTCAAACTGTTGACAAGCTTTGACAAAGCATGATTGATGATTGAGTCATGCTTCGGCAACTCAATCATCATTCAAGCTTCACAAACAGCTAACTTCGCTTAACGGCCTTATGCTCCAAGCAAGTAAAGCGTTAGCGAAACTTACGAAAACAGAGTCAAACACCACTCATCCACACTTTTTTTATTCAGAATTATCAACCGAAAAATATTCCCGATATGGCAAACTTCACATTAAGCGACTTTGACGACATACGTCCATACGCTGAAGGAGAAATGAAAGCAGCCTTCGACTCAATGTTGAAAGACCGTCAGTTTTCACACATCCTGAAAGGATTCGCTCCATGGATGCCGACAGGACTCCGAAACGGACTGCTGAAAATGATGTTCATAGGCATCAAGACGCCGCAGGACTTCCAGGTAAGATACATGAAGCACGTCGTGAAATACGTGCTGCGCAAATGTGCCACAGGCCACAGCGCACACTTTGCACCTTCGCTCAAGCACGACGGAGCATACACATTCATGAGTAACCACCGCGACATCGTACTCGACTCAGCCATTCTCGACATCATGCTGCTCGACAACGGCTTTGCCAAGACCGTGGAGATTGCCATCGGCGACAACCTGCTCATCTATCCTAGGATACGCACCCTCGTCAAGATGAACAAGTCATTCACCGTCAACCGCGGACTAACACCTAAGGAGACGCTGAAAAGCTCTATACACATGAGCCAGTACATGCACTTCGCCATCAACGAGAAGCGCGAAAACATCTGGATAGCACAGCGTGAGGGACGTGCCAAGGACAGCAACGACCGCACACAGGAATCAGTACTCAAGATGCTGACACTCGGCGGACCATGCGAGGGACGAACAACTGCCGACATCATCAAGAACATCAAGGACATGAACATCGTGCCACTCTGCATCAGCTATGAATACGATCCTTGCGACTACCTCAAGGCACAGGAGTTCCAGCAGAAACGCGACATACCGGGATGGAAGAAGTCAAAGCAGGACGACCTCAACAACATGAAGATAGGCATCATGGGCAAGAAGGGACACATACACTACGAGGCTGCACCTTGCATCAACGACTGGCTCGACACACTCGATGCCGACAACATTGCCAAGACAGACATCTATCGTATCATTGCCGAGCACATCGACCAGGAAATCCACCGCAACTACATGGTGTATGCCGGCAACCGCATAGCCATGGCCGAGCTTACAGGCGACACGTCAGTACTCGACAAGGTGACCGAAGCCGACAAGAAGACCTTCGAGGCATATCTTGCAAAGAAGATTGCACAGGTCAAAGTGGAAAATCCTGACATTCCGTTCCTGCGCGAACGCATACTTACCATGTATGCCAATCCGTTGATAAACAAGCTTTCTCTAAAATTCGACTAAATAACAACAAAAACTATGCTAAAGACCTTAATCACAACACTTGCCTTAACGGCTACAATGAACATCCAGGCTCAGACAATACCCGTCTATCAGGACGAGACAAAGAGCATGGAACAAAGAGTACAGGACGCGCTCTCGCGCATGACTCTCGAAGAGAAATGCCGCATCACCTATGCACAAAGTAAGTTTACAAGTCCGGGCGTGCCACGCCTCGGAATACCCGAGCTGACCATGAGCGACGGCCCGCACGGTGTAAGGATGGAAATAAACTGGAACGACTGGGGACATGCCAACTGGACTAACGACTACGTGACAGCCTTCCCTGCACTCACTTGTCTGGCTGCCACATGGAACACCGACCTCGCACGCCTCTACGGCAAAAGCATCGGCGAGGAAGCACGCTACCGCAAGAAGGACGTGCTGCTCGGACCGGGAGTGAACATCTACCGCACACCTCTCAACGGACGTAACTTCGAATACATGGGCGAGGACCCTTATCTGGCAAGCCGCATGTGCGTGCCTTACATTCAGGCACTTCAGTCAAACGGAGTGGCATGCTGCGTGAAGCACTACGCTCTGAACGAGCAGGAGGAATACCGCGGACACGTGGACGTGAAGGTGTCCGACCGCGCACTCCACGAGATTTACCTGCCGCCATTCAAGGCTGCCGTACAGGAAGGCGACGCATGGAGCCTCATGGGTTCGTACAACTGCTATCGCGGAGTACACAACACCCACTCGCCCTACCTCATCAACGACATTCTGAAGAAGGAACTCGGCTTCCGCAATGCCGTCATTTCCGACTGGGGAGCAGCACACGACACCAAGCAGTCGGCACTCTACGGACTCGACATAGAAATGGGCTCATATACCAACGGACTGACGACTGAAGCCAACGGCTTTGGCTATGACGACTATTACCTCGGAAAGAAATACCTCGAAATGGCACGCAAGGGCGAAATACCTATGGAGGTAGTCAACGACAAGGCAGCACGAGTGCTGACACTCATCTTCCGCACAGCCATGAACAGAAAGAAGCCTCTCGGCTCACTCAACACCAAGGAGCACACCGACGCATGCCGTCAGATTGGCGAGGAAGGCATCGTACTGCTCAAGAACGACATGGTGAAGAGCGGCAACAAGCTTCTGCCTATCGACACAAAACGCTACAAGCGCATACTCGTTGTGGGCGACAATGCCACACGTTCCCTGTGTGCCGGCGGCGGCTCGTCAGAGTTGAAACCAAAGGACGAAGTCAGCGCCCTCCGAGGCATCAAGGAGCGTTTCGGCAAATCATGCACTATCACCTACAAGCAGGGCTATGAGGCAGGAAGATGCGACTACGACCGCATAGACGACATTCCATCCGAAAAACAGAAGGCACTTCACGACGAAGCAATCGAGGCAGCAAAGAATGCCGACCTCGTAATATACATTGGCGGACTGAACAAGAACCACTTCGAGGACTGCGAGGGAGGCGACCGCCGATTCTACAACATGTCATACGGTCAGGACGCCCTCATAGCCGACCTTGCTGCCGTACAGCCTAACATCATCACTATCATAACAAGCGGAAATGCCGTTGCCATGCCATGGCTGAAGGCCGTGCCTGCACTCCTCCAAAACTGGTATCTCGGCAGCGAGACAGGACACGCACTCGCAGCAGTACTGAGCGGCGACGTATGTCCTTCAGGCAAGACGGTGTTCACATACGCAGCAAGCCTCGAGGACTATCCTTCACATCAGTATGGCCTGATAGGCTACCCTGGCATACAGCCACAGGACCTGCCACAGGACTTCCGCTTCGGCGAGGACCGCACCAAGACAGGACTGGTGAACGAAGCTACTGTTCACAACGGCACTCCACGTTCCGACTATCTCATTGCCAATGCCGCACGCCTTCGCAAGGCAGTACCTGCCGGCATGACGACAAAGGACCTCAACACCGATGCCAGCACAAAGACACACTGGGGCAAGGGCAACGAGGTACAGGTATATGCCGAGGACATCTTCGTGGGCTACCGTCACTTCGACCGTGCGCCTAAGACCATCGTATTCCCGTTCGGCTACGGCTTGAGCTACACTACCTTCGAATACAGCAATGCCCGTCTGTCTGCAAAGAACATCAACAACGGCGACGACATTACCGTCACAGTCACTGTCAAGAACACAGGTTCGGTAGCAGGCAAGGAAGTTGTTCAAGTATATATAGGCGACGACAAGGCAAGCGTAGTACGTCCTCAGAAGGAGTTGAAGGGCTTTGCCAAGGTGTCATTGAAGGCTGGCGAAAGCAAGGATGTCAACATCACCATTCCTTTCGACGCACTTAAATTCTACGACGAGAACAAGCACGACTGGGTTGCCGAACCAGGCACATTCAAAGCCTACGTCGGCTCTTCAAGCCGCGACATTAAGGCAGCACTTGGTTTCAAGCTGTAAGAATGAAGAATCGCCTGCGGCGGAATTAAGAATGAAGAGTGAAGAATGAAGAATGAAGAATCGCCTGCGGCGGAGTGAAAAGCTGCCGTAGGCGAAGTGAAAAGTTAAGAGTGAAAAGTGAAAAGTTTGGATTTCCATAGGCAAAGGTTATCCGCCTACAATTCTTCACTTTTCACTCTTCTCCCTCCCACCCCTCATCCGTCTCTTTACTCTCTTTTATTTCCCCTAAACTCCTCTTCACTTCCCAAAACTCTCCACTCTCCACACTTCTTCTCCTCCTTCCCCATAGTATCAAAAATAAACGATAGCATAGTTATAATCCCAAGTGGATACATAACTATGCTATCGTTTATTTTTGATGACTCAAGTTTAACTTAAGGCGCATCCGCAAACAGTCAAACGACCGTTCACTACACCTCATGCTTCTTGAGCGACAAGATAATTCTGTCAAGAGGATCAGCCAACATTGTGAGGTCAGAATATGACAAAGACTTGTCTGAAATGAAATCTACGATACATTTAGGAACATTCTTTGCACGCTCTTCCATAGACCTTCCCGCACTTGTCAAAGCAACAGTAACCTTTTTGCCATCATCGTCGCCTCGACGTCTCACGACCAAATCCATTGCTTCAAGTCGCTGAACAAGTGAACTAATAGTAGCATTGTCCAACATCAGTTTCTTCATGATGTCAGTAATCAACATCTCATCCGTCTCCCACAACACCAACATCACCAGATACTGCGTGTATGTCAATCCCAGTTTCTCAAGATAAGGACGATATGCCTGAGTGATAAGGCGTGAAGCCGTATAAATACGGAAACACAATTGGCTCCCCAATTTCAACTGATCGTATGCCATAAAAAGTCTTTCGTTATAAACAATAAATATTCTTGTATGAGTTTAAGCAGAGAAAACAATTTTTCTAAACTGCCACGGAGCAAATATATAACATTTATTCCTATCACACACCATTATCATCTTTAATTCTTCAATGTCGGACCTTTTTTTTACATTTATTCACTCTTAATAACATTACTATTCTAATTTTTAAGGCAGATTCTGACAATTAGTGTCAAAACAGTATATTATTTATTATGAGGCAAAAATATGAGTATCAAACAAAAATTATTCGCAGAAAAGAGTGTTGCCGGAAGTTATTATTCCCACTTTATAATCACAATTAAAATTATAAAAAAAGAATTATTTGAGAATAATGAGCTATAATTCAATATTCGGGGTCATTGTAAATCAAAAACATCAAGGTTCGCAAGCTGTTAACGCGGGTGAACTTCGTGGAGATAAAAGGACTTACCGCTTTGCTCGGGACATCACATTACCAGTGCAACGTGTTTTCGTCATCATCCACATTCAGCACCCTCTCCAACTACACATTATTTTTTCCCCAACTGCCTCGGAAATTCTGCCCTTCACGAATCTACCCCAGAACCGCAACCGCTACAAGTATTCTCTGCATTTCCTACGCATTTTCTCTGTATTTTCTACGGATTTTTACGGATTGTACCCGTAGAAAACCCGTAAAACACCCGTAGGGAATCCGTAAGACATCCGTAGAAATTCCATATGTGTTACGTTGCAGGCACGTCAGTTTCTCATGTATCACTCCGCCAGCACCGTTTTCTTTCATATTGATTTTCACTCCGCAAAGTTAATAAAAAATTTCGAAATAACAGATATTTTTTGTTTCGGAAACAGTCAGTACCATAACTTTTTTGCGTAAAAACAAGGACAACATTTTGGTCTTTTCTTAAATTCACCGAAACTTTGTGCCATACAAAATCCCCTGAGAGCTATGTTTTTCATTTCGCAAATATACTTGCCCGGAGTGAAAAGTTGTAAAGCTAAGAATCGCCTGCGGCAGAGTGAAGAGTGAAGAACGTAATATACTCGCTTGGAATAAAAGGGAGTCAAGCGAAGTTAATTCCGCTACGCTTCATGGAGTAAACAGGCGAAAAGTCAGTAAAGGGATTCTGCAAAAACAAGAGGGTGCACCCATTGTGGATGCACCCTCTTTTGTATCATATCAGCTTTTGTTCATTACACTTCCCATCCAAGGGCACTTGCACCGAGAACGGCTGCATTCTTGTCCATCAATCCTGATATGAGGAACTTGGCCTTGCCCTTGAAGATGTTCATGACATTCTTGTCGTAAGACTCGCGTATAGGCTTCATAATCAGTTCGCCGGCATGGCATACGCCGCCGAAGAAGATGTATGCTTCAGGACTTGAGAAAGCCGTGAAGTTAGAGCAAGCCTCGCCCAGCATCTTACCTGTGCGCTCATATACTTCCAGGGCAAGTCTGTCGCCCTTGTTTGCAGCTATGTTGATGTCGAGTGCCTCCAGCTGGTCGGCTGGCTTGTCGCGCAAGAGTGACTTCTCGTCGGAGTTCTGCAACATCTCGCGCGCCGTGCGTACCATACCTGTGGCAGAGCAGTATGCCTCGAGGCATCCACGACGGCCGCATCCGCAGGTTCTGCCCTCTTCGCCAGGAACCATGACTACGTGTCCGAGTTCGCCGGCAAAGCCGTCGCAACCATATACGAGCTGACCGTTTATCACTATACCAGAGCCTACGCCCGTTCCGAGAGTGATGACGATGAAATTCTTCATGCCCTGTGCCACGCCGTATGCCATCTCGCCCATTGCAGCAGCATTGGCATCGTTGGTAAGCTTCACGCCTATTCCGCCGAGACCCTCGCTGAACATCTTAGCAAGAGGCACGATACCGTCGTGTCCCCAGATGAGGTTAGGAGCAAACTCGATAGTACCGTTGTAGTAATTGCCGTTAGGCGCACCTATGCCTATGCCTTGAATCGTATCGATGCCGCCTACTCTCTCGATGAGAGGTTTAAGGCACTCAACACCAGCCTTGACGAAATCCTCGGCCGTATTGTACTTCTGTGTCTTGATGGACGCATCGGCAACGATGTTTCCCTCCTTGTCAACGACTCCAAAGACAGTGTTAGTGCCCCCTAAGTCAACACCTATAACATATTTTTTCATCAGATAAATTTGTTTGATTTAGATTTATGATTTTGATTGCTTTCACATCGCAAAAACATTTACATAGAGCAAATTTACAAAAAGTTCGTGCAACACTACATTATTCTAAGAAAAAAAGCCTATTTTTGCAAAGTTTATAAACATTTATCAAGATGAGAACCCTACTTAGAATTCTCTTATGTGTACTTTGCGTTTCTTACGCCCAAGCACAACAACCCATAAGCATTGACCTCTGGGCCGACGGTATGCCTAACAGCAACGGCATAGACAAAGACGGTAAGTTTGACGACTCAAAGCAAAACTTCAAGCCGAACATCCGTGTCTTCCTGCCGGAGAAGGATAAGGCAAACGGCATGGCTGTGCTTTGCTGCCCTGGAGGCGGCTACACACATCTCGCCACCGACCACGAGGGATATGACTGGGCGCCTTTCTTCAACGACCTCGGCTATGCCTTCATCGTCTTGAAGTACCGCATGCCGCACGAGGTTACGGAAGTGCCTATAAGCGATGCCAAGGAAGCCATGAGAGTGGTAAGGGAGAATGCAGAAAAATGGAATATCAGCCCCGACAAGGTCGGCATCATGGGCTCAAGTGCTGGCGGGCATCTTGCCACTACCATCGCGACGCACAGCGAGCTGGGCAAACAGCCTTATTTCCAGATTCTGTTCTACCCTGTCGTGACATTCAGCGACCTCGACACTCACATGGGCTCACGCAACTCGCTCATCGGCAAGAAACCGAGCCATGAGATGATAAGTCTCTACAGCAACGAGAAACAGGTGAGTGCAAACACGCCGCCTGCCATCTTACTGTTGTCGGACGACGACAAGGTCGTGCCTCCTGCCAACAGCACGGAATACTACAACGCACTGAAACGTCACGGAGTAAAAGCCGCGCTGCACATCTACCCTTCGGGAGGACACGGTTGGGGCTGCCGCACACGCTTCAAATATCACAAGGAGATGATTGCGGACCTGACCGCATGGCTGAAAACAATTAAGTAAAGTTCCCATAACGACAATGAGTAGTAATGTGTTTTACAAGCCGTCAAAGCGTATAATGCTAATATACACAGGCGGAACGATCGGTATGATTAAGAATCCCAAGACCGGGGCTCTTGAAACCTTCAACTTCGACCATCTGTGCCGGCATATTCCTGAGCTAAATCAGTTTGACTACATAATACACAACTACCAGTTCAATCCTCCAATCGACTCCTCGGACATGCAGCCCGAACTATGGGTCAAGATTGTGAAGATTATAGACTACAACTACGACCATTACGACGGTTTCGTAATTCTTCACGGCACCGACACTATGGCCTACACAGCCTCGGCACTCAGCTTCATGCTTGAGAATCTCGGCAAGCCGGTCATTCTTACCGGCTCACAGCTCCCGATAGGAGCCTTGAGAACCGACGGCAAAGAGAACCTTATAACGGCTGTCGAACTGGCAGCTGCGCAAGATAGCAACGGACATCCCCTCGTGCCTGAGGTTTGCGTGTTTTTCGGGCACCAGTTGTTCAGGGGAAGCAGATGCACCAAAGCAAGTTCGGAGAGTTTCAACGCATTCTCGTCATACAACTATCCGCCGCTTGCCACATCTGCAATAAACATACACTACAACGAGCCAGCCATCCACAAGGTGACTCAGCCAAGGCCATTCAAGGCGCACATGCAGTTGAGCTGCGACGTGATAGCCTTTACACTCTTCCCTGGCATTCAACAAAAGCTTGTGGAGCAGATCTTCTACATGGACTGCGTGAAAGGTATCGTACTACGTACCTTCGGTGCTGGAAACGCCCCACGACAGCAATGGCTGCATGAAGCCATGCGAAAGGCCACCGACAACGGAAAGGTGATAGTGAATATCACACAGTGTCAGAGCGGCGGAGTGGAGATGGGCATATACGAGACCGGACGCCAACTGCTGGAGGCAGGAGTCATAAGTGGTCACGACATGACCATCGAAGCCGCTATTACCAAGCTGATGGTTCTGTTCGGACGTGGTTTCAGAAGCTCTGAAGTCAGGCAGCTGATGGGCCGCTCCCTCGTTGGAGAAATAACAGAATAAACAATTATGTTTCAATACTTAAGTGCAAACATACCACATTTCATACCTTGGCAACAGACCATCGGAGTGATGGAGATGATTGTCAAGGGAACAATCATAGGCATAGTGGCATCGGCTCCAATGGGGCCAGTGGGTGTACTATGCATTCAGCGTACCATCAACAAAGGACGATGGTACGGCTTCGCCACAGGTTGCGGAGCTGCTCTCAGCGACATCATATATGCCATAATAACCGGCTACGGCCTTTCATTCATAGTCGATTACATAGAAGACCCGCACGTATTGTTCTGGCTCAAGCTCGTGGGCAGTACCCTGCTGTTTCTGTTCGGAATATTTACTTTCCGCAGCAATCCGGTACAGTCAATCCGCAACGTATCGCACAACAAGGGCAATCTGGTACACAACTTCCTGACAGGCTTTGCCGTGACGGTTACAAACCCGGCAATAGTATTCCTGTTCATAGCCATGTTCAGCCAGTTCACGTTCATCGTACCTGACAGATGGCTGCCACAATTTGCAGGTTACCTGTTCATCGTGGCAGGAGCATTGCTATGGTGGTTTACCCTCACATGGCTGATAGACAAGGTACGCAACCAGTTTGAGGAGCGCGGACTGTGGATTATAAATAGAGTAATAGGAGTGATTGTCATGGTAGTGTCGGCCTTCGTGGCTATATGGACAATATCGGGCAACAGCATTCCATCAATATATTAAATATAGAGACAGTGTACATTTCAGAACAACTAAGACAAGCCAACATAGCAGAGTATCTGCTTTACATGTGGCAGGTGGAAGATACCATTCGTGCCTACGACATCGACATCGAAAAGATTGCGAGCGAGTATATTCCTAAGTTTCAACTCAACGCAGAAATGAGCGAGAAGCTGAAGGGATGGTATGAGAACCTCATAGAGATGATGCACGAGGAAAGCAAGGAGAAGGAAGGACATCTGCAAGTGAACAACAACATCCTTCTGCTGCTCACCGACCTGCACCTGCAACTTCTGAAGTCGCCTAAATATCCGTTCTACTCTGCAGCCTACTACAAGGCTCTGCCATTCATCGTGGAGTACCGCAACAAGAGTAACGGACAGGCAAAGAGCGAGCTGGAGAACTGTTTCGACGCCTTGTACATGGTCATGCTGCTCAAAGCACAGGGCAAGGACATCACGCCTGAGACGGCAACAGCCATCGGCGACATTGTGAAGTTCATGGGAATGCTCAGCGACTACTACAAGAAAGATAAAGCTAACGAATTAGAATTTTAATTGACATTATAATATGAATATATTGATTACAGGCTGTAACGGCCAGCTTGGACACGAGATGCAACTACTTGCAAAGCAGAACAAGCAACATCAATATTTCCTCACAGACATCGTCATTCCTGAGGGACTGGACGGGTACATTCTTGACGCAACAAACAAGGATGACGTGGCTTCGTTCGTCGAAGCACACGACATCGACTGCATAGTAAACTGCGCTGCCTACACAGCGGTGGACAAGGCTGAGAGCGACAAGGCTCTCTGCGAGAAGATTAACAGCACCGCCCCTGGCATCCTGGCTGAAGTTATCGGCAAACGTGGCGGCAGCATGATTCACGTAAGTACCGACTACGTGTTTGACGGTACGAACTCACGTCCTTACACAGAGGAACAGGCTACTTGTCCTAACACCGTTTACGGCGTGACTAAGCTGGCTGGTGAGCAGAACGTACTCAAGGGATGCAAGCAAAGCATGATTATCCGTACTGCATGGCTCTATTCCATCTACGGCAACAACTTCGTGAAGACGATGCTACGTCTCGGCAAGGAAAAGAGTGAGCTTGGAGTGATATTCGACCAGATAGGTACTCCGACATACGCACGCGACCTCGCTGTGGCAATCATGACGGCAGTAAACAAGGGCATCGTACCGGGCGTGTACCACTTCTCTAACGAAGGCGTAATCTCATGGTACGACTTCACGAAAGCCATCCACCGCATTGCTGGTATCAAGACATGCAAGGTGCGTCCTCTTCACACAGAGGAATACCCTACTCCTGCGGCACGACCACACTACTCCGTGCTCGACAAGACTAAGATCAAGAAGACCTTCGGCATAGAGATTCCTTACTGGGAAGACTCACTTGCAGAGTGCATCGGCTTGCTCACAAAGTAAAGGCGGCACAATGCCTCAGGCACAAAAGGGCACAATCGGAACTGACGCGTCGAAAGGATGAGGTGCTGACTTCTTGTCACCAAGTCCACGAAGGACTCACGAAGGGACAACGACTGATTGCAGCATGACTGCAGATGCGCAATAAGGTTCTGACTTACATAAATACAACATTCACAAACAAAACTACACACATGGAAGGGTTGATACCATATTCTATTAACGTTCGAGGCAAGCTTCTCGACCTCAGCGAGCCCAAGGTAATGGGCATTCTTAACGTCACTCCCGACTCGTTCTTCTGCGACAGCCGCAAGCAAACGGAGGAAGACATCAGGGCGAGAGTAAGGCAGATTGTGGACGAGGGAGCACATATCATCGACGTGGGCGCATACTCGTCACGTCCGGGAGCCGACAACGTATCCGTGGAAGAGGAAATGAGGCGTCTGAGATTCGGAATGAAGATTCTGCGCGAAGAAACAGCCGACATGCCCGTAAGCATTGACACCTTCCGTGCCGACGTAGCAAAGATGAGCATAGAGGAATGTGGTGCCGACATCATCAACGACATAAGCGGAGGCACACTTGACGCTAACATGTTCAAGACCGTGGCAGAACTTAAAGTGCCATACATCCTCATGCACATGAAGGGTACGCCTCAAGACATGCAGGCAAACCCGCAATATGAAGACTTGATGGCTGAGATTCTGTATTATTTCTCAGAGAAGATTCAGAAACTTAGAGACCTGGGACAGAAGGACATCATACTCGACCCGGGATTTGGATTTGCCAAAACACTCGACCATAACTACACGCTCATGCACCATCTTGAGGAATTGAAGGTGTTCGGTCTGCCTATCCTCAGCGGAATTTCGCGCAAGAGCATGATATACAAGTTGCTCGGAACAACGCCTTCCGATGCGCTCAACGGCACGACAGTTCTCAACACACTATCCTTGCTAAAGGGTGCCAGCATACTGCGCGTACACGACGTGAAGGAATGTGTGGAGACCGTCAAGATTGTAAGCAAAACATTAGGAAACTAACATACGAGAAATGTTTGACTTCGGCATAAAAGATGCTATCGACATCATCTGCGTGGCGTCACTTCTGTACTACGCATATCGACTGATGAAGGTGAGTGGTTCCTTGAACATATTCTACGGAATCCTCGTTTTCATCGTCACGTGGATTGCCGTCTCACAGATTCTCCAGATGAAGCTGTTAGGCTCCATCTTCGACAAGCTGGTAAGTGTGGGTGTCATAGCACTTATCATCATCTTCCAAGAGGAAATAAGACGTTTCTTCCTCACACTCGGCTCACAACGACAGCTGTCTGTCATCACACGTTTCTTCGTCACGCGCTCCATGGAGGAAGAGGAAGAAGACGAGGCTCTCGTGCTTCCGATAGTCATGGCTTGCGACTACATGAGCAAGAACTTCGTAGGCGCACTCATCATCATCGAACGAGAGATGTCGCTTACCGACATCATCAAGTCGGGCGAATTTGTTGATGCACGAATAAACACAGAGCTTATCAAGAACATATTCTTCAAGAACAGTCCGCTGCACGACGGCGCAATGATTATACGACATAACCGCATCACCGCCGCCGGCTGCATCCTGCCAGTAAGCCACAGCCTCAACATTCCGAAAGAACTGGGTCTGAGACACCGTGCAGCACTCGGCATCACGCAACAAAGCGACGCCATCGCCATCATTATCAGCGAGGAGACAGGCGCCATCTCAATAGCCCAGAGAGGCGAATTCAAACTTCGACTTGAAACCAACGAACTTGAGAGCATACTCGTGAAGGCTGTTAAGTTCTAAAAACAGAAACCAACAAACCGTCCAATCATAATCAACACTTCATTATGAGAATAAGAATCAAAAGAATAGCCACCATCATTACAATGATTAGCAGCATGACTATATGTGCCAGTGCACAACCAAACAACACTGACATCTTGAAGGTCATGGAACTTGCCAACGACTATTTCATCAACAAATATCCAGACGCAGGCGCTCCTACATTCGTAAAGAAGGAACGTCCAAGCAACCTGTGGACACGCGGAGTGTACTTCGAGGGATTGTGGGAACTCACCGAGATGGAACGTCAGACTGGCGGCGAGAAGTACGACATATACTATAAATACATAAGCGACTGGGGCAATGCACACAAATGGTTGCCACGCAACGGTGTGACTACCAGAGATGCCGACGACTACTGCTGTTGTCAGACATACATAGACATGGGACACGCAAGTGCAACACAGGAGTGTCTCGACAACATCATTGCCGCCTACAACACTCCTTGGGCACCGGGCGGAAACGTGAAGTCGAAGGGAAGCAAGGGCGACTGGACATGGATTGACGCCATACAGATGGGTCTGCCGGTATTCAGCAAGATGAGTGCCGTAAAAGCTCTTCAGGGCGATGCCTTTGCCATGCGCTATGCCGACAAGGGATGGGAGATGTACAAATACAGCCGCGACTCTATTGCAGGCGGATTGTTCAACAAGAAAGAGGGACTTTGGTGGCGAGACGCCGACTTCGTGCCTCCATACAAGGAGCCTAACGGCAGAAACTGTTACTGGAGCCGTGGCAACGGATGGGTGTATGCAGCACTGGTACGCGCCATGAACACCCTGCCAAACGACCCACACTTCAAGGAATACAAGAAGGACTACATAAAGATGACAAAGGCACTCGTAAAGTGTCAGCGTCCTGACCGCTTCTGGAACGTGAGCCTTCACGACGAGAGCAACTACGGCGGCAAGGAAATGAGCGGCACGGCACTCTTCATCTACGGCATGGCATGGGGAGTGAACAACGGCATGTTGCCACGAGCTAAATACGAGCCAATAATCATGGAGACATGGAAGGCTATTGTTAAAGACTGCGTACACCGCAACGGTTTCCTCGGATACGTGCAGGGAACGGGCAAGGAGCCAAAAGACTCACAGCCTGTGACATACGACCGTCAGCCCGACTTCGACGACTACGGACTCGGATGCTTCCTCCTTGCAGGATGCGAAATAATGAGAATGACAGCATATTCTAAATAAGGCAAGTTATAACATACGCCGACTTAACTAACAAACCTATCTTAAATTAGAAAACAATGAAAAGAATATCATTCACACTCACACTGCTATTGACAGCCGTTTTCTCTATCTTTACCGCTTGTACCACCCCCGCAGAGAACAAGAAGAAGAAAGCAACGGCAGCCATACTCAGCGGCCCTTACGAATTGTTGCTCGTAGCACACAAGTCATGGCTTGCTTCCGGCGACGGAATGGAGT
The DNA here is from genome assembly GCA_017450985.1 of Bacteroidaceae bacterium. Classification (GTDB taxonomy): domain Bacteria; phylum Bacteroidota; class Bacteroidia; order Bacteroidales; family Bacteroidaceae; genus Minthosoma. Next base: position 23,594 of record JAFSSN010000110.1, read on the forward strand.
TTCGCAACATAGTGGAAAGACCTATAGTAGGTATTCCGCAGCCTGAACCTAACTTCCGCGTTACAGCACTCGAGCCTCGCGACTACAAGGGCAAGTATCTCATGTATGGTAACATTTTCATTGCCGACATCGACAGCAAGTACGAGCACGCCGACATGAAGGTTGAAACCGACGTCAACGCCCAGCCTCAGGTGGTAATCACCGTGAAAGCTCCAACAAGCGACGCACTCATGATTTTCCTTGAGAACAAGAAGGACAGCATCCTCGACATCTTCAACCAGCATGAAATTGAACGCGAGATTACCTTCTTGAAAAAACATCACGGCAAGGAAATAGCAAAGCAGGCAAAGAAGCAGTTTGGCATCGACATACTGGCACCATCCGACATCGACCAAGTGTTCACGCACGAGGGTTTTATCTGGGGCACTGCATCAAAGCGCAACAGCATGCTCAACCTCTGCATCTACAACTACCCATACACGGGTGAGGAGAACTTCACACTCGAGAACTTCATACTACATCGCGACTCTGTGATGAAGATTCGCGTACAAGGCGAGAAGGACGGCCAGTACATGCGCACAGATGCACGCTATGTGTATGAGAAAGCAAACATTTACAACAACCAGTTTACATATATTGTTCGCGGTCTGTGGGTAATGGAAAACGATGCCATGGGCGGACCTTTCGTGGCATACGCAAGACTTGACGAAGCAAGAAAACAGATTATCGTGGCAGAGGGATTCGTCTTTGCTCCCGACGAGAAGAAACGCCCACTCATACGCGAGTTGGAAGCCAGCTTGCAAACCGTAGTTTTGCCACAGTAAGCATTTAGCAACAATCACATACAAAGAGAAATTGTATTAAAATCAGGCAGGTTCCGGAAATTACTTTTTCCGGACATGCCAAATAATTTACCATATCAAAACTAACATTTTTCGGGCAGACAATAATGTCACCCACAAGGTAAAAATATGCGCTTAGAACTCGCATTACAAAAAATAACCTAAGCACTATGGATTTTTGGTTTTTCAATAATGACAAGACACTAAAGAAGGCGGGCTTGCTTGACAACATGACCGACTTCCACTCACACCTTCTTCCTGTAAACGACGAAGGTATTCCTGACATCGACGAAGCTGTCAGCATCTTACGGCAATACCATCATTTCGGCATCCGCAAAGTATGGCTTACGCCTCGCATATCGGCTACAACGGTTGATACCATGAACGAATGGCAAAGGATATTCGACGAGCTGAGGCAGCAGCATCTCAACGACAAAGCAATAAAGGGCGAACGTATAGACATTCGTTTGTCAAGCCTCAACATCATCGACGAAACTTTCCAGGAGAGACTTAAAAAACAGAAGTTCATACCGTTTCTCGACAGCAGCAACCATATCCTCATAGGCACTCACGGCTCGAAAGAACCACAGGGCATCATGACTGACATACAAGCCATCAAGGATGCCGGCTACAAGCCTGTGTTTGTCTCGCCAGAACGATGTTTCTACATGGACACGAAGTTCTACTCACAACTGCGCAAGCACCTTGACGTCAAGCTGCTTTTAGACCTTCCTTCGCTTACCGGACTTTACGGCCCTGAAGCCATGAAGAGGGCAAAAATGCTGCTCGATGCAAACTATTATACTTATATAGGCAGCGACAATCACGGAATGCGCAAATTCTATGCTGCCATTACCGAGTACAAAATAGAGAGTAAATACATCAACAAGCTTAAAGAACTGAGAGACAAAAGCGTTTTTTAACGCTATTAGAAGTCAAAAAACGCTCATTTCCGAGAATAATGTGCAGCAATTCAATTAAAAGTCGTACCTTTGCAGCCGATTTGAAATAATTGAAAATTATGGCTTACAATTTATTAAAAGGTAAAAGAGGTATTATTTTCGGCGCCCTCAATGACCAGTCCATAGCATGGAAGGTTGCAGAACGCGCCTATGACGAAGGTGCAGAAATCGTTCTTACTAACACAGCTGTGGCATGTCGTATGGGTACTATCGCTGAACTTGCGAAGAAAACCAACGCAACAGTCATCGCTGCCGACGCAACAAACCTCGAAGACCTCGAAATGCTTTTCACAGAAGCACAGAAGGCTCTTGGTGGCAAGATAGACTTCGTACTCCACTCTTGCGCTATGAGCGCAAACATGCGTAAAAAGCGCACATACGACGATCTCGACTATTCTTTGCTCGACAAGACACTTGATATTTCCGCAATCTCATTCCACAAGATGCTTCAAGTTGCCAAGAAGATTGACGCCCTCAACGAGGGAGCAAGTGTGTTGGCACTCACTTACGTTGCCAGCCACCGTACATTCTTCGGCTACAACGACATGGCTGATGCTAAGTCACTCCTCGAGTCTATCGCACGCAGCTTCGGATACATCTACGGACGTGAGAAGGGTGTTCGTGTAAACACTATCTCTCAGTCACCAACAATGACTACTGCAGGAAGCGCAATCAAGGGCTTCGACGGCCTCTTCGACTTCGCTGACCGTATGTCTCCACTTGGCAATGCAAGCGCTGACGAGTGTGCTGACTACTGTATCGTAATGTTCTCTGACCTCACAAAGAAGGTTACAATGCAGACTCTCTTCCACGATGGTGGTTTCTCTAACATGGGTATGTCACTCCGCGGAATGACTCAGTACAACAAGAGCTTCATTGACGAGAACCGTGACGAGAACGGCAAGATTATCTACGGATAAACAAACATACGCCAATGGCTGTTTCCGATAACTAACCGTTATCGAAACAAGCCCAACAATCATAACATGCATATTTGCTCAATGTGAATATGCATGTTATTTTTTATACTATTACCGTCTGGCAAAAACATATAGTTCAAACAGTGTCAGTAAAAATCAAGCCCTGTTTAGAAATGTATGGTAACACCAAATGGGACCGCTCCTTTTCTTTCATTTGTCCAGTACTTGTTCAGTCGTACACTGAACAAGTAACGGACAAGTACTGAAGAGATAGTGAACAACGATAAGACTTACAACAGAGGTACGACTGGTCGGAAAGGACCGAGTAAGAAGAATGGAGAAATTTACTCTACCGGAATCTGGATGATTGAAAGCCACTTTTCCGGGTCTTCCTGATTCCACGCACCGTCGATATAGCATGTGCGAGGCTGACCAACGACTTTTAATCCTTGTTCCTCAATATAGCGGAAGGCCTCCATGAACGATTCGTAGAAACGCTCGTACGGACCGACATGCTTCATGCAAAGTGCCTTTGGAATTGCTGCAAGACGCTTGAACTGTATGATGCTGCTGTCCTGTCCCATCTCTTCCACCTGCTCACAATACTCTATATCGACATCTACGGGCTTGTATTCCTTATTGTGTTCCACGATAAAGCAATATCCGGGAGCAGAGCACTTACAGCCAAGACGCAGCATCTCCGGGCCTATCTTTTCACAGCACATAGAGCCGATAGCCGCATAGTTTGGGAGAACTTCACGATGACTTGCCACGATAATCTCAGGTAATGATTGAAAACTGAATTTTTCCATTGTGTCCATTTCTTTGCGAGAGTTTCTCAATTCGAGCAGTCGGTTCCGTCGGGTTACGAGTTGCCGTAGCAGCGCTTCCGTCTCTTCAATCTTCGCTGTCATCTGCTGGATGCTTGGAGTATGCAAATCGTCTTCGTACAGTTCCTTTATCTCATCCAACGAAAAACCGAGTCGTTGCAAATCGCGTATATCCTTCAGCTTCTGCATCTGGCCCAAGCCATAGTAACGATAGCCCGTCCATTCGTCAACCTCGTCTGGTTGCAGCAGTCCCTTCTGCTCATAGTGACGCAACGTCTTTACTGTGACCTGCATCAACTGTGAGAACTCTCCGATTTTTAATTTTGTTTCTTTTCTCATAATCGATCGATATTTTGCTAAGCGACAGCAAAGATATAGGTTGACCTTAGGGACGAGTCAAACGCCTCACGAAATTTAACTTTAAATTAACATTACGGACATTACTTTTACAAACACCTGTTTCGTCCATTTTCAAGGTTGTCAAATCGCTGCACTGCATCAGTTTTAACACGGGATTATCTGATTGAAATACTCCTATAGCCATACAACCATACAACAGAAAACAAAATAACCGCAAAAAAACACGACCTTATAACCGTACAACCATCAAACCGTATGACCGTATAACCGTAAAACCTCATGACCTTACAACCGTACAACCTTCAAACCGTATGACTGTAAAACCGCAAAAACTCACGACCGTATAACCCTAAAACCTCATGACCGTAAAACCGTATAACCGTAAAACCTCATGACCGTAAAACCGTATAACCCGTAAAACCTCATGACCGTAAAACCGTATAACCTTACACCCGTACAACTGCCCCCCCCCCAAAAAAACAACACACAAAAAAAGCACTAACGAATGATTTCGTAAGTGCTTTTTTGTAGCGGGAGGGGGACCCGAACCCTCGACCTCCGGATTATGAATCCGACGCTCTAACCAGCTGAGCTACCCCGCCATTTGCTAAGTTATTTTCGTAAGCCGTATGGCTTGTTCGTTTTAGCGAGTGCAAAGGTACGGCTTTTTCTTAAACTTGCAAACTTTTATCAAAGAAATTTATCAAACTTCGCTAAAATTTTTGCCACACCATGGTCATCAACGCTATCCGTGACAATATTTGCGCATTTCTTCACGTTGTCATTTGCATTTCCCATAGCAATACCGACACCTGCATGGCACAACATTTCGATGTCATTACCCCCATCTCCGAACGCCATTGTCTCAGAAATATCTATTCCATAGTGCTTGATAACCTCGTCCATACCTGTCGCCTTACTTATGCCCGAAGCAATACAGTCGGCAAAAGCCGGATGCCAACGATGAGCATCGCAATGAGACAACACATCTCGCATCATTTCTTCCTCCTCGTCAGCCGCAAAAAACGCTATGACCTGCAACACATCCATGTCAAGACAATGCTCCGATGCCCCATGTGCCACAGAAGGCTGCAGATTTAGCAGTCGGAACACTTCGTCGCTCTGCGGATTTGGATATATGGTAAAAGTCTCATCCGCCCCAGCAAAAGTAACGCACATGCGCTTTGCCGAAGCATAGTCGAGAACACGACGGATGTCGTCTTTCGGTACAGGATGTGAGAATATGACCTTGCCATTTCCATCGACGAAATGCGCACCCGTCACCGACATTATGCCGTCATACTCCAAACCTTCAAGATTATTTATGAACGGCATAGGGCGTCCCGTAGCGATAAACACCTTAACACCCCTCTTACGCACCTCACGCACGGCATCAATTGTAGATTGGGGAATAGTATGTGTTTTGAAAGACACAAGCGTGCCGTCAATGTCAAAGAATATTGCTTTTATCATTTTATAATATCATTCATTCAAATTTCGAAAGCTTCTGTTTCGTTCATTTTTAAGTTTACCAGTTGTTCGCTTATGGGGACAAAAGTGATATTCATGAGTCGTTCTTTTGGGCATATTTTCCCACTCACTCCCCTCTCGGACAAAGGCTTTACTGCAAATCAAAATAAGCACTTGCAAAACCCAAGCAACCAATTCATTTCCACACAACCGTAAAGCCGCAACAACCGCATAACTTAACAACTAAACTCCCACATGACTGGAGAAACACAAGTCATGTGGGAGCTATGCGTATTATATTAGTCTATTACTTCAAACGAGCAAGTGTCTCCTTGATACGCTTCATAGCCTCAACGATATTCTCGTCAGATGTAGCATAACTCATACGGAAGCACTCAGGAGAGCCGAAAGCGTCGCCGCCTACTGTGGCAACGTGTCCAACCTCGAGAAGATACATTGCAAGATCGGTAGAAGTGTTAATCTTGCGGTCGCCGTCAGCCTTTCCGAAGAAGCTTGAGCACTTAGGGAAGAGGTAGAAAGCACCCTCAGGGTTGTTAACCTCAAGTCCTGGAATCTCCTTGGCAAGGTTATATATAAGGTTCTTACGACGCTCGAAAGCCTTACGCATCTCCTCAACGCAAGCCTGGCTACCAGTATAAGCAGCCTCAGCAGCCTTCTGTGACACAGAGCATGGTCCTGAAGTGTACTGTCCCTGGAGCTTGTTGCATCCCTTGACAATCCACTCTGGAGCAGCAATGAATCCGATACGCCATCCTGTCATAGCATAAGCTTTTGACACACCGTTCACGATAACGACACGCTCCTTGATGTCGTCGAAAGAAGCCATAGAAGCATGTGCTCCTACATAGTTAATATGCTCGTAGATTTCGTCAGCAATAACGATTACTCGCTCATGCTTGAGAAGTACGTTCTTCAACGCCTCGAGTTCTTTCTTAGAATAAACAGAACCTGTTGGGTTTGACGGTGAGCAGAGGATGAGCGCACGTGTCTTTGGAGTGATAGCAGCCTCAAGCTGTTCAGCAGTCATTTTGAAATTCTGTTCGATTGTAGCCTCAACAAAAACAGGCGTACCGTTAGCAAGCTTAACCATCTGTGGGTAGCTTACCCAATAAGGTGCAGGAATAATCACTTCATCACCTTCGTTGACGAGAGCCATGATAGCGTTGCACACAGACTGTTTGGCACCGTTTGAGCAAAGAATCTGTGAAGGCTTGTAATCAAGTCCGTTCTCATTCTTCAGTTTTGCCACGATGGCATTCTTGAGTTCCGGATAGCCGGGAACAGGACTGTAGCGTGTCCAGTTTTCATCGATAGCCTTCTTCGCAGCCTCCTTGATGTGATCAGGAGTATTGAAGTCTGGTTCTCCGACACTGAGATTGATAACGTCAACACCTTGAGCCTTAAGTTCCGAACTTTTCTGCGACATGGCAAGTGTTGCAGAAGGTGAAAGTCTGTTAAGACAGTCTGAAAGATTTTCCATATTTATATTTGTTGAATGTGTTACTTGTTAAAATGAAGAATGTGTCCCATACGCTCTTTCTTAGTACGAAGATAACGCTCGTTATACTTGTTAGGTACTATCTCGATAGGCACGTTATCGACAATCTCAAGTCCGTAGCCTTCGAGTCCTACACGCTTGGTTGGGTTATTTGTAATGAGACGAATCTTACTGATGCCGAGGTCGCGCAGTATCTGTGCTCCCACTCCATAGTCGCGCAGGTCAGGATCGAATCCGAGGTGGATATTTGCATCCACTGTGTCGTCGCCTCTCTCCTGCAGAACGTATGCAGCAATCTTGTTCATGAGACCGATGCCACGTCCTTCCTGAATGAGATATATTATTGCGCCCTTGCCTTCCTTTTCTATCAGCTGCATTGACTTGTGGAGCTGCTCTCCGCAGTCGCAACGCTGACTGCCGAAGATGTCGCCGGTAGCACAGCTTGAGTGCATTCTCACGAGAACAGGCTCATCCTTTTCCCATGTACCCTTTACAAGTGCGATATGCTCCAGTCCGTTGCTCTTCTGTCTGAAAGGTATGATGTGGAAATGTCCGTAATCCGTCGGGAGGTCAGCCTCCTGGCCTTTCTCCACAAGGCTTTCCCTTTGCAGACGATATGCTATGAGATCCTTAATCTGAATGAGTTTGATGCCCAGTTGCTCCGCTTTTTCCACAAGCTGAGGCATACGAGCCATTGTGCCGTCAGGATTGAGAATCTCAATGAGTGCGGCAGCAGGCTTAAGTCCTGAGAGACGGGCAAGGTCAACGGCAGCCTCAGTATGGCCGGCACGATGAAGCACACCATTATCCTGTGCATAGAGCGGATTGATGTGGCCCGGACGTCCGAAGTCAGAAGGACGTGCATCGTCATTGGCAAGCCACTGAATGGTTGACGCGCGGTCCTTGGCACTCACGCCTGTGGTGCATCCCTCAAGTTTATCTACCGTTATAGTGAATGGAGTACCCAACATTGAGGTGTTCTCATCAACCTGATGCGGCAGATTCAACTCATGGGCACGCGAGATGGTTATAGGAGCGCAAAGCACACCCCTGCCCTCTTGCAGCATGAAGTTTACTTTCTCTGGCGTAATCAGCTCAGCAGAAGTGATGAAGTCACCTTCGTTTTCGCGGTCTTCGTCATCCACTACGATGACGAACTTGCCCTGACGGAAGTCTTCAAGAGCAGCCTCAATTGTACTGAATTTACTATTTTCCATATATGTCCTTTTTAAGTTTTTCTCCAACACTAATAATATTCTTCATATCGCTTCTGACCCTTCGGTAGAATCGGAACGAAGCATAATCGATAATCGGCATCTCGTTGAGGTCGGCTATGAGCTGACGCTTGCGGCTGTTGGCAAGCATGTCAACGAGGTACTCCAACCTTTCGCTGATGCTTCGTATATCGGAGTCATCAACCTTACCGATATAGAGTTTGACGAAATAAGAGAGCCTCTTCAGCTTCTTATTGCCAAGATAAGCACGTGCATCGGCAGCAAGCTCGTTGATAAGTGCCTCTGCCTTGTCGTAGTCTGGGTCGTTGATAATGACCTCCTTGCCTGCAATATGACGTTTCTGGCGTATTCCCCAAAGACGGCGGAAGAAAGACACGTAGGCATCCTTGTTGAACACGGCAGAGTCGTTGTTTGACTTCACCGTAAGGAACAGACCTATAGGTGCAAGCACTATGGTACTCAACCACACTCCAAGCTCGATAGGAATACTTCCCTCACGACCCACCTTCACGCCAGCGGTATTAACCACATAATAGAAGATGAAGATAAGCACCGACACCACGACTGACACTCCGAGTCCTCCCTTACGTATTATGGCTCCGAGAGGCGCACCGATAAAGAAGAACAAAAGAACGGCAAGCGACATCGTTATCTTCTGATAAATCTCAGCTATGTGGAAACGTACATCCTCCTGTCCCTGCTTCATCATCATGCTGCAAAACTCAAGGTTCATCGTCTTCATATTTGCACGCGAAAGAGCATTCAAGACAATGCTCTGCTGCTCCTGCGAACTTTTCTTCCGGAAAACGCTGTCGATGTCAATCTTCGCCTTTACGGTCTTCGATGCTGCCGCGCGAGCCTCCAGCGCACGAACCACCTGCAACGAATCGCTGCTCATGGTTGTCAAAGGCACATCAGCGTCGAAACGCTTGTAATCCTTGTAATAGGCATATCCGAGGCTGTCGCAATATGCCTGAAGAGAGTCGATATCCACAAGAAGGGCATCCATTCCCTTTGTCTTTGCACTGCTTGAGAACGTATTCTCACCAGCCATATTAAGATTCGTGTCGAAGTCGATAAGGAAATGCTTCTCCACGAAAGTCTCACGCCTGTACGGAACATTGCTCGTACCCGTCTGGAACGTATTTCCTCCGTCGGTATTCTCAAACTGCTCACCGCTGTAGAGGTGCAGGAACAGCTGTTTCTTGTCTGCCGTAGTCTCAAGACGGGCGGAATCGGCAAGAATGATATGCGCACGATAAGCACCGTCCTTGTAGTTGTAGATTATGGCATTGTACATCCAGCCAGTCTCCTTGTCCTTGCGCTCGACGTATATGTTGTTACCGTCAATACCGCTATAGAACACGCCCTCAGGAATGTCAAGTTCAGGCGATTTCATTCGTATAGACACCAGCAAGAGCATGAACTTATTGTCAGCATCAGGTACCACGACATTCTGGAAATAGAACGATGTCCCGGCAAGCATCGCCGTCACAATAAACAGGGGACGCAAGACACGAAACAAAGATATGCCAGACGCTTTAATGGCAAGCAATTCAAGACGCTCGCCCATGTTTCCGAAGGAAATAAGTGATGCGAGAAGTACAGCTAAAGGTAATGCAAGTGGCACAAGAATTTCAGCGGCATAGAACACGAATTTTGCCAAAACAAATGCCGAAAGTCCCTTTCCAATCAATTCATCCACATATCGCCAAGTAAACTGCATCAATACAGCAAAAAGACTGATGCAAAATGTTCCTAAGAACAGCGTCAGAAAGTTTTTGAGTACGAATAAATCAAGTTTCTTTATTATTTGCATTACATACAGCTCTAATTCTGGTTACAAAGGTACGCTTTTTTGCCGAAGAAAGAAGCCGCAAATGCGGAGAAATTTACGGGATGGCGATATTTAGCACATCTTAATAATAATTCTACTCTTTTTTTACTACCTTTGCACCAAATTTTAAAGCTTATATGATTACAGCAGATCAATTGAAAGACGTGATGGAGCGTACTGAAGCGCTTCATCGCTATCTCGGCATTGACGAGAAACTTATACAGGTAGAAGAAGAGCAGCTTCGTACTCAGGCACCGGGTTTCTGGGACGACGCGAAAGCAGCAGAGGCACAAATGAAGAAGGTAAAAGACCTTCAGAAATGGATTGACGGCTACAAGGAAGTGAAGACGGCAGCCGACGACCTCGAAGTGGCATACGACTTCTACAAGGACGAAATGACCACAGAAGAAGAGGTGGACGAATACTACGCCAACGCTATAAAACTCATAGAAGAACTTGAACTTAAGAACATGCTTCGCAACGAGGCAGACGGCATGGACGCCGTACTTAAAATCAATTCTGGTGCCGGAGGTACTGAGGCACAAGACTGGGCAAGCATGCTCATGCGTATGTATCAGCGTTGGGCTGAAGCTCACAACTACAAGGTGACAATCAGCAACTTCATCGACGGTGACGAAGCTGGCATCAAGACTGTCACCATGGAGATTGAAGGCGACCAGGCATACGGATTCTTGAAGGGAGAAAACGGTGTACACCGTCTGGTACGAGTTTCTCCTTACAACGCACAAGGAAAGCGAATGACTTCATTCGCATCCGTGTTTGTCACCCCTCTCGTCGACGACTCCATCGAGGTTGTAATTGACAAGAGCAAGATAAGCTGGGACCTTTTCCGAAGCGGTGGTGCCGGCGGACAGAACGTCAACAAGGTGGAGACAGGTGTTCGTCTTCGTTACCAGTATGTTGACCCAGACACAGGCGAGGAAGAGGAAATCCTCATCGAGAACACAGAGACACGTAAGCAGTTGGAGAACCGCGAGAACGCCCTCCGCTTACTTCGTTCACAACTCTACGACCGCGCATTGCAGAAGCGAATGGCTGAGCAGCAGAAGGTTGAGGCCGGAAAGAAAAAGATTGAATGGGGAAGCCAGATTCGTTCATACGTATTCGACGACCGTCGCGTTAAGGACCACCGCACAAACTACCAGACAAGCGACGTCAACGGAGTGATGGACGGTAAGTTGGACGGCTTCATCAAGGCCTACCTCATGGAGTTCTCTGGCAGCGAAGCATAATTTTTCATAAAGAGTTTTTACTGTTCAACGTATTTTTCCCGAATACAAAATGGCTTACTTGCTTCATGCGACATGAATTATACGAGGAGCAGAAAAAACTCTAATAACCCAAACATTTTACATCGTGCATAACGAAATAGAACGTAAGTTTCTTGTGACAGGAGAATACAAGCATCTTGCCTACTCCCACTCTCACATAGAACAAGGCTACATGGCAACGGAAGCCGGCAAGACCGTTCGTTTCCGCATTCGTGGCGACAAGGCATACCTGACCATCAAAGGCCCGTCCAAAAACGGAGGAATGACTCGCTATGAGTTTGAAACCGAGATTCCTATGGACGACGCCAAAGAACTGATGAAACTGTGTATGCCTGGACGAATCATCAAAGAACGATGGCTCGTGAAAAGCGGCAACCACACAGTTGAGGTGGACGAGTTCTTCGGAGAAAACCGCGGACTTGTCCTCGCCGAAATAGAATTGGCAAACGAGAAAGAGCAGTACATAAAGCCAGACTTTCTTGGCGAGGAAGTGACAGGCGACCACCGCTACTACAACTCACATCTAATGCGCCGTCCATACACAACGTGGGAAATATAGCAAATTCATGTTTCGCAAGTAGCTATCCCGCGGAGAGAAGAGTGATAGAATGAAGAGTGAAGAGTGAAGAATGAAGAATGAAGAATGAAGAGTGAAGAGTGAAGAGTGAA
>JAFSSN010000111.1 GCA_017450985.1 Bacteroidaceae bacterium
CATAATTTTTCAGTACGAAAAGCGATTCTAAAAATAATCCTGTTCATCTAACCTAAAAATCGGCTGCAAAGGTATAAAATAAATATCAGACATTTACGCGGCAATAGCATAAAAGCAAAATAATCCTATCACTTTTTATTTTTAGTCAAGTCATTCCTTGACATTTATGGCATATCTGTACCAAATTTCCCTTCAAAAAGCAATGCTTTACATCAATACACTTGTTAAACTTCCTATACCAACCTCATCCACACAACAAAAAAAAACACGAAACCGTCATTCGCAGAATAGTCCATTTCCATGAACAATTCTTTCATACCACCACACTTTGACACATCAAACCTTCAAGCATCGCAAGTAAAGCGTTAGCAATACTTGCGAAAGTTGAATACATTTATTTCTTACACCCTCGACATCCGTCCTGTCCGCACCGTGGCAGCAACATACCTGCTACGGATTTTCTACGCATTTCCTACGGGTTTTCTACGCATTTCTACGGATTGTACCCGTAGAACACACGGAGCGGACTCGTACAAGACCCGTAAAACATCCGTAGCAGAGGTACAGCGGAATCGATGGTGACTTGGACAATACCACTGCAAGCCGAAATGTTTTTGCAAACAGAGTCTCTCTTGTGCACATCTATAATGCAGAATAAAATAAACCGTCATATTGTCGTTCCCTAATCATCAGACTTTAACGTTAACAATGCAAATATAGGTGTTTTCATGCTAACGGCAAAATGAAAAGCCGTTTTTCTCAAGACTGCGCAATACTTGCTTTCGTGCCCAGCCGCAGAACAACATACAGCGATGCGTGCGCCGTCACGCTTCGACATACAAACGTCCCTGACGTGCATTCCGTTCCTGCATGCGCTTGTGTACCTTATCAACGAACTCATAGTTCTTGAGCCCCCACCCCGGAACGGCGAGGAGCGAGGCTGGAGACTGCGACACGAAGCGTTCGAGTATCATGTCAGGGCGAAGACGCTCTATGAAATCAATCACCAAATCTATGTATTCATCGGCGGTGTAGAGATGGAAGTCACTTGGACAGGCGAAATATTCGTCTGCCATGCGCGTGCCCTTGATGAGCTGCAACTGGTGGAGCTTGAGCGTGGTGAGCGGGAGCGACGACAGCTGTGCAGCCTCGTGCATCATCATGTCATAAGTCTCGCCCGGCAAGCCGAGTATGACATGGCCTCCCGTGACGATGCCACGGTTGGCGGTACGTGCCACGGCATCGGCAGTGACGCTGTGATAGTGTCCACGGTTGATGCGCAGGAGCGTGGCGTCGTCCATGCTCTCAATTCCATACTCTACGATAAGAAACGTGCGTCGGTTGAGTTGTTCAAGGTAGTCGAGCAGAGCATCGGGCATGCAGTCGGGGCGGGTGCCAATGACGATGCCTATGACGTCGGGAACCGCCAACGCCTCTTCATACAGACTGATGAGGTGTGACAGTTCGCCGTAAGTATTCGTATATGCCTGGAAATAGGCGAGGTATTTCATGCCGGGATATTTCTTGCCGAAGAACGCCTTGCCTTCCACGAGTTGCTGAGTCACAGACTTTTCCGTGGCACAATAGGCAGGATTGAAGGTCTGGTTGTTGCAGTAGGTGCATCCGTTCACGCCCACCGAGCCGTCGCGGTTGGGGCAGGTGAAACCCGCATTGACGGATATCTTCTGCACCTTGCAGCCCACACGCCCTTTCAGCCACGTGCCGAACTCATTGTAATGTTCCATTCGTGCCGAGGATTACAGTTTGAACTTCACGCTCTTGGTATGTCCGTCAGCCTGCCACTTCACGATATATACGCCTGAAGGAAGGTCGCCGACGGAGCATCGCTCTGCTGCCGAGAAAGTCTTGACCATAGTGCCTGAGGTTGAATATACACGTGCAGAGAAACGGAGTTCAGAAGGGTCGGCGCAGGCAAAGTGCAATGCCTTGTCGGAAGGGTCGAAGGCAAGTGCATAGTCGTCAGGAACGGCAGACGCCACGTCGGTAGTGCGATACTGTTCTTCGATTTTTCCTCCCACATACATGTACCACAGGCGGTTTTTGCTTGTCGCATTCTTCTCGTCGGTAGTATAGCTGAGAATGTGGGTTCCGTCGGACGTACTTCCACCACTGAGATTGGCAGTATGCTGCGTAGCCTTGTTGACAATATTGTACGTCTCGTCAAGGCCCTGCGGCGTGAAGCACCACAGCTGGGCATCGTCGGTAGCGTCTATCTCGGCAAGCTTCAGACGTGCGCCCACGTTGGTGGTTGCATCGGCATATCCCTCCGTAGGGTCGGTGAGAGCCAGACGCGTGTCACGATTGATAAGCAAGTAATAGCCGTCGCCGGCAGACACGACCTGCCACTGCTGCAGATGGTCGCTCGGATTGAACGTCCACGCACAGACATAATCGCCGTCAGAGCAGAGAGCCGTGCTCGTATTCACGTTCACGATACGGTAATAGCGTTCCTCGCTCGGCTCGAAAGGAGGCGTTGGCTCCGGCGGCATCCTCAGATGGAACGCCGAAGACAGATATGATATGTGGTCGTGTATGTACTGTTTCATGAAATCGATGTACTCGTCGTATGTAGAAAACAGGATGTACTCACGCAGGTATCGAGTTTTTATGCCCCACTTGCGATAGTTGAGCTCGCGCGATTCCTCCATAAGCTCGACAAGAGAGTCAATCTGCGCATACATGAAATTCTCCAGACCAGCATCAACGACTTCCTTCATGCGGCGGTTGACGAGTCGGCTGAACCACGGGTCTGCCCACATGCGGTTTACCCAATACTTTGTCTCTCCATATCCGACATCGGTCATGAGCTGGTGGCGCGTGTCGCCCTTACGGTTATCGTTGGCGTACGCAATGTCATAGTCCCACAAAGGTCCCCAATAAAGCAGCGAGTCGCCACGGTTCTTATAGAAGTATGTAGAGAAGTAGCCGTCGATGTTTCCGCTTATCTCCGTGGCAAGGAACCAGTTGGCAAGCGAAACGGAATCGACCCAGCGGCGGTAGCCCTTTTGGGCATCGTCGAAGTCGCTGCTTGAGAGAGCCTGTTCGAACTCGCGAATATAACGGCGAATGTACTGGTTCTGTTCATCCGAAATCTCGTCCTCGTCAGGATAGTGGATGCGGATAGGCACGCCGTACCTGCTGGTAGCGAAGTAGTTGCCGTCGCGGAATCCATCGACCTCCAGCAAGTAGCCTCCGCTCACGTCGGCATCCTCCGGCAGCGGATATTCCTGCTCGGCAATATCGACGCGCTTGGAGCGCACATCCACGTGGTCGCTTATCATATAATTGCCCATAAACGTGCCGTTGAGGGTCAAGTCGATGTACTTGCGAGACGGGTTGAACTTCAAGCCGAGGAAATCGCCCATGGCAAACGTCACGGCGTTGCGTATAAGAGTCTTGTCAAGGGCGTTGGCGATGAGCGTCCAGCTCTTAGCCTTGGCATGCCCCTTTCCGAGAAACTTTTCCTTGCTCTGGAACTTAATCCTGTATGGTTTCTTACTTACGCTCCATGTGGAATTGCCTCGTCCGCGAATGCTCACGGAGTCGTACTGAGTGACCACGTCGTCCTCATCGACATAGATGAGGGTTGCGTAGATATAGTAATCCTTGCTTGTTATCGGGGTGTTTTTTTCCGTGTTGATAATCAGGTGAGGAAGATTCGTCACACGCGAATATTCCTGAGCACTCAACACACTGCCTGCCGCTGCAGCAACAAACAGCACTAACGTCAGTAAAGCTTTGTTCATCCGACTTAATATTTCATTCATACATACAATATTTTTATTTTCTCGCGCAAAAATAAGGAAAACAAGCAAAAGCAGCAAAAAAAATAGCGATAAACCTTTGCCACCCCATCAAAAAATCGTACATTTGCACGCCGATTATTATCGGGGGGCATGAAAAATGCCTCCAAATCAACGTGTGAATAGCGCATCCTATTAGCCGGGAACGTGGTTCGTGAGCGTTGAAGCGTGACGGACAAGATGCCGTCTCGCCATTAAAACTGCGGCGCAAGCCGTGGACAGAATATTTAATAATTAAAGTAACAACAAAAACAAAAGTTTAAGAATGAACACTTTAAGTTTCAAGACAAACTATGTAACCCCAGAGGCTGCAAACAAGCAGTGGGTTGTTGTAGACGCAGCAGGTCAGACACTCGGTCGTCTCAGCTCAAAGGTTGCAAAGATTTTGCGTGGTAAGTACAAGCCATGCTTCACTCCAAACATGGATTGCGGTGATAACGTAATCATCATCAACGCTAACCAGATTGTTCTCTCAGGAGACAAGTTGAACAGCAAGCTTTACATTACTTACTCAGGTTATCCTGGTGGTCAGAAGAAGGCTACAGCTTTGGAAATGACTAAGCGCACTAACGGTTACGAGAAGATCGTACGTCACGCTGTTAAGGGCATGCTTCCAAAGGGTATCCTCGGTGCTAAGGTTCTCAAGAATCTCTACATCTTCGAAGGCGCAGAGCACAACAAGCAGGCTCAGAGCCCAGTATCAATCGACATTAACCTGTTAAAGTAATAAAAAGGTATGGCAGTAAATTATATCAATGCACTTGGCCGTCGTAAGAGCGCCATTGCACGCGTGTACCTTTCAGAGGGTACAGGTAAGATCACAATCAACAAGCGTGACCTCAAGGATTATTTCCCATCAGAACTCATTCAGTACGTTGTTAAGCAGCCACTCAACCTTCTTGGCGTAGCTGAGAAGTACGACATCCTCGTAAACCTCAAGGGTGGCGGTTACACAGGTCAGTCACAGGCACTCCGCCTCGCTATCGCTCGCGCACTCGTTAAGATCAACGCTGACGATAAGAAGGCACTCCGTGCAGAAGGATTCGTTACTCGTGACCCACGTGCTGTTGAGCGTAAGAAGCCAGGTCAGCCAAAGGCACGCCGTAGATTCCAGTTCTCTAAGCGTTAATATCCCGATACGTGCTCTACACCTTATATATTATATAGCAGGGCGGAGCAACACAATGAGGAAAGTCGCTTAAAGACTTATCGTTTAGCATCTAAACCTGCGAGACCTGACACCGAAAGGCTCAGCTACCCACAGGTTGGTTAACAAATTATTTTTAACTAAAAAGAACGTAAACAATTCCGGCACAAGGAACTCATTCCCACAGTCGGACTTAAAAACAAAAAATTATGGCAAGAACATCATTCGATACATTGCTCGAAGCAGGTGCACACTTTGGTCACCTCAAGCGTAAGTGGAATCCAGCTATGGCTCCTTATATCTTCATGGAGCGCAACGGCATCCACATCATCGACCTCCACAAGACAGTTGCAAAGACTGAGACTGCCGCTGAGGCTCTCAAGCAGATTGCAAAGAGTGGAAAGAGAATTCTTTTTGTTGCTACTAAGAAACAGGCTAAGGAAGTAGTTGCTGAGAAGGCACAGTCAGTAAATATGCCATACGTAATCGAGCGTTGGCCAGGTGGTATGCTTACCAACTTCCCAACAATCCGTAAGGCTGTGAAGAAGATGGCTAACATCGACAAGCTCATTGCTGACGGTACATACGACAAGCTCTCAAAGCGTGAGAACCTTCAGATTCAGCGCAAGCGTGCTAAGTTGGAGAAGAACCTCGGCTCAATCGCCGACCTTACTCGTCTCCCATCTGCACTCTTCGTAGTTGACGTAATGAAGGAGCACATCGCTGTTAGCGAGGCTAACCGTCTCGGCATTCCAGTATTCGCTATCGTGGATACTAACTCAAACCCTAACAACGTTGACTTCGTAATTCCTGCAAACGACGACGCTTCAAAGTCTATCGAGGTTATCCTCGACGCAGTTTGCGGCGCAATCAAGGAAGGTCTCGACGAGCGTAAGGCTGAGAAGGTTGACATGGAAGCAGCTGGCGAGAAGAAGGCTCCAAAGGCAAAGGCTGAGGCTAAGGAAGCTGAGGCTGAAGAGGCTAAGTAAATTAAAAACAAACAATAGTTGAAAGTGAAATAGAAGCAATTCCATTTCACTTTCGGCTCTTAATTCAACAGAAAAGAATTATGGCTATCACATTAGCAGACATAAATAAACTTCGCCAGAAGACTCAGGCTGGTCTTATGGACTGTAAGAAGGCCCTCAACGAGGCTAACGGCGACTTCGATGCAGCAATGGAGATTCTTCGCAAGAAGGGTCAGCTCGTAGCTGCAAAGCGTTCTGACCGCGAGGCAGCTGAAGGTTGCGTACTCGCAAAGGTTGAAGGCAACTTCGGTGCTATGATCGCACTCAAGTGTGAGACTGATTTCGTTGCTAAGAACGCAGACTTCGTAGCACTTGCTAACGACATCATCAACGCAGCTATCGCAGCTAAGGCTAAGACTCTCGAAGAGGTTAACGCCCTCGTCATCAACGGCCAGACTGTAGCTGACGCTGTTGTTAACCGCTCTGGTGTTACAGGTGAGAAGATGGAGCTCGACGGCTACGCTACTGTAGAAGGCGAGAACATCATCGCTTACAACCACATGAACGGTAACTTCCTCTGCACACTCATCGCCCTCAACAAGGCTGCTGACGCACAGGTTGGTAAGAACATCGCTATGCAGGTTGCTGCTATGAACCCAGTTGCTCTCGACGAGAAGTCTGTTCCACAGGCTACTATCGACGCTGAGTTCAAGGCTGACATCGAGAAGGCTAAGGAGAACCAGGTTTCTAAGGCTGTTGAGAACGCTCTCAAGAAGGCAGGTATCAACCCAGCACACGTTGACTCTGAGGAACACATGGAGTCAAACATGGGCAAGGGCTGGATTACAGCTGAGGACGTTGCTAAGGCTAAAGAAATCAAGAAGACTGTTGCTGAAGAGGCTGCAGCTAAGCTTAAGCCAGAAATGATTGAGAATATCGCTAAGGGTATGCTCAACAAGTTCTTCAAGGAGAACTGTCTCCTCGACCAGGCTTACATCGACGATTCAAAGGTTACAGTTCAGCAGTACCTCCAGTCTGTTGACAAGGAACTCACTATCGTTGACTTCAAGCGCTACACTCTCCGTGCTGAGTAATCACTCACGGACATTAGAGATACAACTGACAAGGCTGCAAGGATTTTTCTTTGCAGCCTTTTATGTCTGTTGGAGTGCAAAAGTAAGCCAGTTGGAGAAAAAGAAAAGGGTGAAAAGTACGACGTCTGTACTCCCCACCATTTTATTCGTTCCGATGCTGATGCAAAGGTGTCAGTCTATGCGTGAGTTTCGCTCACCGATTTTCTTCTCGTAGAACTGTACCTTGAGTTTGTTCTTCTTCTGAGCAGCCACAGCATCGTTATAACTTCGCATGCTTTCAGACAACTTATAGACAAGCTGAACCTGCTGTTTTTCTTCGTCTGTGAGTTCACGGCCTATGAAAGACTTAACCTCTGCAGACTCGAGGAAATTTGTCTGTCCCTTAGCTACCTTGTAGAAATTCCACTTACGTTTCTTGTCTATGCTAACGAGCAGCATCTGTCCTTCTTCTTCCACCTCGGCAAAGAAGTCGAGCTGTGTCTTGTCACCGCCCTGTTCTTTCAAGACCCAGAAGCCACGGCTCTGATACTCTTCCTTCTTTTCAAACACGAAGAGCTTTTTCAATTCAACGAGTTCCACCTCGACGCATGTAGCCGTGCTGTCGGCAGAATACAAGGCGTCTCTTGCCTCTTGAAGCTCTTCTTCATCATGATGCGCCAACGCAGCACGACGCTCCTCTATCTCCTTTCCACGCTGGCAGGAGGAACAGCTCGTAAAAAACGCAGCCGCGCATATCGGCAATAAAATCAACAGTTTTCTCATAATCATAAACGTATTATGCCCCAAAGATAAGTATTTATCGTCTAATCTTGTCATGCTCCGACGCGTAAATCGCAAAAAAAGACGTATCTTTGCATAAATTTAGTTAAAGAATGAAGAATCTCACACAAGAAGATATACTTAAAGCATTAGATCACCCGGTGTTCAGACTGATTGGCGACACGGCCGACGAACTGAATCTGGAGTGTTACGTCATAGGCGGATGGGTACGCGACCTGTTCCTGCAAAGGCACTCGAAGGACATTGATGTGGTGGTGGCGTTCAAAGACGGCTACCAGGCACACAGCAACGGCGAGGCTGGCGCCGGCTCACGACCGGGCATAATGCTTGCAGAGGCACTGAAGAAGAAACTCAAGAGAGCAAACATAGCAATATACCGTAACTTCGGAACGGCGCAGCTAAAGAGCCGCGGAGTGGAGATTGAATTTGTGGGAGCACGCAAGGAAAGCTACGACCGTAACTCACGAAAGCCTATAACTGAGGACGGCACACTGGAGGAGGACCAGAACAGGCGCGACTTCACCATCAACGCGATGGCGCTGTGTCTGAACGCAAGCCGTTTCGGGGAACTCATCGACCCGTTTGACGGCATACGTGACCTCGAGGACCGCATCATAGCTACTCCACTCGACCCCGACATCACTTTCAGCGACGACCCGTTGCGAATGATGAGGTGTGTGAGGTTTTCTGCACAGTTGAACTTCGACATTGAGCCGGAGACCTTCGACGCGCTTGCACGAAACAAGGAGCGCATCAAGATAATAAGCGGCGAAAGAATTGCTGACGAGTTGAATAAGATAATGCTTTCTGAGCATCCGTCCATCGGGCTTACCGAGTTGGACAGGTGCGGGTTGTTGAGCATTATTTTTCCTGAGCTTACCGCCTTGCAGGGGGTGGAAACACGAAACGGCAAGGCGCACAAGGATAATTTCTACCACACGCTGGAAGTGCTTGAGAACGTGGCAAAGGCAACTTCCGGCAAAGACTGGTGCAACAATGACAACTCACCTTTCGAGGACATTAAGGAGCATACGCTATGGCTCAGATGGGCTGCGCTGCTTCATGACATCGGCAAGCCTAAGTCTAAGAGGTGGGACCCACAGCTGGGCTGGACGTTCCACAACCACAACGACATTGGCGAGCGCATGATTCCGAACATGTTCAGGCGCATGAAGCTTCCGATGAACGAGAAGATGAAATACGTGCAGAAGCTCGTACAACTGCACATGCGTCCTATCGTCATTGCTGACGAGGAGGTGACAGATTCTGCTGTAAGACGACTGCTCTTTGAAGCCGGAGATGACATCGACGACCTGATGCTTCTGTGTACCGCAGATATTACGTCTAAGAACGAGCAGAAGAAGCAACGTTTCGTCGATAACTTCAAGCTGGTGCGTCAGAAGCTCATCGACATCGAAGAAAAGGATCGCATACGTAATTTCCAACCGCCTGTAACGGGAGAAGAGATTATGGAGATGTTCTCGCTCAAGCCTTGCCGTGAAATCGGAATACTCAAGGCAGCGGTAAAAGACGCAATACTCGACGGGCAAATACCTAACGAGCATGAGCCTGCCGTACAGTTGCTGCTTGAAAAAGCAAGGCAATTAGGGCTTGAGACGAAAAAATAATTCCATTCTTTCTGTTGGTAAGGATATTTTTATATATCTTTGCCATGATAATTAGAACAATAACTAAAAGCTATCATATATGAGACTTTTATCTGCACTTCTTCTCGGCACTACACTTTTGTGTCAAACAGCCAACGCTCAGATAACTTCAAAGCAAGAAGTACTCGACAAAATAACACAAGTGAATGACTACTGGCAAAGCAACCACAAGCCTCAATGCCGCGGCTTTTGGGACAATGCCGCATACTTCACGGGCAATCAAGCCTTGTATGAACTGACAAACAAACAGAAGTACCTCGACTATGCCATTGAATGGGCTGAGTACAACAACTGGAAGGGGGCGACACAGACGGATAAAAGCAAATGGAAGTATGAGACTTACGGCGAAGGCATGGACCATGTTCTCTTCGCTGACTGGCAGATTTGCTTTCAAGTTTACATCGACCTATACAAGCATGAGCACAGGGCTGAGCGCATAGAGCGCGCACTCGAGGTAATGTGCTATCAGGCAAAGACTGACAAAAAGGACTATTGGTGGTGGGCTGATGCTCTATACATGGGACTTCCTATATTCTCAAAGCTTTACACAGTGACACACGACCAGAAGCTTCTCGACAAGCAGTACGAGTGTTTCTGCTGGACTGATTCGCTTCTCTTCGACAAGGAGACGCAGCTATACTATCGCGACGGCAAATATGTATATCCAAAAGTAAAGACTGCCTGCAATAGTGGCAAGAGCTTCTGGGCACGCGGTGCCGGATGGGTTCTTGCAGGACTCGCAAAAGTAATACAGGATCTTCCAAAGGACAGCAAGTATCGTGCATTCTACATTGACCGTTTCAAGCAGTTGTCTGCCGGCGTTGCACGTTGTCAGCAGCCTGAAGGCTACTGGAGCCGTTCTATGCTCTGCGAGGATGACGCTCCTGGATACGAGACATCAGGTACTGCATTTTTTACATACGGCCTGCTATGGGGTGTGAACAACGGCATCCTTCCTGCAAAGACATACAAGCCTACTATCGACAAGGCTTGGAAATACCTCAGCGAGGTGGCACTTCAGAAGGACGGCAGCATCGGATACGTGCAGCCTATCGGCGAGAAGCCAGATCCGACAAAGACTGTAAATGCAAAGAGCCAGGCACCTTTCGGTACAGGAGCATGGCTGCTTGCCGCAACTGAATACTACAAATCATTAAAATAACGACAAGACTAAAAGAGAGACTATGAAACAATTCATCAAGTACGTGGCAGCCACAGTAGTGGGATTCTTTGTCATCGCCATTATCCTTTCCATAATAAGCATTTTGTCGCTCATAGGCATGGCGTCAATGTCTTCCAACAAGCCAAAGGTGCAGGATAACTCCGTGCTCGTAATTAACCTCAAAGGTTCAATAACTGAGCGCACAAAAGAAAACCCGTTCGAGTTCCTTACAGGCAACCCTGCCGCCAAGGCTACAGGTCTCGACCAGATTCTCACGGCTATCAAGAATGCCAAGGAGAACGAGAACGTAAAGGGTATTTATCTTGAGGCAGGTACGCTCGTAAGCGCATCGCCATCTACATTGCAAGAAATACGTAACGCCCTCATAGACTTCAAGAAGAGCGGCAAATTCATACTTTCATACGGAGACACATATACACAGGGAAGCTACTATGTCTGCTCTGTGGCCGACTCTGTTGTCATTAACCCACAGGGTATGATTTCATGGTCAGGAATGTCACTCCAGACAGCATTCTACAAAGACCTTCTCGACAAGGTCGGAGTGAAGATGCAGGTAGTTAAGGTGGGCACATACAAGTCTGCCGTAGAGCCTTACATTCTCACAGAGATGAGCGACGCCAACCGCGAACAGCTCACAACACTCAGCAGCGAGATATGGGGGGAGATAACTTCTGCCGTAAGCAAATCACGCAAAATCAGCGTAGAGGCACTTAACACCTACGCCGACTCTGTAATATCATTCGCCGACCCTGCAGCTTACAAAAAGTTGCATCTCGTTGACAAGCTTGCTTTCTCTGACAACGTGCCAAGCATCATTGCAAACATGATGAAGATTGATGCTGACGACTACAATACCATCTCTGTCAGCGACATGGCGGCACAGACAACAAACGAGCCTAAAGATCCAAGCGGCGACATCATTGCCGTGTACTACGCAGTTGGAGGCATAGTCCAGGAATCTACTTCAAGCAGCTTCTCTAACGAGTCTGAGATTGTCGGCAAAGACGTAATCAAAGACTTGCAGGAACTCGCAGAAGATGAAGACATAAAGGCCGTAGTATTACGCGTAAACTCAGGTGGTGGTAGCGCATACGCCTCAGAGCAGATTTGGCATCAGGTGATGAACATCAAGGCAAACAAGCCAATCATCGTATCTATGGGCGACTATGCTGCAAGCGGCGGCTACTACATCAGCTGCGCTGCCGACTGGATTGTTGCAGAGCCTAACACACTTACAGGAAGCATTGGTATCTTCGGTATGATGCCAGAAGCTTCAGAACTCATGAACAACAAACTTGGCATCCACATGTCAACAGTCAACACTAATGCACACTCTGACATGGGCAACCCTACTCGCCCTCTCGATGAAAGCGAGCGCAACATAATGCAGGCATACGTAAACCGCGGCTACGAGCTCTTCACAAAGCGCTGTGCCGACGGCAGAAAGATGAAGCAGGACGACATCAAGGCCATTGCAGAAGGACGAGTATGGACAGGAGCACACGCAAAGAAGCTCGGTCTTGTTGACCAGCTTGGTGGTCTTGACGACGCTATCGCCGTTGCAAAGAAGAAGGCAAAAGTGGAAAAGTGCACTATAGTAAACTATCCAAACCAAGACACTTTCTTCGAGCAGTTCATGAAAGAAGCTACAAACAGCGACTCATACGCCGACGCAAAAATGCAGGAGCTTATGGGTGACTACTATACAATGTTCAGCAACATTAAGAACGTAAACCAGCGAAAAGGAGTACAGGCAAGCATGCCATACTACCTGATGTTCAATCTCTAATTGAACATTTGAGAATATAGTATCTTTTGCCAAGGCGAGAAATCGTCCACGGCAAAAGATGCTTTTACTTTTAGGCAAAGAATGATTCCGAGCCGTCTCAGCCATAGGATGCAAAATCATCCTCTAAGGTTCGGAAAAAGTAAAAAAGAAAGGAAATAATAAGTGGAAGGCGATCTCATCAAAACTTATCCAATGCTCACTCCCCTATCATGGATGTACGGGCTGGCAACAGGCATACGTAACTTCATGTTCGAGACAGGAGTGCTGAAGAGCAAATCATACGATGTGCCCATCATCAACATCGGAAACCTGACCGCTGGAGGAACAGGTAAGACACCTCATACGGAATACCTAATTCGTCTGCTGCAAGACTCCAACCAGGTGGCTGTGCTGAGCCGCGGCTATAAGCGCAAGTCAAAGGGATTCATCCTTGCAGACGCCACGATGCCAATGTCCAAGATTGGCGACGAGCCATATCAGATGAAGCATAAGTTTCCAAAAATACACATGGCAGTTGACAAGAACAGGTGCCACGGCATAGAGAAGCTGATAAGCCCTGCCATCAAGCCTGAGGTGGACGTCATACTGCTTGACGACGCCTATCAGTACCGCTATGTGCAGCCAGGAGTGAACATCCTGCTTATGGACTACCACAGACTCGTTTACTATGACAAGCTCCTGCCGGCAGGCCGTCTGCGAGAGTCTGCCAAAGGCAAAAACCGCGCCGACGTAGTAATCGTGACAAAATGTCCTACCTACATCACGCCTATGGACAAGCGAGGCATAGAGCGTTCCCTCTGCCTTGAGACATGGCAGAGACTATTCTTCACGACATACCGCTACGACGAAGCATACAAGGTGACAGACAAAAGCGTGACACTCAGCTTCGACGAACTGAAGAACAAGGAGATTGTCCTCGTGTCAGGCATTGCTTCGCCAGAGCAGTTGGAATACGACCTCAAGAAACAAGGCATTAACTTCACCTCCATCCACTATTCCGACCACCACAACTTCACATCTGCCGACATCAAGCTGATACGTCAGAAGGCAGAAGGCAAAATCATCCTCATGACAGAGAAAGATGCCGCACGAACAGACGGCCTGTTCGGCGAAGACATAGAGAAAATCTATGCGCTACCTATTGAGGTAGAGTTTATGGGCGACAAAGAAGATGTTGAATTCAACAACATCATCAAGAGCTACATAAGCAAGAACTCACGCAACAGCATATTACTCAAGAAGAAATAACATTCAAAAATATAATGGAAGGAAAACTTATCATACTTGCAGCCCCATCCGGCAGCGGCAAATCCACAATTGTCAAATATCTTATGGAGAATGAGGACCTCAACCTTCATTTCTCCATCTCTGCCACTTCACGCGCACCACGCGGAACAGAAAAAAACGGAGTGGAATATTTCTTCATGACACCAGAAGAGTTTCGCAGCCACATTGATGCAGGCGACTTCATCGAATACGAGGAAGTATATGCCGACAAGTTCTATGGCACGCTGAAGTCACAGGTTGACTCACAGCTTGCAGCAGGCGAAAACGTGATATTCGACGTTGACGTCAAAGGTGCCATGAGCATCAAGAAGCTATACGGCAAACGTGCCCTCAGCCTTTTCATCCAGCCACCATGCATCGAAGAGTTAAGAGCAAGACTCGAAGGACGCGGCACAGACTCACCAGAAGTCATAGAGCAGAGACTTGCAAAGGCAGAATATGAATTGTCTTTTGCAAAGCAGTTCGACGAGATAGTCGTAAACGACAACCTTGAGATTGCAGAAGTCGAGGCAGAATCACTCATTGAAGATTTTATAAACGAATAATCAGGCAAAACGACATAATGGCAAAGACTGAGATTGCGACGCTTGGCGAGTTCGGGCTCATCAAGCATCTCACAAACGACATTGAACTTAAGAACACCTCATCACGCGTAGGCGTAGGCGACGACTGTGCCATCCTTACCCCGTCAGAGGGCATGGAAACACTCGTCACAACAGACATGCTCATGGAAGGCGTACACTTCGACCTCACATACATTCCGTTCAAGCACCTCGGCTACAAAAGTGCCCAGGTAAACTTCAGCGACATCTATGCCATGGGCGGAATGCCAAAGCAGATTACCGTCAGCATAGCCCTCGACAAGCGCTTCGGAGTGGAAGACCTTGAGGACTTCTACGAAGGACTGAGAACAGCCTGCGAACAGCACGGAGTGGACATCGTCGGCGGAGACACTTGCTCATCACGAACAGGACTTGCCATAAGCATCACCTGCATCGGCGAAGTGGAGAAAGGCAAGGCCATACGCAGAAACGGAGCTAAAGAAACCGACATTATATGCGTAAGCGGCGACCTCGGCGCAGCATACATGGGCTTCCAGCTTCTCGAGCGTGAGAAACAAGTGTATTACAAGCAGATAGAGACAGCAAAGACCGATGCGGAACGTCTCGCCATTTCACAGCCAGACTTTTCCGGCCGCGAATACCTTCTTGAGCGTCAGATGAAGCCAGAAGCACGACGCGACATCATACTCAAGCTTCGCGAACTGGGCATCCAGCCAACATCAATGATGGACATAAGCGACGGTCTGAGCAGCGAACTGATGCACATCTGCACCGACAGCAAAGTAGGCTGCCGAGTATATGAAGAGCGTCTGCCTATCGACTATCAGACGGCTGTCATGGCAGAGGAAATGAACATGAACCTCACCACTGCCGCCCTGAACGGAGGCGAAGACTATGAACTGCTATTCACCGTTCCGCTCACCGACCACGACAAGATTGAACAGATGGAAGGCGTCAAGGAGATTGGCTACATAACCAAGGAATCCCTTGGCAAGGCCCTAATCACACGCGACGGCAACGAGTTCGAACTCAAAGCCCAGGGCTGGAATCCGCTCAAGGAAGAAAAGTAACAATCATACTATAAACAACAAAGATGGTGTGTCCAAACAAATGGACACACCATTTTTCTTTTTCATATCCAACAGAAAACTCACCCAACACGCATAAGCATAACGTTTACGGCTCACCAATAATTGCCTTAAAATTCTTGAACACGTCATGCCTTCTATACAACCATGCAGACTCAGCAGGAACATAAAGAACACACGAAGCCTCATCGAAATCCTCAAACAAAGTTTCATATTCTTTCACACATTCCGGTCTCTCCATCCGCCAATGCATCTCCTTCATATTTTCGCAATAGGCGAAAACCGTATAACGTATATCATTCAACGTTGCAGGCAAAGTTATAGTAGTCAAATTAATGCATCCACAAAACGCTTCACACCCTATATACTCCAAACCGTCAGGCAACCTCACAGAAGTCAAGCCCTGACACCAGTCAAATGCACCTCCTACAATACGTTTCACAGTATTCGGAACCTCATACTCCCCCTTGAAATCACGAGGCATATACACAAACATATCGTTAACAACAATTATCCTCGACAATTTTTTTGAGCAAAGAAATATATTATCCCCAATCTCCTCAACCGAATCAGGAATCTCAACATCCGTCAAGTTCGGGCAGCCATTAAAAGCATATTCGTCGATAAGCTTAACAGAATCAGGAATCTTCACGAAAGTAAGGCTGTCACAACATGAAAAGGCATACGGCTATATCTTCAGCAATGTAGAAGGCATTTCCACAGAATGTAACCGTCTACAAAACCTAAAAGCACTCCACCCTATTTCCGTCACGCCTTCTGAAATCACAACAGAAGTAAGGTCTGCAAGGCCGTCAAAAGCACCACCAGCAATACGCCTGATACCCTTAGGAACGACAAAACTACCTTTCGTATCTCTCGACGCCCAAACAAACACATCATTCACTACAATGTGTTTGTTCAAGTTCTCACATCCATAAAAAATATTATCCCCAATGTATTCCACCGTATCAGGAATAAAAACATCGCTCAACGATATGCAATCCCAAAAGGCAGAATCATCTATCTTAACAACAGAATCCGGTATCCTCACAGACAAAAGATTTGAACACCCCCAGAAAGCAGAATCACCAATGCTGACAACAGAATCCGGAATGACGACCGAAGTCAGCCCAACGCAATCCCTAAAGGCGTCATCCATTATCTCAGTCACCGTATCAGGCACCACATACTCGCCTACTATCCCCGAAACCTTCTTCAAGGTCTTACCATCCTTGCTTAACTTAACATTCTTGCTAAATCTGACTTTTTTCATCTATATTAATATTTAAAGTACAATGCTTGCCCCAGGCCACAACACACAAAGAAATTTACGACACCTGACTCGTCCATGCCTTCCTCCTCTTTGCCACATGACACAAAGGCCCTTTTTCACGCCACAAATCTAATGCTTTTTACGCATAAACAAGCAAAAAAAACACAAGTTTTTTACGTTTCGCAATATCCACAAACACATTTTACAGACACATAAACTTATCCGGAAACACACCTTACGGAACGGACTCAAATAAAAATTCCCTATTCATAAAAGCACTTTTTCATTATCACACGTCGGCAGCTAATAAGCATAAATACTATTCCCATCACCCTATAGCAATAATCAGTATCATCACGTTTCGTATTGTTATACGGCATTTCACTCTCTTGCATCCAAAGTATTAAAAATGAGCGCGAAACAGGGTGCAAACATCACATACGCACAAACGTAAATCCCAGATGAAGGCCCTGCCCCCAACTGGGATTTGTTGTTTCCTCTAAGCCTGTCGCTTTTAAACGAATTTCGCAAAAAAGTGTGCTTGCAAGAATAATACGTAGGAATTAAATCATGCGGTTTTACCGTTTCTTCTACGTCTGTCGATTTTAAACGATTTTACACGTAATCAACAAACAAGAAAACGGGAACCTCGGATTAAGATCAGAGAAAAATTGCGATAAGAATGACTAACGCATCCCCTATTTAATTTTTGAAAAGGAAACGAATAATCTGAATCATTACAGCAAAAAATCCCAAAACACTACGCCACATGGCGAGGTACTTGTTAGTAGTTGTTACAGTTTTCATAATTGTCGAAGGATAAAATATTAGAGAAAAAAACTTTTTCTTTTTGGTAGTTGCAAAACTACAGACAATATTTCAATTGACAAGCAAATGAATAGTTAAAACACATTTCCAGCAGACATTTTCTTAGAGAAACAGCCATTTTGCAAACTTCACTTTACAACGGCATGACGAAACCCTTATTTGGACACAGCATCGGACAAACAACTTTCTACCCACAACACAACCGCCACGGAGCATTAAGATTCGCGTACAAACACGTCTCCGTTCCAATCTCACAACGGTTCATTAAAAATCTCGTGAAGCCATTGCACTTCCATTCTTTTTTCTTAATTTTGCCGTATGAAAATCAACATTATAAAAAACGGCACACAAGGAATGTTGCACAGGAGATATATGGTCATGCAACATACCACACACGACATTTCTACGGATATTCTACGGGTATTTTACGGATGTTCTACGGGTTTTCTACGGGTACAATCCGTAGAAATGCAGAGAATATCCGATGAAAATGCGGAGGATATGCGGAGAACATCCGTATCGCTTACGGTACCGACACGATGAATTGTGAAGCACGGAAATCAATTCGTACAAGGAAATCAGGAGCCAATGCAAGCAGAGCGGCTGCGAGACGCAGAGTCCGAATTCACATAAACGGCAAAATCATTCATGCAAGGCAAAAAGAAACAATATAACAGAGGAGAAAAAAGGCCTGGCCGAACAGCAAGACACAGCACTACATACCACTTAAATCCGTACCAACCGCTCAAAACATTTGAGCGCCATTCAAACAACGTCTGAACAGCGCTCAAATACATAATAGAATGACCTTCAGCCAATGAGCACACGCTTTTCAAATCAACGTATCTCACACACCATCAAGTCCGTCCTGCTTTGCCTTCAATCTGATAGCCTCGCAAATAAACTTAGAACGATGCTCCACCTTGTCAAGTATGGCCGCAACGTCCTGTGGAATGCGCAAGGCGATGCTTTTCACATTGCCGACGGTAGCCTTGCGACCTGCGCCTTCTCTTTTCCCGCCTCTTTTTTTTGTTGTTTCTTCCATAATGTTTATATCTGCATCGTAATCAAAAAAAACGAAAGGGAAGGAGGATTGTTCCCTCTTTAAACTCCCCGGAGGTTGTTTTTTTTACAATTCTATTGTGATTGTAACTTTAAATTTCCAAACCTTGATAGAAATCGTGACTTTCATATCTTCGGTTTTTAAGTTGAACCTCGCTTCTCTCTGGTGGATTTTTAAAACTTGCAATCATCTCTTTGATTACACTACAAAAGTACGGAAACAGTACTGATTTTCAAAAAAACTCAGTGCTTTTCGTACCTTTTTCTTTTCTACGCAGCATCAAAATGCCAATTGCTTTTTGAACATTCTCAGAAGCGGCAGACACAAAATTACAAGAAGAAAGTCACCTATACAATCCATTAGCACCAATATAATCAGCAACTTCGGGCGAGAGCCACTGCGTAAGGCACTTGCCATGACGTATAGACTTCCGAATCTCCGTGGACGAAATGTCGTAGAGAGGCGTATCGACAATCTGCACGTTTCGCGGCAGAGACGAAGCCCCCGTGAGTGTGACCCCCGGTCGATTATAGACCAGCAAGGAAAAGTTCTCAAGAATCTCGTCATGCTTATACCACTTGTCGAAACTCTGCCAATTGTCCGCCCCTATCACAAGACTGAAATCGTGCTGCGGGTAAGCGTCAGAAAGCGCGTTGAGCGTTACTACCGTATATGAGGGAACAGGCAGACGGCTTTCGAAGTCGGACACGCGGAGTCCGTCGTGTTCGCGGCAAGCCAGTTCGGCCATGCGGAGCCGATGGCTATAGTCTGCAATGTCGCTGCCCGACGCCTTCAAAGGATTGAGTGGAGAAACAAGAAGCCATACTTCATCAACCAGTCCTTGATTGACAAGCGACTGCGCTAACGAAGTATGGCCTATATGGATGGGGTTGAACGACCCACCGTAGATACCTATTTTCACGACTGACGAGCGATTACATTACGTTGAGAACCTGCTCCTTAATCTGTTCGAGTTCGTCCTTCATCTTAACGACGATGTTCTGCATCTCAGCCTGGTTTGACTTAGAACCGGTAGTATTGATTTCACGTCCCATCTCCTGAGCGATGAAACCGAGTTTCTTGCCCTGTCCCTTGCCGTCCTTCATGGTCTCGAGGAAGTAGTTGAGATGGTTTGTGAGACGCTGCTTCTCCTCTGAGATGTCGAGTTTCTCGATGTAATAAATCATCTCCTGCTCAAGACGGTTTCTGTCGTAGTCGGTGCCAATCTGAGTCTCAAGTGCGTCGATGATGCGCTGGCGAATCTTCTCCGTGCGCTCCTTCTCGAACGGCTCGATGCTTGCGAGATAAGTGCGTATGTTCTCAATCTTCTCCGTGAACTTCTTGGAGAGAGCCAAGCCTTCCTGCTTACGGAAATCGACGAGATACTGGAGCGCCTCGCTCACAGTAGCTGCAACGACATTCCACTCCTCGTCGGTAAGTTCCTCAAGCTCGTTGCGGAGCATCACGTCCGGCATGCGCAAAAGCACCTTCATCCAGTCGCACGCACTCTGCTTGCCCTCCATGTCGAGGTTCAACGAAGCTGACAAATCCTTAATCTGGTTGAAGTATTCAGTAGCAAGTTCCTTGTTGATGTTGGATGCCATTCCGCACTCGTCCTTTTCAATCCACACATTGACATCCACCTTACCACGCTCAAGAGCCAACGCCACCATCTGGCGAATCTCCATTTCCTTCTCACGATACTGCGGCGCAATGCGCACAGACAAATCAAGAGCCTTGCTGTTGAGCGATTTGATTTCTACATGTATTTTCTTCCCGTTATATTCTGCTACGCTTTTTCCGTAGCCCGTCATAGACTGAATCATATTATCAAAAGCTTGTTTTT
This sequence comes from Bacteroidaceae bacterium, assembly GCA_017450985.1. GTDB lineage: Bacteria > Bacteroidota > Bacteroidia > Bacteroidales > Bacteroidaceae > Minthosoma. The sequence goes on from JAFSSN010000111.1 coordinate 20,401, forward strand.
ATTGCAAAAGTAGCGTTTTTTGCCATTAACGTAACAATAAAACGGTTCTTTATTTGTATTTTTGCAAAGTATTATGTAATAATCTTACAAAGATGGCAGTAATTCTACATATAGAAACAGCAACTGACGGATGTAGCGTGGCAGTCAGTCAAGACGGCGCGACAATCTTTCACACAGATAATTTTGAGGAATTGAGGAGCGGAGGAAATAAGGACACCAACCACTCCAAGCGCCTTGGCGTGTTCATCGACGAGGCAATGTCGTTCACAGACAATCACGGTATTCCGTTCGATGCGGTTGCCGTAAGCAGCGGTCCCGGTTCGTACACAGGACTCAGAATAGGCGTGTCAATGGCAAAGGGAATTTGCTACGGACAGGACTTGAAATTCATTTCCGTACCTACGCTACAGGTTTTGTGCGTGCCTGTGCTCCTGAAGCACGACGACCTGCCAGAGGACGCACTTATATGCCCGATGCTCGACGCGCGAAGGATGGAAGTATATACGGCGCTCTACACACGCGCCCTCAAGCCTGTGGTGGACACCTGTGCAATGGTCATCGACGGCGAGGCGTTCAAGGAGCAGCTCGACAAGCATCCGATATACTTCTTCGGCAACGGAGCTGAAAAGTGCAAGGAGGTCATCAACCATCCTAACGCACACTTCATCGACGGTATCGAGCTTGACGCAAAGAACATGGCTCCACTGGCAGAGAAGAGGTTCCTAAACGAGGAATTTGAGGACGTAGCTTATTTCGAGCCGTTCTATCTGAAAGACTTCGTAGCCACGAAAGCCAAGAAGCTTCTGTAAGCCTTCGAGACGGCAGGCGGCGGGAGTTGAGCCTTAGGGCACAAGCTGTCACCGTCGGGCACAGAGACAGAGAGACAAGAACCACATCCAAAATACGCTCCGGCACAAGGGGCAAAAAATAGTTTTTACAACGTGGATTATAATACAGACAGAAACAAGCTTATAATGTCAGAATATGGGCGCGGCATTCAGCAGATGGTTGAATACTGCAAGACCATCAGCAACAGAGACGAGCGTTTGCAGTGCGCTAAGGCGATAATCAGCACCATGGCCGACATGGTGGAGCAGAACGGAGACGCCGAGGACTTCCAGCAGAAGCTGTGGAACCACCTTGCACGCATCTCCAACTACTAACTGGACATCGACTATCCTGTGGAGATTGAGCGCGAGGACGAAGAGGATGCCAAGCGTCAGCAGATTCCTTACCCGCAGAAGCGCATCCGCCGTCGCCACTACGGTGCCATAATCGAGGCTCTCACGCAGAAGATTATGGAGATTGAGGACGACGACAAGCGCGAGGCTCTTGCCGAGGAAGTGGCGAACCAGATGAAACGAAGCCTTGCCTACTGGGACATCGACGTGATGAGCGACGCAAAAGTGGCCGAGGACCTCGCAAGCTATACCGACGGAAAGGTTCAGCTCGACCCAGAGCGCTTCCAGTTCATCAGCGACGGCGAGTTGTTGAGCAACCTTATATCAACCTCAATCACCAAGAAGAAAAAAAAGAAATAAGCCATGTAGCGTTTGGCTCAAGGCTTCTGCCACGGCCAATACGGACATGCCATAAACAGACTTATACAGATGGCTCAATTTATCATAGAAGGCGGACATAAGCTCCACGGCGCCATAACACCACAGGGAGCCAAGAACGAGGCTCTCGAAGTGCTGAGCGCTACCCTGCTCACAACCGAACCGGTCATCATGAGGAACGTGCCGGACATCCTTGACGTCAACAACCTCATAAGCCTCATGCAAAAGATGGGCGTCAAGACAGAGAAGATAGGAGAACGCGACTGGCGTTTCGAAGCCAAGGACCTCGACAAGGACTTCATCGAGAGCATGGACTTCGTAAGCCGATGCAGTGCTCTCCGCGGCTCCATCCTGCTTCTCGGTCCTCAGCTCGGCCGCTTCCATAAGGCGTGCGTGGCTAAGCCCGGCGGCGACAAGATAGGACGACGACGCCTGGACACTCACTTCATTGGAATACAAGAGCTGGGCGCGAAGTTCCACCACAACGAGGAGAAGGGAGTGTATGAGATTGACGCCCACAAACTGAGGGGAAAATAAATGCTCCTCGACGAGGCTTCGGTAACGGGTACTGAATATATCATCATGACCGCAGTTCTTGCCGAAGGCACTACGACCATATACAACGCTGCTTGTGAGCCATACATACAGCAGTTGTGCAAGATGCTCAACAATATGGGTGCCAAGATTTCGGGCATCGCCTCAAACCTCATCACCATCGAGGGCGTGAATGAACTGCACGGATGCGAGCACACCATACTGCCAGACATGATTGAAGTAGGCTCGTTCATCGGCATGGCTGCCATGACGGGAAGTGAGCTTACAATCAAGAACGTGTCGTACGAGAACCTGGGCATCATACCAACCATGTTCAAGCGCCTTGGCATTAAGCTGGAGCGCAAGGGCGACGACCTCTTCATCCCACAGCAGCAGCACTACGAGGTGGAGTCGTTCATGGACGGCAGCATTCTCTCCTTTGCCGACGCACCGTGGCCAGGACTTACGCCTGACCTCCTGAGCGTTATTCTTGTCGTTGCAACACAGGCAAAGGGAAGCGTGCTCATACACCAGAAGATGTTCGAGAGCCGCCTGTTCTTCGTGGACAAGCTCATCGACATGGGCGCGCAAATCATTCTCTGCGACCCGCACAGAGCCGTAGTCATCGGCCATGACAAGCAGTTTAAGTTGCGCGGTTCAAGAATGTCGTCACCCGACATACGTGCCGGTATTGCTCTGCTCATAGCTGCAATGAGCGCCCAGGGCACAAGCACCATCAGCAACATAGAGCAGATTGACCGCGGCTACGAGAACATAGAAGCGCGTCTCACAGCTCTCGGTGCATCAATAAAGCGAATAGATTAGAGACTCGTTCCAGGACTGCAATCAGAGTCTTTACGCGAAGCTACAAAATAACAGATTAGGGTCTTTTTTCAGGACTACAAGATAACATCTTAGGGATTCCGCCAAACTACGATATGGTAGATTAGAGATTTTCTCCACACTACATTATAGTAGATTAGGATTTTTCCACAAAATACGTTATAATAGTTTAGAGACTCTTTCCAAACCACAATATAATGATAAGACAGGAGGACGTTTATCAGATTGGACGCATTACCAAGGCCCACGGGCTTAACGGCGAGGTGAACTTCAACTTCACGGACGACATTTTCGACCGTGCCGACGTTGACTACCTCATCTGCGAAATTGACGGCATTCTCGTACCTTTCTTCATTGAGGAGTATCGCTTCAGGAGCGACACTACTGCCCTCGTGAAGTTTGAGGACCTCGACAGCGCCGACGCCGTTCAGTTCCTTATAGGCACGGACGTTTTCATCGAGAACAAATATGTGAGCGAGGTGGACGACGACGAAGTGTCGCTCAACTACTTCATCGGTTTCAAGATGATTGACGGCGACGACAACAGCGAAATCGGCACCATCACAGCCATTGACGACAACACAGAGAACTGGCTTTTCATCGTGGAACGTCCCGACGGCACGGAGGTCATGATTCCTGCCCATGAGGAATTCATAGCATCCATTGACCAGGAGAGTAAGGTCATGACAATGGACCTGCCACTGGGATTGCTGGACCTCTAAGAGTAAATTGCAGAAGCTCGAGACAGAACTGAAAGAGTCCGCACAATAAACCGCATGGGGGCTAAGAATAATATAAACAGAATAAAGATTAGGTAAACGGAGTTTCCCCAACAATCTTTCAAGAATGAGACGTAAGGGGCAAGCCGTTTCGAACAGAAATATTGACATGAAACGAATTTGCATATTAGGGTCAACCGGCAGCATAGGCACACAAGCCCTTCAAGTCATCGAGGAGCACAGCGACCTCTATGAAGCATACGTGCTTACAGCCTACAACAATGCCGACCTCATCATACAGCAAGCACGTAAGTTCAACCCAGAAGCAGTAGTAATAGCCAACGAGGCAAACTACGAGAAGGTGAAGGACGCACTCAGCGACCTGCCTATCAAGGTGTATGCTGGAGCCAAGGCTCTGTGCGACGTTGTACAGGACCAGAACGTGGACATCGTACTTGCTTCCATGGTAGGCTTCGCCGGACTTGAGCCAACCATTGCCGCCATAAAGGCAAAGAAGGTCATTGCCCTCGCCAACAAGGAAACACTCGTTGTGGCAGGCGACCTTATCACACGACTTGCAAACGAGTACAAAGTACCGATTCTGCCTGTCGATTCCGAACATTCAGCAATCTTCCAATGCCTCGAACCTGGCAACAAGATTGACAAGATACTGCTCACATGCAGCGGCGGTCCTTTCCGCAAATTTAACAAGGAGCAGTTGAAGTCAGTTACCAAGTCCGACGCCCTCGCCCACCCTACATGGAACATGGGAGCAAAGATTACCATCGACTCAGCCACACTCATGAACAAGGGCTTCGAGGTAATAGAAGCTAAATGGCTGTTCGGCGTAAATCCCGACCGCATACAGGTTGTGGTACACCCTCAGAGCGTAATCCATTCTGCCGTGCAGTTTGAGGACGGAGCCGTGAAAGCGCAGCTCGGAGTGCCAGACATGCGTCTGCCTATCCAATACGCATTCTCATATCCACAGCGTCTCACACTCTCAGGCGACCGCCTTGACCTGTTCAAGATGCACGACCTCACATTCGAGGAGCCGGACCTTGAGCGTTTCCCTTGTCTCCGACTGGCATACGAGGCCCTGCGCCAAGGCGGCAATATGCCTTGCATCGTGAACGCGGCTAACGAGATTGTGAACCGTGCATTCATCGACGACCGTATTCCTTACACGCGCATAAGCGAAATAATTGCCCAGACGATGGAGAAGATACCTTTCAGCACCGACAACTCGCTCGAATCTTATCTTGCCACCGACAAGGAGGCACGCGCCTATGCCAAGAGCATACTATAAAGCCTTTACAATAAAATCATTTAGCAAACAAAATAAGAGAAATAATTTTGGAACCACAGACATTAGAATGGGTGATTCAGGGCGCACAGCTCATAACAGCCTTGTCACTCCTGGTTATACTTCACGAAGGAGGACACTTCCTCTTTGCAAAACTGTTCAAGACACGCGTTGAAAAGTTCTACCTTTTCTTCGACTACAAGTTTCACCTTTTCAGCACCTACTCCAACTGGTTCAGGAAGCTGACAGGAAAGAAGCCTGTAGAGAAAGACGAGAAGGGCGAATACAAATACGAAGGCACAGAATACGGCATCGGCTGGATTCCCCTCGGAGGCTACGTCAAGATATCAGGCATGATAGACGAGTCGATGGACACCGAGCAGATGGCACTTCCTCCAAAGCCTTGGGAGTTCCGTACAAAGCCAGCATGGCAGCGTCTGTTCATCATGCTCGGCGGAGTGCTCATGAACTTCATCACAGCAATCGTAATCTATGCCCTTGTCCTCTTTGCTTGGGGACGTACATACGTAAAGAGTACCGACATGACATACGGTATGAAGTTCTCACAGGCAGCCAAGGACGACGGCTTCCGCGACGGCGACATCATTGTCAAGATTGACGATGAGGAAGTGAAGTCATGGAACACGGGCAAGAACCTTCAGGACATCTCCAACGCCAAGTCTGTCACAGTGCTTCGCAATGGCAAGTCCACAGTCATCTACATGCCGCAGGACATGAACCTCCTAGACATGATGGGACAGGAGCCGCTCTATGCCGAGCCACGAATTCCTATGGTAATAAACAATGTGGTGAAAAACTCTCCTGCCGAAAAGCTTAAGCTGAAGAAAGGCGACAGAATCACGGCAATAAACGGTCAAGCCATAGAGGACTTCAACGACCTTGTATATAAGCTTCTGCTTCTGCAAGACAAGCTTGGAGAAAACGCCACTCATGCCGACTCGCTCAAACTCAGAAATGTAACATTGGTTATAAACGGCAAAGACACCGTCAAGACTACGCTTTCCGAGAACTTCCAAATAGGTATAGATCCTGCAAATCCTTACTTAGGAAAAGAGACAAAAGAATCATACAGCCTGCTTGCATCATTTCCTGAAGGCATAAAGCTCGGATGGGAAAAGACGACAAGCTACGTTGACCAGCTAAAATATCTGTTCACAGGAAAAGGCGCACGCAGCGTGAGCGGCTTCATCGGCATCGGCAAAATATTCTCACCAGTATGGGATTGGCGCTTGTTCTGGATGATGACAGCCTTCCTCAGCATCGCACTCGGAGTGATGAACCTCCTCCCTATCCCAGCTCTCGACGGCGGCCACGCAGCCATCACCTTATTCGAGATGGTGACAGGCAAAAAGCCAAGCGAGAAGTTCATGGAGAATATCCAGATGATAGGAATATGGTTCCTCCTCGCCATCATGCTGTGGGCAAACCTCAACGACATTCTCAGACTTTTAGGAATTTAACGAGACATGAAGATATTAGCTGTAGGCATGAACTATGCCGAACACAACAAGGAATTACACGCTGACCGTCCTCTGCCAACCGAGCCGGTGATATTCAGCAAGCAGGAAAGCTCGCTTCTCCGCGACCACAAGCCTTTCTTCGTACCCGACTTTGCCGAGCGTTTCGACTATGAGACAGAGATTGTGGTGAAGATTGCACACGTAGGCAAGGACATCAGCGAACGCTTTGCACACCGCTATTACAATGAAGTGACTGTGGGCATCGACTTCACGGCTCGCGACCTACAAGAAAAGCTTCGCGCCAACGGTCATCCGTGGGACATCTGCAAGGGCTTCGACGGAAGTGCGGCAGTAGGCGAATTTGTAAAGCTCGACGAGTTTGGAGGCGACGTACAGAATCTGGAGTTCCATCTCGAGAAGAACGGTGAAACCGTTCAGACGGGATTCACAAAAGACATGGTATTCACGGTGGACAAAATCATAGCCTATTGCAGCAAGTTCTTCACGCTCAAGACTGGCGACCTCATCTTTACCGGCACACCCGTAGGCGTAGGCCCGGTAAAGGAAAACGACATTCTCGAAGGCTTTATCGGCAACACTAAAGTGCTTCGTCAGAAAGTAAAGTAAGGAAGCGTCACGTCTCACGCTTCCATATCACTACTATTCGCAAAACATCATGCGAAAGAAAAACGGGTTGACTCCTTCCATGGAATCAACCCGTTTTTACATAAGGGTACTTTCAATATTAGCTTTTAATGTTTTCAGTTAGATTTTGGAGTAGCTTTTTGCGGGAACTCATAGTAGCATAGCGAACTATGGTACAAGAGGTTGACATAAGGACGCCCAAAAGATGCCGTAAATCGTGTCTGCATATCAATTATTTTTTCAAAACAACATTCTTTGGCGTTTATCTATCAGTTCCACTTCTTCAATGGCACCCATATCTGGAGTTATCCTGTAAGAAATCAACTGATTGAAGGACTTTCTGCTCTTTAAAATCTCGATTTGAATAATTCCTTCCAATCTGTACCCATGCGCATCGACTGAAATACCCAACATTTCTGGTCTAAACAGTCCTAAGACAACATCACTGAAGTAGTTCAAATCACCCACTTGTTCCAAGTCTATCAACAGAGGTCTATATACGCATTCCTGTTCTAAAGAACGGTAATTAGTGCGATTGGTAACAACAATGACGATGTTCAATTCTCGTGCGAGAAACTTTAGTCTGCGTGAAACGGAAGACATTTTCCGGGGAGAAAGATCATCGTAGAAAGGTAGAAAATGAAAACTGTCAATGACAACGGCATCAAGATTTTTCTCCTTTACCAGCTGGCAAATCTTTATTTGAAAGTCCTCAAAATCACGACAGCACTTTACTACGTCACAAAAAGCGAATGAGCTTTTAATTCTTTCAATATCCCTTTCGTTCCCAGCAAGTCCAAGTAACTTATGCTCTGCATCATCAGCATCCATTTCCGCAGTCATAAATGCAATTCTGGAAAGCATCAACATTCAGCTGATTACGGAGTATGTTCATTGTAAACATGGTTCGTCCTGTAAGCGTACCGCCGACAATCGTAATCAGGTTGCCTTTGGCAAAGCCTCCCGTCAGTCCATCAAGTATAGGGTATCCTGTTATCATATTAGTCTTTTTTTATACCGAAACGATTTTCCATTCGTGTCGCAATTCTAATCAGATGTGGCGAAGTTAACAATAAAATACTAACCTCACACACCTACAGCCATTTTTTAAGCGAAGACGCAATCCGTCCCCACACCGCAAACCGTAATCGCAAAAAACATCGGTCTGACGGCTCCCCTCACCATCGTTAAACAACGTTTGAGCTGTGTTTGAACGTCACCGCATGGAAAGAGCTTCTCCACCATCCGCATCATGCTCCCGGTATTTTCGCAAGGTATTGCAGTTATTTGCGGGAAGTACTGCAGTTTATTGCGCATAGTACTCGCCACGTACTCCGTAAAAGCTATTCGGCACATTTAAGTCCGTTTCACAGCGTTTTCCGACAAAATGCTTGCAGATTTCATCAAAACATCCGAACTTTGTTTCGAAGTTGCACATTGGCAAATGGATAAAGTGTGTCAGCAGACTGTAGAACAGGACGCTCAGGCACAATAAATCAACACAATGTGCGTTATATCCTTTTATGGCGAACAACAAATCAACATATACAAACATGAGATTTCTCTTTATATTAATACTTCTCGCTTTCAGCATGACAAGCAATGCCCAGTCATCACGTTATGCAGCACATTCAGTATTGTCATCCGGCAAGTGGGTCAAGATACGCGTGGGAAGCGAAGGAGTGTACCAGATAACAAAGACAAGTCTCAAGAACATGGGCTTTGCCGACCCTTCAAAGGTAAAGCTATACGGCTACAACCGTCCCGTACTTCCAGAGACAAACATACAGGACATAGAGGACGACCTCGTGGAGATTCCGCTCTATCGTGAGACAAGCACAAGCAGGCTGTTGTTCTACTCCGTTGGAACAACTCAATGGACGCGCAAGGCACAAGACACCAAGCAATTCAAACACTTCAACAATCCATACAGCTCGTACATCTACTACTTCCTGACAGAAGCAACAGACGATACGCCAGCCGAATTTACGAAATATGACGCGCAGTCGGAAGCTACCATCACGCAATCGACTACATACGCACATTCCATAGTGGAAAGCGACGGTTTCTCGTTCATCAACTGCGGACGCACCTTCTTCGAAAACTACGATTACGCAAACGGAGCATCCAAAAGCTACTCGCTCAGTCTGCCCGACCTCACAAACAGCGACGTACAAGTCGAAGTGCAATTCGCTGCAGCCGGTTCGTCAAGTTCACAACTGCTTATAAGCCATAACGGACAAGTTCAAAAGACGGAATACTTCAGTTTACTGGCAAACGACAGCTATCTATACGCCAACGTGCAAAGCGATACGTTCACCATCTACGGCTACAGTTCCGAGAAGATGACGCTGACGCTTCAGCACAAGCGCAACAGCGGAGTGACAGGTCACCTCGACTACATTCAGGCGAACTACGAACGGCCTATCACCCTCTCCGGCAACCAGTACATCACCTTCAGTCCTATGAACTCAGGGACGACTGTATTCGAGATTTCGGGCTGCGATGCCAACACATCGGTATGGAATGTAACATCACCAGACATGACCTACGAGCTGAAGGGAACACTCTCTGCCAACGGCACATACAAGGTGCTGGCCGATGACGTTTACTATACTGAAACCTACGTGGCTGTGAACACGTCAAAGACATTCCCTTCGCCGGAGATTGTGGGCAAGGTGGCAAACCAAGACCTCCACAGCCTTAGCGACATTCAGTTAGTGATTATCGTACCTGCCAACGGAAAGCTGACAGAACAAGCACAGCGACTTGCCGACGCACATGCCAAGAAAGAAGGCATGAAATGCTACGTGGTGACAGCCGACAAGGTTTACAACGAGTTCTCTTCTGGCACTCCCGACGCCACAGCCTACCGCCGATTCATGAAGATGCTGTACGACAAGGCTAACGACGGCGAAAGCACCATTGCACCCGAGAACATTCTTCTTTTCGGAGCCTGCATGTGGGACAACCGCTTTGTAACTTCCGGGCTGACAAAACTCTCGCAAGACAACTACCTTCTGTGCTGGGAATCGGACAACTCATGGAGCCATACCAGTTCATACGTACTTGAGGAATACTTCGCTCTTCTTGACGACACCGACGGTTCGGACGTGCAGTTCGACACAGCCGACATCGGTGTGGGAAGAATCCCCGTAACAACGGTTTCCGAGGCTACGGGAGTGGTTGACAAGCTCATTACCTACATCAACAACGAATATGCGGGTGCATGGCAGAACACGGTATGTCTGATGGCTGACGACGGAAACACGGAGTCAGACGCTACAAAGCACATGGACAGCGCCGAGAAACTTGCCAAGACAATAAAGGGCAAAGATGTCCAGCCTAACATGCGCATCAAAAAGATATATTGGGACGCATACAAACAAGAGAAGACCACTACGGGACTGTCTTACCCGGACGTGACGGACGAGATAAACAAAACCATGAGCGAAGGTGCGCTCATCATGAACTATACGGGACACGGTGCTGCCTACTGTCTGTCGCACGAGCAGGTGGTCAAGACTGCCAACTTCCAGAACTGGAAGTCGCAGAAGCTTCCGCTATGGCTCACGGCAGCATGCGACGTCACACCATTCGACATGAATACAGAGAACATCGGCGTGGAGGCTCTGTTCAATCCGGACGGAGGTGCCATGGGATTTGTGGGCACAGCACGTACCGTGTTTGGGGAGTACAACTATATGCTCAACAACAGTTTCATGCGTCACGTGCTCTCGCGCACAAACGGCAAAGCAAATACCATTGGTCAGGCACTTTCGCTTGCAAAGAACGAAGTCAAGGGTTCAAAATACCAAACGACGCAGAAGACAAACAAATGTCACTTCATCCTTCTTGGTGACCCTGCAATAACGCTTCCTCTGGCAAAATATCACATCGTGATTGACCGAATCAACGGTACGACATCCGACAACGCAAGCATAAGCGCCGGCGACGTCGTTACGGTTGACGGACACATCGAGGACGAAAATAACAATACGATAACAGATTACGACGGCGTAGTGTCGTCAACGGTATTCGACAACGAGGAGAAGGTGACCTGCAAGAACAATCTCGGCTTTCAGGATGAGTATTACACCTACTACGACTACACGCACAAGCTGTTTGAAAGCTCGGACAGCATACGCGGCGGTCAATTTACATTCTCATTCCCTGTGCCGATGGACAACAACTACAGCAATTCTAACGGTCTCATCAGCCTCTATGCCGTCAACAACGACAACAGCATCATTGCCAACGGCAAAGCAACGTCATTCATAATAGGCGGTACAAGCAACGAGCTTGATAACGACACCATCGGTCCTGACATCTGTGTCAAGTACGTGGACTACGACAACGTCATCGACAGTCTGCGAATATGCGACACACCAACCGTACTCATCACTCTGGCAGACGACAATGGCATCAATGCCACCGGCAACGGCCTGGGACATGACATCGTGGCTATACTCGACGGCAAAGAATCAACCACATACGTCCTGAACGACTATTACGTACAGACCATAGGCGACTACACGTCTGGCTCGATAACATACACGTTCCCTGCCATCGACGCTGGCGTACACTACCTCACGGTACGCGCCTTCGACACCTACAACAACATGAGCGAGAAGAACTACATGTTTGAAGTGTTCAAAGATTTGAAGAAGAGCTATGAGTACTACGACTTCACGGGCAGACTGGTTGCTTCAGAGGAATCGCCGACCCTGCCAAACGGCACCTACATTCTCGTTACTCGCTTCACATCGAATGGAGAAGAGGTGACACACACTTCTAAAAAAGTGTTAATAGCACAATAAAAATATGACTCACTCGTTTATTTCTGCATAAAACAATTCACAACAAGAATGAAGAAAACATCAATAATAAGCTCTTTAATTGCAGCACTTCTGCTGTTGCCTTCGTCTGCCAAGGCACAGGACGACTGGAACAAGCTCAATCCTGTGACATACGCAGTCACATCACTTGCCATAGCACCGGACGCACGTTCTGCCGGCCTCGGCGATGTAGGTGCCGCAACCGACCCAGACGTCAACTCGCAGTACTGGAACCCTGCCAAGTATCCATTCTGCATCAGTCGTGCCGGTGTGTCACTCAACTACACACCATGGCTCCGTCAGCTCGTCAGCGACATCGACCTTGCCAACGTGACCGGCTATTACCGCCTCGGCGACTATGACGCGCTGTCAGGCTCACTCCGTTACTTCTCACTCGGTGAAGTATATACAAGCAACAGCAGCGATGCCGACATCATCAAGCCTTACGAAATGGCACTCGACGTTGCATATTCACGTATGCTCAGCGAGACATTCTCGGCTGCAGTAGGTCTGCGTTTCATCTACTCCGACCTGAACACGCACGACGACGAGAAGCACCCAGGTTCTGCCTTTGCTGCCGACCTCGCTCTCTACCATAACGGCTACATCAATCTCGGCAACCGCGAGAGCCAGCTGAGCTGGGGTCTTAACATCAGCAACATCGGTAGCAAGATTTCGTATGACGAAGGAAGCACCAACGAATTCATACCTACAAACATGCGTCTCGGTATGGCTCTTCTCGTGCCAATCGACGAGTATAACACCATTACGTTTGCCGCCGACGCCAACAAGCTGCTCATTCCTACAATGCCGACATACAAACAGTACATCAACCAAGAGCGTACCGACTTGAGCGATGAGGAAAAGCAAAACGCTATATCATCTGGTAGTCTGTCAAGCGAATACCACAGCTGGCTGGTAACCGGAGACGGCTACAACAACATTTCACCTATATCTGGTATCTTCAAGTCCTTCAACGACGCGCCTAACGGCTTCAAGGAAGAGCTTCAGGAGATACAATGGAGTGCCGGTGTTGAATATGCTTACAACAACCAGTTCTTCATCCGCGGCGGTTATCACTACGAGCACCCGAACAAAGGAAACCGCAAATACTTCACCGTGGGTGCAGGTTTCAAGATGAGTTCCATCTGTATCGATGCCGGCTACGTCATCTCTGTAGCCCAGTCAAACCCGCTCGACCAGACACTGCGCTTCTCGCTATCGTTTGACATGGACGGTTTGCAGGACATTCTCGGCAAGAGAAGAAGATAATTTCTCAAGTAGTTAAAGGGAGTTAACTTCGTGGAGTTAAAAAGGAGTTACCGCTTCGCTCAGGACGATACCCTATCGTTCAAAACGCTTAAGCAAACTGTCAAACGTCTTTTTACTCCTTTTTACTTCTTCTAACTTCTTTTTACTCCAAACAAGTATAACAAAAAAACAAAGGAACAATGAAGATACGTGTCGGAATGGGATATGACGTCCACAAACTTGTAGAAGGACGCGACTTGTGGATTGGCGGAATAAAACTCGAGCACACCATGGGACTGCTCGGACACAGCGACGCCGACGTCCTCATACATGCCATCTGTGACGCCATACTCGGTGCAGCAAACATGCGCGACATCGGCTACCACTTCCCGCCTAAGAAGGGCAACGAATTCGAGAATATAGACTCTAAGATTCTGCTCCGGAAAACGGTGGAGATTGTAAAGGAAAAGGGATATGCCATAGGCAATGTCGATTCGACGATATGTGCCGAAGCACCAAAGATGAATCCGCGCATTCCTGAGATGAAAGCTGTTCTTGCCGAATGTATGGGAATTGACGAGGACGATGTGAGCATCAAGGCCACCACAACTGAGAAACTTGGATTCACAGGACGCGAAGAAGGCATTTCTGCCTATGCCGTGGTTCTGTTGACAAAAGAATAGAAAAAGCGTTGCGCTACTTCAATAACATGAAAGTAGCGCAACGCTTTTTTTGCCAACGTATATTAAGACGTTCCTTCAAGCCTATTCCGTGCGTCGGGTTATCCTTGCCAGATACTCATAATGCTCACCCTCTGCCACCAGCTCAGCCTGCCATCCATACTCCTCAGCATACGACTGGAGAGTGGCGAAGTCGATATAAAGCCATGTAAAACTATCACCCACAATGCGCTTATACTGCATCTTGTATTCCAACTCGCCATAATAGCGGTCATTAAGGTTTATCTCAAAGCTGCCGTCCTCGTCTTCAAAGACATAACGGATGTCCGAAGAGTCCATCAACAACTGACCGCCATCAGCAAGTATCATATTAAGATGGTCGAAGAAGGCATGGATATTGTCCACAGAACCGATAATGCCCGCACCGTTCATAAGCATGAGCACCGTGTCAAAGCGTTCGTCCTTCATCTCATAGAAATCCACGAGACGCACATCCCTCACCCCACTCTCACGCATAACGTCAACGGACGACGGCGATATGTCAACAGCCACCACGTCCTTCTGCATATCCTGCAAAGCCAAAGAATGGCAGCCTGAGCCTGCCCCCACATCGAGGATACGCCCACTTGCCATGCGAAGAGCCGTTTGCTCTATTGACGGCATTTCGTCATACTCACGGAACAACGTCTCAACAGGTATCTCATCCTCGTCAAAGTCGGGTGAGAATACACGCAACTTACCAGCCTTCCCATGCTGATAGAAATCTGCTATCGCAGCCCCCATCGGGTCCTTATCTTTTGTCAGTATCATAGTGCAAAAGTACGCAAAAACTCTTGAGTAATCTGTTTATCTGTCAAAGAATTTGTCTCACTATCTCAAAAAATCACTTGACACACCATCACAAAAAACCTTCATAAATGTACTTTTTTACTTTATGCCTCTTATGTGCCTCCCATGTTTCTCCTATGTTTCTCTCTTTGTTAACTATTGGTCGAAGAACGCCATACAAGAGTCACACAAGAAGCACATAAGAGGAGCATAAGAGGCAGAAGGGAGGCAGAAGGGAGGCAGATGGGAGGCACTTGGGAGGATGATCCCATTATGACTTTATTTTATTACGATTTTACCACTATACATTTACTTATTTGGTTTACTCTTTTAGAACATTTCATCAAATTAAGTTTAACAATAACCTGAAAGAACTTTCTTCTGAAGATAAACGCATGATATTAAAGACAGCTGTTCAGACGTCCGCCCCCCAAAAGGTTATTGTTTTGAAAGTTTCAGAGAGAGATAGGAAACTTGCAGAGTTTGACGCACAGATTAAGGATAGTGGTTTCTCTTTGGATGATGCTGTTGCTACTGTTGAAGCAGATGAGGAAGAAAACAGTTCTGCCGACATCAAGCAGTCAAAGGTGGAAGATGAAGCGTCTCCATTGACAGAACAGGAAACAGCACTCCGTGATGCTATTGTTGATGTTCTCCGTAAAGCTGGCATCGAGGTGTCTGTGGATGCAAAGGAAGGACAGAAGGTGCTTGACATGGCAAACAGTGGTGCTACTTTGAGTAAGGCACAAAAAAGAGCACTTGAAACCGCGTCCGTTATCTCTGATGAGACACATCAACCAACAGTCGTTTCAAGTGCTGACGGTGCAAAAGTACTTAAAAAACTTGAAAGTCTTGCAGGAGATTTTGAAAAATTGTCAAATACTCCTAAATATTTCCTTGGTGAAGTTGCAAAGGCACTCGGTGCAGTTAAGCATGGAAGTAACAGCGAGTATGCTACCTTTGAGACGAAGAACGGAAATATTGTCACCATACGCTTGGCAAATCATAATGCAAGGGTTTCTACCTTTGACAATCATAATGAGAATGATGGCATAAGTATTGTAGTCTCTGCTAAGGGAAATAATGGTTTAGTCAACGATGGCGACGCCCATGTGACAGAATACTATTATGATGCAATTAAACTTCGTAGGGCAAATGGCAAGCCTTTGGCAGAAATAATACATGCTATACAACAAGCATTATACAGTGGGTATTTCAACGACCCTACAGGCATTGCGGAAAGACAAGAAGTTAATGCAGAACAGATAAGAATGCAGCGTGTGTATCACGGCAGCGGTGCGGACTTTGACGCTTTCGACCACTCACACATGGGAGAAGGTGAAGACGCAAAGATTACAGACAAGGTTCGTTTCTTCCGCACTCCTAACGGACAAGCATACGGATACACCATTAATGGCAATATATATCTTGACCCACGCATAGCAACGGCAGAGACACCTATCCACGAGTATAGCCACTTGTGGACGGATGCACTCCGCACAGCCAATCCCGAAGCATGGGAGCACTTGAAATAGCAGCTTCTCGGCAATAAGGAAGTGATGGAGGTTGTGAAGAAGCTTTATCCTGAGCTGGAGGGTGACGACCTTATGGACGAGGTATTCCAGCACTTTGCAGGTAAGCGAGGTGCGGAACGTCTGCGTGAGGAGCAGCGCAAGCAAGAGGAAGCAGCCAAGGACAAGAGTATGCTTGACAACATAAAGGCAGCGTTCAAGGCAATACGCAAGACCTTGAAAGAGTTTTGGCAGCAGGCAAGAGATTTGTTTGCAGGTAACAATAAGAACCTTGCCAATCTGTCAGCAGAGGATTTTGCCGACATGATGCTGAACGATTTGCTTAATGGCTACAAGCCACAGAGCAATGCAAAGGGGGTAAAGTTTGCTAAGTCCACACAGACACAAGACAATCCGTTTGTCACAAACCGCAAGGCGAAAGAACTTGTGAATATGTTCCGCACCTGGACGCTTGAGGAAATGGGCGAGACGGTAGAAAATTACGTCTTCAATCATCCAACTATCAAAGAGGCACTCGGCAACAGAGAGGCATCCGATATATACGACTATCTCACTACGCTCAACGAAAAAGAGTATAAGAGACTGACAAGCGGTCGCTTCTATTATCCTGTACCTTCTTATGATGACTTCCTTTCTATGGACAAGGAAGAAGCCATTGACGAGGTTGACGAGTTTAAGGAACTTGTCATAGACAACTTCATCAATGACAGAATGACTGACGTAGATTGGGTCAAGAAGAACATGCCTGAACTTGTCAATAGCGTACGCTTTGACGAAGATACAACTCCAACAGGAGAAGCACGCAAGGCTTTAGGTGTGGACGAGGAAACAGGAATCGACACTGGCTCTGCCTACATTGACGAGGATGCTTTGGAGAATGCGAACAAGGGCGTGATGTTCTCAAAGAAAGACAAGACATCTTATGCTCCAACGGGCATTGCACGTAGCCGCTTCTCAAAAGCTGAAATACAGGTGTCTCCGAGCGAATATGCGCAGATAAGTCACCAAATAGAGACATATCCAAATAAAAAGTTCAGAGGACTTGTATTTACGGCAAACAATTTCTACCTTTGCGATGTTAAGGGTGCAGGTGATTTCCGTGTACTTATGGAAATGCCGATAGAGGGAAATGAAGATTTAATTGATTATATTCATAAGAACTATGGAAAAAATAACTCCCGAATTGTCGAAAGCAATGCAGATATTGATGGACGTTTGCAAGATGCAAGACTATCCAGTAGAAGCCGTGTTAGCAATAATTCTTCCGTTGAAAGAGAACAATTTAGCAATTCTCGATTGGGCGGAGTGGATACATCATCAGAAGCCAACGGAAGAAGAGGTGATGCAAAGACTGTACGAACTTTGGAAGGACAAAGCGAAGTCAACAACGCAGCAATGACCGAAGCTGCCAACAGCGCCGCAGAAGAACTCCACACACCTGTCACCGTGATAGGCACGGAGGAAGAACTTGACGCACAGACTTCGCTCACAGACGCAGGAAAGAAATCACAACCAGAAACAAAGCGACACAACCAGGCCATAGACAAAGATGTTACGCGCAGTCTTGCCAAGTACACGATTCAGTTCCTTGCCCTCCAATTTGCGCATGCTGTCCCATGTAGATAGATGAAGCACAACATATATCAGCAGAAGCCAGCACCACTTCAGTTCTGAAGCAAATGCACACGCGGCAACGGCAAGAATCGCTGCCGTAAGTCCGAGCCACAGATAGGACTGAGTGCCAAAGCGTTCACCGAAACGCACCACAACGGTTTTCTTTCCGCTTATGGCATCCTGGTGGCGGTCACGATAATTATTGACCATAAGCAAATTGTCGGTGGCAAGTCCCATGCCTATGCTGACGAGAGTAAGCGGAATGGACCACGCGCCTTTGGTAATGACATAATATGTAAAGCCTACTGGCACTATACCGAAAAACAGCAGTACAAGCACATCCCCCAATCCGAGGTAGGAAAACTTCGTGGTATAAAGAAAGCAGCCAAGTACACAAGCTATACCGACGGCAAGAAGTTCCCACTGAAGGTCCCACAACAGAATGACGCATCCCACCAGACATGACAGGACGGTACAAATGCCTATCCCCCATGCCATGGCACGCGGACTTATCCATCCCTGGGCACAGGCACGTTCGGGACCGAGACGATCCTCACGGTCAGTACCCTTTTTGAAATCGAAATAGTCGTTGACGAAATTTGCGTCTATCTGCATCATGAAGGCAAACAGCAGGCAGAGCAGAAAAGGAATGTAGAAGAGGATGTAGAACTGTCCGAGATAGACTGAAGAATCAGCATGCGTGACGTAGAACTCACTCGAACTTTGGAATATCGGAGCAAACGAGTCGTGCCATGCAAGGGCTCCACCAACAAGTACCGGGGCTGCCGCTCCTGTCAGAGTCTTTGGACGAGCAGCCAGCCACCAAGCATATAACGAATTTCTTTTTACAACCATATTTGCATATTATTTTCTTGAAGTAAAAGGAAGTAAAGAGGAGTAATCGCTTCGCTCATTTTCACTTCATCTAATTCCTTTTTACTCCTATGAATTATTAATTGTTAATTATAAATTACTGAAGTTTCGCAAGTATTAAACAGGAGTTAACTTCGTGAAGTAAAAAGGAGTAACCGCTTCGCTCAGGACGATACTCTTTCGCTTAAAACACATCCGTAAACAGTCAAACGTCCGTTTTACTCCATGGAGCGTAGCGGAATTAACTCCGCTTAACTCCTTTTTTACTCCAAGCAAGTAAAGCGTTAGCGATACTTGCGAAAGTTGACTAAATTATTAATTGTTAATCAAATCATCTGTTCCTTGTTCCAGTTCACGAAAAAGACGCGCTTCGTGGCACGAGTGATGGCGGTGTAAAGCCAACGGAAATAATCGGGGCCAAGCATGTCCTCCGTCATATATCCCTGGTCGATGA
>JAFSSN010000112.1 GCA_017450985.1 Bacteroidaceae bacterium
ATTGACGAAGCTCAAAACACGCAGAAAGTAAAGCCTCTTGCAGATGGTTATAGTTGGAATTTTGATGTACTGCTTGATCCTAACAGAGACTTCAGCCGTGCGATGAATGTTCACACCATTCCTCACGTATTCGTCATTGACGGGAAAGGAAAAACCGTTTATAGCCGTAACGGTTACACCGAAGGCAGCGAAGAAATTCTATACGAGAAAGTTTTAGAAACAGTAAACCATATTTCCAGAAAAGCCGTTCCTAAGGAAAAGCAACAATAATCTCTTATGCTCAGGCGCTTATTACACATATTACTGATCATTTTTGCATCACAGACCATTAAGGCTCAAACCGATAGCATCATAGGCGGGAAGGGCAATGAAAGTTTGTTGAGTGGTCTGAAATTTTCCGGCAGCATACAGAGCGACATTTTAATTCCGGAAGAGGACCGAAAGATCAGGACCGGAGAATATAACGATTGGGCTCTTACCAACACATACGCAGACCTTAGCTTAGCGAACAAGCACTTTGAAGTTGGTGGGCGTTTCCAGTTTACTGAACATCCTCTGCCAGGATACGAAAATGAATTCAAGGGCTGGGGTGTACCTTATTTCTACTTTAAAGGACACCTTAAACGGGCTGAGCTAACTTTGTGCGACTTTTATGAACAATTTGGCTCGGGACTTATTCTCCGCAACTACGAAGAGCGTGAACTCGGCGTGGACAATGCCTTGCGTGGCGGCCGACTCGTACTCCGCCCTATCGAGGGATTGCAGGTAAAGCTCATTGGCGGCAAACAGCGTCGTTACTGGCATCACAACAAATCTTTTGTCTATGGAGGTGACGTTGAGATGGAACTTTCCAGATGGATTAAGCCATTGCGCAACAGGAATACGACCTTGACGGTAGGTCTTTCGGGCGTTAGCAAGCACGAAGGCGATGAAAGCATCTTATCTATTCGACCAACCGGTGAGCTTGACACATACGGTTCAGACATTATATGTGCTTACAAGCTTCATCTGCCGAAGAACACCGGTGCCTTTGATGTTCGTGCAGACTTACAGACTCCCCACTGGCATTTCTTAGTGGAATATGCTCAGAAGAGTCACGACCCTTCGTTTGACAACGGGTACATATATCGACATGGAAAGACACTGCTTCTGTCTGCCTCCTACTCCCGCAAAGGGGCAAGTGCACTGCTACAGGCGAAACGCAGCGAGGACATGAGTTTTCGGAGCAGACGCTCCCAAACCGGCAGTTCGTCCTTCATTAACAACCTGCCTGTATTTACGATGGAACACACCTACTTCCTCGCTTCTTCATACCCATACGCCACACAGAATGTGCCTGGAGAATGGGCATTCCAAGGTTCATTGAGCTATAATTTCAAGCGCCATTCAGCCCTTGGCGGCAAGTACGGCACACTTATCAAGTTAAATGCCTCCCACACACGCGGCATCAAGACAAGCGTCCTTTACAATGAAACAGGAAAGCCCGTTACGGACCTTAAAGGGACGAACGGCTACAACACAAGTTTTTGGAAATGGGGTTCTCATTCTTACTATCATGACATCAACATTCAATTTGAAAAGAAGATATCTAAAAACTTTAAATTGAACGGCATGTATATGAATCAGTTGTATAACACTTCTGTCATAGAAGGAGAAGGAGAGACTGTTCACGCCAACATTTTCGTGCTTGAAGGTAAATTCAGCATTAGCAAAAAGACCACACTTCGTTGCGAAGCACAATATTTGCAGACCAAGCAAGACGAAGGCGACAGACTTTATGGCCTTGTAGAACTTAGCGTTCTCCCCCACTTCATGTTTAGTTTGAGCGATGAGTGGTGCAAGAGGGTTTGTGAGGCAGAAAATCCAGATTTAACACATGCCGTTCACTATTACATGGCTTCGATAGCCTATACACATGCAGCCCATTCGCTCA
>JAFSSN010000113.1 GCA_017450985.1 Bacteroidaceae bacterium
CAAGGCTTTCAGGACACAGTTCAGAGGTGTGGGAGACATCAAGTTCTTTATGTACAGACTGGCAACACTTTATTCTTGATTAGAGCAAGCTGTACCAACCGGGTAAATCCGCTGAGCCAATATCACCGACGCACCCCAGCCGATATTTCATGCATTCTCAGACAATGGTCATACGAGGGGGGAACGATGACTAAGTGATGGACGAATGATGCTTGAACGGCGGCCAAACGATGGACGAACGATGGTCAAACAATGGACGGACGATGACCAAATGACGGTCAAACGAGGACCAAGTGATGGTCAAACGATGCTTGAATGGCGGCCAAATGATGGACGAACAATGGTCAAACAATGGACGGACGATGGACGTATGACGGCCAAGTAATGGACGAATGATACTTGAACGGCGGCCAAATGATGGACGAACAATGGGCGAACGATGACCAAATGACAGTCGAACGATGTTCAAACGCCGGACGGTCTCCTTTCGTGCCACCCTCATTTCAATATCAAATAATGATAATTTTACACATAATGAATACTTGCCCGACAACGCAATCTGCATACATGAGAACCCAAAGAATACAGCAGACAACAACATACGGTATTCATTCTGCAATAGTGAGGCACTTGATTGCGTACAAGACACGAAAAAGAGGCAAAAAGTGTTAGTTTGAACGAATCACGAGCCTAATATCAACATTTTGTAATTAAAATATGCGATACAATTGTATTTTTTGTATTTTTGCACAAACAAGTTTTGTCGTAACAAATGGCATTAGTCCAAAAAGCATTTCGAAAAAGATGAATTATAGGCTCAATACAAGAATCAAACTGAGTGTTATGCTATTGTCAATGATGTTCTGTTTCTGTTCGTACGCACAGAAACAAAGATCGGCCGTAAACCATGGCAACGTGGCCACAAAAACGGGCAAAGCATATCGTATAACTTTACATGTGGTGGACGACCAGAAACTGCCAGTGGTTCTTGCACGATGCGAGCTGCAGCCTATTGGTGCCTTTGCTGCAACGGACATGAACGGTAATGCCGTGTTCAGAGACGTTCCTGCCGGTGAATGTACCTTAAAAGTCACATACGTAGGTATGGAGACTATAGAAAAGAAGATAAACGTATCAGCTGATGTACAAATACCTTTAAGGATGAACACATCATCGCTGGCACTAAACGAGGTGGAAGTGGTTGCCAAGCAGAACGCAGCAGGCGAAAGCACAAGCTCGCTTGTCACACGTCAGGCTATAGACCACTTGCAAGCATTTTCACTCGACGACATCATGCAGCTTATTCCTGGACAGCTGATGAAAAACACGGACTTGACGTCAAAGTCAAACCTACAAATACGCGGACTTGTAAACGATAATAACAACGCCTTTGGCTCAAGCGTCGTGATGGACGGAATGCAAATGTCAAACAACGGCGCAGTCAATCAAGGCGGTTTCTCAAGCACAGCTTTTGTGGGCACAGACCTGCGAACAATAAGTGCCGACGACATCGAGTCGGTAGAGGTAATACGCGGCGTGCCTTCAGCAGAATATGGCGACCTCACAAGCGGACTTACCGTCATACACTCACGCGTGGGCGTTACGCCTTGGCAAGTAAAGGCAAAGGTTAACCCAAGCAGCAAGAACGTATCAATAGGCAAAGGTATCAAGTTCCGCATGCCAGGCACACAAAAAATGGGAACGCTGAACTTCTCATTCGACTACGCACAAGCCTGGGGCGACCCTCGTATGAAATCAAACTCATTCAACAGATACACCGGTTCTGTAAACCTCGGATACGACTTCTCACACAAGTGGCACACAACAACCAAGCTGCGCTACAACATGAACCACGACTGGAACGGCAACGACCCGGATGCTACCATCGAGGGTTCTTCGACCGACGTGAAGAATCAGAATTTCAGCATAAACCACAATGGTAAGATATCGCTCAACAAAAAGTATTCACGAACATTGAGCTATACACTCGGCATGACCATGAATAACTCCGACAGCCGTTACACAAAGATTGTAGCCGTCTCAAGCGGCTTACAGCCAATACTTACGGCTACGGAGACAGGCTATTATTCCGTGCCATGGGCGACCAGCTCATACCGCGCAAGCGGCGGCGACATCAGCAAGCCTAACAACTTTATTGCAAAACTGATGAACCAGTTCTACCTGAAGAGTGCAAAGACGAACCAAAGCATCAAGATGGGTACGGAATACCACTACGACTGGAACAACGCACGCGGCTACTACAACGATGACGAGGCATGGCCGTTAAGTCCTAACAACAACGGCCGCCCACGCGCATACTACGATATTCCGGGCCTGCATCAATTCAACGCATTTATCGAGGACAAGTTCACATGGAACTATGCAAAAGGCCGAAAACTCATCATTCAGCCAGGCCTTCGCTTTACGATTGTACAACCCTTCATGGACGAAGTGGCATCAAGCCTTTCGCCCCGAATCAACTCAAGCATAGACATAACAAAGTGGCTCGACCTTCGACTTGCATACGGACGCAACTCAAAAACTCCGAGCCTCGACTATTTATATCCAGACAAGAAATATGCGGACCGCGTTGCAGCAAACTACATGCCGCAAAATGATGCCGCTGCGCAGCTGTTGGTTTACAACACACAAGTTTACGATGTAAAAAGAACCATCGGCTTGCAAAATGCCACGAACAACAAATACGAAATAGGAATGGACATTAAGTTGCCACACAAACGTTCGATGAGCATAATCGGCTACTACGAGAAAACCGGCAACGGATTCAGCTATGAACCTGAGTACATTACGTATTACTCAAACTACTATTCCGCAGGGAAAGGACTCATTACTAATCCCGGCCAGGCAACTACCGTGGACTGGAACAATCCAGAACGTATCGACACTATGTTTATGACCACAGGAAAGGTCGGAAACCGTGCCGTGTCAGTAAACAAAGGATTGGAAATAGACTTCGACCTCGGCGAAATCAAATCACTTCGTACACACATATATCTGACGGGGGCATATTCAGAATCAAAGCATTGGACAAGCGGGTACTCATTCGAGACACCACGCAACCTTCCAACAAGCTACAAGCAATACAACACTACCCCATTCAAGATTGCCTACCCTGCCGAAACGCAAAAAAGCATCTACAGAAGATTTAACACAAACCTACGCTTTGTGACACATATTCCTGCGTTAAAAATGGTTGCATCACTATCAGGCCAATTCATCTGGTACAACTACAGCCATAGCACAAACCCGGCGAGAACGCCTGTGGGATGGCTTGACACAGACCTGACTTATCACGAAATAACATCTGCCATGCTTGCCGACCCTAACTACACTATCAAGGGAGTTAAGCTGCAAGACCAAGTAACGGACGGAACAGACGACGTTCCCGTAACAAATCCTGTGACATGGCTTGTATCAGGACGTCTGTCCAAGGAACTTGGAACATTTGGAACACTGTCGTTCTATGTCAACAACATGTTCTTCTATGAGCCGTTCCTCACAAGTTCCGCATCATCCACACTTGTACAACGAAATACGGGTACATTCAATTTCGGTTTTGAATTAGCATTCAAATTATAAATCAAAGCATTATTGTAGAAATAAACATTATTAACTATTAATAAAAACTTAAAGAACTATGAATAGAAGATTTTGCTTTGCGGCGTTCCTTATGGCCATTTGCGCTGTTCTCGGAATTGCCACGAGTTGTTCTGATGACGATTCAGTATCAGCACTTAACATTACCGTTCAGATTACAGCGCCAAGCAACACTACCTCACTTGACCTGTCTGGCAAGACGGTAACAATCACCGGAGAAGGACGTACATATAACGGAGTAACCGACGAAACAGGCAAGGCCGTAGTCGGAGGTGTAATTCCAGGTGTTTACACAGTATCAACATCATGGACTATCAGCTCTGCCGACTATATGGCGGCTACAGGCGAGACCGTCCAGAACGGTTCATATATCGTAGGCGGAAGCGTTGCCAATCAGACATTCTCCGAAAATGTATCTGTAAACGTTCCTGTAACAATGAGCGTAAAACAGTCAATGCTTATCAGCAAGGTTTACTACTCTGGCTGTAAGGATGGAAACAACAAGAACTATCTTGCAGGTCGTTTCATCGAGCTTTATAACAATGGCGACGAAGACGTGAATATTGCAGGTATGTACATCGGTCTTACAGAATCCGAATCCACTCCTGCATATATCATTGCAGAACATAAAGACTATATTTATTTGAAACAGATATTCCAAATCCCAGCCGACAAGGAATTTATCGTTGCACCTGGCAAAAACGTAGTAATTGTCAACAGCGCTATTGACCATACAGCAACAAACTCAGATATTTACAATCTTTCAAATGCAGACTTCGAGGCTAAGGACGCTCAGGGAAAGACACAAAACAACCCTGACGTTACAGGCCTTACTCTCGTTTACACAACTTACCCAACAATTTCTCAAATGAACATTCTGCAGAGTGGTCCTTCCGGCGTTGTGATTTTCAGCACAACCGACGACATCAACAACTGGGAAACTGTATATGCTACAGGTAAGACAAAGGGCAACATGTTCAAGAAGACACCAGCTTCTTGCGTTCTTGACGGAGTTGACATCCTTAACTACAAGTCAGGAACAGGTATCGACGCAGCAACAAAGCGTCTTTACAACTATATTGATGCCGGATACCCAACCCTTGAGGCTATCGCTTCATACACAGGTATTGTTGCATATCGTAAGGTTGAAAGCAAGACTAACGACGGACGCGCTGTGTTGAAGGACACAAACAACAGCTCTGACGACTGGGCTATTGCCTCACGCGAAGAAGATCTCCAGCCTGGTGAATATAAATAACTCAAGTTTAGGTAGCAAAAAGTCACTGTGTCTGCGGATGCAACATTCACAGACATAGTGACTCTTCAACTTCTAAAATTCAGCACTCTTCACCTTGCCCTTACCGTGGCATACAAAGGTCTTCTCCGCATTCCCTCCGCATTTTTTACGGGTTTTCTCCGACTTTCTACGGATTGTACCCGTAGAATACCCGTAGGAAACCCGAAGAATACCCGTAGAGGACCCGAAGAAAGTGCGTAGAAAGTTCGTTGCAGAATCGGCAAGCTCAACTTCAGGAAGCTTCAAATTCTTCATTTTTTGAGGTAAACAGGCCGCTTCGTCCATAGCTTCAAGGTGATGTTAGCGAGTCATTATTACGGTAAAAGCACATTACGACTTACAGCCGTATATCATAATGACATTACGCCCCGGCAAGTTGAGTTCTTGCAAAACTTGGACAAATTATAAATAACATTCATTCTTTATCTCCATTATGAATAGATGGTGTAAACTTTCCATTATACTGTTGCACACGTCACTGACAGTTGCAGCACAAAACACTAACATTGCCAACGACTACGCATCAACGCTCTACGCTGATGCCACCCAGACATGGCACAACACGTTGAATCCGGCAGGACTGACGCGCGACAGTCTTCAAAAGCGCGGTACTGCATATTTCGACTTTCAACACATGGAAGGAACACATTATCTTGTTCAAAATGGAGATGAAGAAAATAAATTCACGTTCTATGCTGACGCCTATCAGCCAATAGGCAAATTACTCTACGGCTACGGGAAAATGGCATTTGAAGAAGGACGCGAATTCAATCGCTCATGGAGCGATGTACTTCGCAGCCACCATTCCAATCCATATTTCTCCGGAAGCTCAATTTCCGCAAAATACGACTTGCAAAACGTTGACCTCACGGCTTCTTTAGCAACAATAGATGTCAACAACTTCACATTCGGCGCAAGACTTGACTACAAAGTCGGAGACTTCAGCCGTTTACGTGACCCTCGTTCACGCATCAACCTGGCGGAATACCGCATAACGCCAGCCGCAACCTATCGTACCGGCAAACACATAATGGGATTAAGCGCCCACTACAAACGCAGAAAGGAAAAGCTTGTCGGCTTGAAAACAGTCCAAACCGACGCTATAATGAAATATTACACCTACACAGGACTTGAAAACGCCGTGGGCTCTGCCGGCGGCTACAAGAGCTACGAGAGAGAATATGTTGACCACGAACTCGGTGGCGAATTATCATACAACTACAGGGGCAGGAACTTTCAGTCTCTAAACACCCTCACACTTAACACCGCACACGAGGACATATACGGTACAAATAAGTACATGCCCGGCAAATATCTCCGCAAGGAGTATTCGTTTGCTTCGCACAACCTCGTGAATACGTCCGACAAACTGCTGCACTCCATTGACGCAACGGTAAGCATTCGTCCGGCTCAAGGCGATGAGTACAGACAGCAAAAAGTAATAACTCTTGACTCCGTTACAGGAATATCGTCACAAGAGTGGAAAACGACAATGACTCTTAACAA
>JAFSSN010000114.1 GCA_017450985.1 Bacteroidaceae bacterium
AGAAGGTCTGCTATGCCGACAACCTCGTTGTGCAGGGTGAGGCATTCCACCTTTGGGTTATCGAGAAGCCAGAGAACATGGACATCGACACATTGAAGGCTGAGTTCCCTGCTGAGAAGGCAGGCTTGAACGTGCTCATCGCACCTTCTGAGAAGCCATACCACGAGCGTAAGGTTACTCTCCTCAACGGTCCTCACACAGTTCTCTCACCAGTTGCTTACCTCAGTGGCATCAACATCGTTCGCGACGCTTGCAATCACGAGGTAGTGGGCAAGTACATCCACAAGGTACAGTTTGACGAGCTTATGCAGACCCTCAACCTTCCTATGGACGAGCTTCAGCAGTTTGCAACTGACGTGCTTGAGCGTTTCAACAACCCATACGTTGACCATCAGGTTACGAGCATCATGCTCAACTCATTCCCTAAGTACGAGACACGCGACCTTCCTGGCGTTAAGGTTTACCTCCAGCGTAAGGGCGAGCTTCCTAAGGGACTTGTGTTCGGTCTTGCAGCCATCATCACTTACTACAAGGGTGGTACACGTGCCGACGGTGCGCCTATCGAACCAAACGATGCACCTGAAATTATGCAGATGCTTCGCGACCTTTGGGCTACAGGCGACACACAGAAGGTTGCCGAGGGAGTACTTGCAGCAGAGAACATTTGGAAGGAGAACCTCAACCAGACCGTTCCTGGTCTTACAGTACTCGTAAAGGAATACCTTGACCTCATCCAGGCAAAGGGCATGCTTGAGGCAGTTAAGACTATCCTTTAAGCAGCAATTGCCTAAAAGCAAAATAATCACTGAGGAACAATGTGATTCAAGCATTGTTCCTCAGTTTTTTCTTACTCATGTCAAACAAAAAGAACGCATGCCTTTAGCTTTTTGTCGACAATATTTACTAATTTCTTCGTTGTTTGCTTTTTTTGTGTGCAGTTTTTGCTAATAAATATTTATATTTGCAAAAACAATGTGTTGACGTTATTTCATTAATGTCGGCAGTGTTGATGACGCCAATTGCGTAAGTGGTGTAAACAATACTTAAATTTCAATAATGTATGGCAAAGATAATTAAAATGGAAAAGGCGCAGCCGGATTTAAGCTTGGAGACGTTGCAGGAATGTAGTGAGAATTTACGTGCTATTTTAGATATGTTGAGAAAAGAAGGCTTGGACCTGTCGGATGATGATATGGATGAATGTGAGGAAGATGATGATATTGATATGAATGAAGGCAAGGATGATGATGAAGAAGATTATATGATGGGTCTTAAGCTTCCCAAGAAGTTATTCGTCGGGGACATTAAGCGTGAATGTCTTGTTCGCGTCAAGCTTAACAATGCTCCTGTGAAAATATGGCGTGAATTTGTTGTCCCGGCAAACATTACTCTGGAAACGCTGGCATTCGTCCTAATTGAAGCTATGGGATGGGAGCATGAGCATCTGTATCAGTTCTGCAAAAAGGATATTAGCTATAAGAATACTAAGGAACTGAAGAAATATAAAGATTTTGACGTGTTTGGTTTTTCACCAGTGCGTTATAAGAACAGCGATAAGACTACGTTGGAAAGTGTTTTGACGGCAAAGGGTGAGCGCATCAAGTTTGAATATGACTTTGGTGATTCGTGGATGCATGAATTGTGGATAAAGAGTGTGCGCGACTTGGCTCCGAACGAGGAACCTGTCATTAAGTTGCTCAAAGCGCAGGGAAAGTGTCCTCCGGAAGATTGCGGCGGTGTATGGGGATATGCAGACCTTCTCGAATTGCTGCATAATGACAACAAGACGGATGAAGAGGTGGAACAATTGGAATGGTATGATATTTCTGAAGATTATGAACCTGAGGACAGTGATTTTGAGTACTTGAAAGAATGTGTTGATGATTTGTGGAGCGAAATCAAGGCAAATATGTGACCTCCGCTTGAAATGTCCAGACTTTACACTTGCCAAAAACATCAATTTGTTGAGCATATTACAATAGTGTCTTTATAGTAAATCGTCAAGTGATGAAAAAGCCTATTCCGCATCAATTTCCAGTACCATCCGCATAAAACGGCAGTTAATTGCGGATGGTACTGGAGTTTTTATACGCATGGTGATTTCCCCTGTGTTCTTTGTGTTGTTTGTCTTTAATTTCTAATATCATTCATATAAACCTCCAAACTTCCCAACCTTATAACCTTCCCAACCTTATAACCTTCCAACCTTAAAACCGTAAAACCGTATAACCGTCCCAACCATACAACCTTATAACCTTCCAACCGTATAACCGTAAAACCGTACAACCGCATAACCGTACACACGTACCGGACTTACGGCAACCTATTTCATGGCTCGGTACTCCACAGGACTTTTTCCAGACATCTTCTTGAAGAACTTGCTGAATGATGGTAAATCAGCAAAGCATAGTTCCCATGCAATTTGTTGCACGCTCATGTCGGTAAGCCGAAGCATGTTTCGTGCATCGCAGTATAGCAGTTCCCTGATGAGCATCACCAGGGAACGCCCTGTGTTTCGTTTCATGACCAATGCGGCATATTGTACAGTCACGTTCAGACGGTCGGCATAGAATTTGACCTCGTGTTCCTTGCGGTAGTGTTGGTACACGAGTGACATGAGTTGCTGAAATATGGAGTGTTTCGTCTTTGTGCCGCTGCCTGGTTTATGTGTTGTCGGCTCTTGCATACACGTTGTCGGATTCTTCATCTTGTCGATGATGTTGTCAGTCTCAAGATAGAATCGAATCAAGGCGTTCTGTATCAGCTGTTCGCGGTACAAATGTTCTTTTCTCTCTATTTGGTCGTGTATGTTGTATATGCAGTCCTTCAGAGTCTGGTGTTCGCTTGTCGTGATGCTGACACACGGATGGCTGAATGCTACGATGAAGTTCACTATGTGGTGGAGCAGTTCCTTGTCTTGTATCTTGTCGGCAAAGTGGGGCGTCACGGCAAGGAAAACGCAGCGGTAGTCGTTGCTCACCTCTGTGAATTGAAACAAGAACAGCGGTTGCATGAGAAACATCCTGCCGGCATTTACCTCATACTCCACGTCGTTGATGCACAGCCGTGCATTGCCCGAAAGACATATCATGTAACTGTAGGCATAGACAAATAACGGTTCGTCAGAGCCGATGTTAAGCTCGTTGCCACCCACTTCGGAAAACACGGCAATCTCGTCCTTGTACAAAGTGCCGTGGTGCAGGCTGTCTATGTCTTGAAGACTTATAATACTATAACTGTTCATACAGCTGCAAAGGTATGATTTTAAGCATTAAAAACAAAATGTAGGAATAAGAATAGTTTCATTTTGGACAAATTTTGAATGTGTTGTGACAAGATGCAGGGGAAGAAAAAGCCGTACCTTTGCACTCGGAAAAAGATAACAATCCTTTTCTCCGGTTCCTTGCCGATTGTTCGAGGAACGTAAGGAATGGATGGATTTTCAATAAGTATTTTTGTAACAGAATAAAGTTATTTTATGATTAAACAACGACAGCTCACTACAATACTCATGTTTGCACTTGTGAGCCTATCAAACTCAGTCTGTGGCCAGAGTCGTCAGCTCACGCTATCGCTCGACGAACTGTTCCGCACGGCAGATAAGAACAACACTTCCATTCGTAGTTTTCAGGCAGCCGTTGCCGAGGCAGAGGCTGGCGTTAAGTCGGCGGGTGCAGAGCGTCTGCCCGATGTCAATGCGTCGCTGGCTGTGTCTTATCTTGGCAATGGAACTATCATGGACCGTAATTTTACCAATGCCATGAGTGTGGACATTCCGCATCTCGGCACAAATTTTGCCTTGCAGGCATCATGGGCTGTATATACTGGCGGTGCAGTTACGTCGGGGGTGAACCTCGCAAAGCTCAATGAGCAGATGGCAAGGATCAACGCCAAGGACAATAGTCAGAACGTGCGTATGCTCATCACAGGCTATTACTTGCAACTTCACAATTTGAAGAATCAGGAGAAAGTGTACGACGAGAACATCATGCTTACACGGACGCTTATCGACCAGACGCGCAAACGACAGGACGAGGGTGTGGTGCTGCGCAACGACATCACACGTTATGAACTGCAACTTGAGGCTCTTAAACTCGGTCGAACTCAGGTGTGCAGCAAGGCAAAAATCATCAATCATCAGTTGCTTACCGTACTCGGCATTGACGATGACGTGACGATACTTACCACCGAAGCCTTTGAAACTTCTCCCGACAACTCTCAGGGTGAGGCTTACTGGCAGGGTGAGGCAAAGATGAATGCCACGGCTTTGCGTAAGTCGGAACTCGGCATACGCATGAGCGAGCAGAAGGAGCGTTTGCAGCGTAGTGCCAGCATGCCGTCGGTTGCCATTGTCGCCGAGAATCACCTCGACGGACCTATCACGTTTGAGATTCCAAACATCAACAGTAACTTCAACTATTGGTTTGTGGGAGTAGGGGTGAAGTACAGCCTCTCATCGTTATGGAAGAACAACCGTAAGGTGCGTCAGGCAAAGCTTGCCACACAAACTGCTTTGGAACAGCATGAAAACTTGTCAGAGAACATAGAGAATGCCGTGCAGGCTTCCTATGTGGATTATCTCACAACGTTCACCGAGCTTGAGACTTCGCAGAAACAGGTTGAGCTTGCTAACCAGAACTACGATGTCATCTCCAATCGTTATGCCAACGGATTGGCACTCGTGACCGATATGGTAGATGCCCAGAACCAGCGTCTCGACGCTCAGTTGAAGCTTGTAAGCAGCAGAATAAATGTACTTTACAATTATTACAATCTTAAATATATTACAGGAAATTTATGAAAAGTCGTATCTATAATGCAGTTATTATTTGTTTTCTTCTTATCGGAGCAGGCATAGTTGTTTCGCAGTTCGTTCACTTCGGCAATGTGGAATATACCGACAATGCCCGTGTGCGTCAGCACATCACTCCTCAGAGCACCCGTGTGCAGGGTTTCATTCGTGAGATTCGTTTCGACGAGTTTCAGACAGTACACAAGGGTGACACGCTTGCCATCATTGAGGATGCCGAGTTCCGTCTCCGTCTTGCACAGGCAGAGGCTGACCTTGCCCGTGCGGAGCAGGGAGCCAAGGCTACTGGTACAAGCATACAGACAACAGAAAGTAACATCTCCGTTACCGATGCCAGCATAGAGGAGGCACGTGTCAATATGGAGAATTCTAAAAAGGAAGATGCGCGTTTCGAGAAACTGCTGAAGGACGATGCTGTGACTCAGCAGCAGTATGACAATATCCATACGGCATATCTCTCTGCCAAGGCGCGCTACGAACAGGTGCAGCGTGCACGTAAGGCACAGACCATGGTCATGACGGAGCAGGGACACCATTTGTCGGCTGCCCAGGCTTCGCTTCAGCTGGCACGTGCTGCTGTCGATCTTGCACGTCTGAATCTCAGTTATTGCTACATAATCGCTACCTGCGATGGAGTGGTGGGTACTAAGGATATTCAGGTTGGACAACTTGTCATGCCGGGACAGACGCTCGTCAACATCGTGGATGCAAACGAGATGTGGATTGAGGCAAACTACAAGGAGAGTCAGCTTCCTAACATCAAGGTAGGAGCCAAGGCTCGAATCAAGGCTGATGCTGTTCCTGACGAGGAATATGAGGGAACCGTGGAGCGCATTTCTGATGCTACGGGTAGTGCTTTCTCATTGCTTCCAGTCGATAATGCCACGGGTAATTTCGTCAAGGTTGAGCAGCGTGTTACAGTGCGCATATCGCTTTCTGAAAATGCTCCGGAGAAGTTGCACAAGCTTCATGCTGGGTATAATGTTGAATGTGAAACGAAATATTAAGCAGAAATGTTACCACTTCCACCTCCATCTCCAACCGGCATGGGCTTCATGATGCCTATGTTCAAAGAATGGGTGCCTAAGAAGATTCAACCGTGGATATATATCGTCGCTGTGTTCTGTTTCCAGTTTTCAAGTGGCATATATCTTGGCGCACTCGATGACATACGCGGCACGACCGACTTCATGTTAGAGGACCTTCTCATGCTTCTCTATGCCGGATTGGCGGGCATGGCTGTATATTTCCCGATGCTTTTCCGCATGAAGTTTCATTTCACCAATCAGCAGTTGTTGTGTGGCGCTGCCGTGATTATTGGTGTGTGCAATTTCATCACCATGTATTCCACGTCTATGCCGGTGTTGCTTGTCGTGTGTTTCATTGCCGGCATGGCAAAGCTGCAAGGCACGTTCGAATGTATGAGTAACATACAACTATGGATAACGCCTCGCCGTGACTTCGGAGTGTTCTTTCCGGTGCTTCACATCGTGCTTCTCACGGCGATTGAGGGCAACGCATGGCTGGCAGCATGGTTCGGCTATCATTTCACATGGGAGATGATGCATGTGTTCACCATTGGAACCATGTGCTTTGTACTTGTTATCCAACTCACTTTGTGCCGTCCCTTCTGTCCTATGCCACAGCGTTTGCCGCTGAAGGGTATTGACTTCCTCGGCGGGTTGCTTATCAGCATCCTGATGCTTATAATATCATACGTTTGTGTGTATGGCGAATATCTTATGTGGACGGATAATCAGAATATCTGTATCTTGATAGGCATAGGCTTCATGCTCTTTGCCTTCGTACTCTATCATCTTTCGCACGTTGAGAATCCGTATATCTCTTTGCGGATATTCACTTTCCGCAATGTGGTGCCAATTCTCTTTGTAACCATCATTGCAGAGATATTGCTCGGCTGTGAGCATACGCTTGAGGAGATAATGTATGCCGAGGTGTATAAGCTTGAGGAACATACAAAGGAGAACGTGTTCGTATGGTCGCTGTTGGGCGTGTATATAGGTGTGGCAATCGACCTCTTCTGGCTTCGCGTGAAGCGTTGGAAGGTGTGGAAACTATTTGCCATAGGCTTTGCCTGTATCTTTGTTTACGCCATATTGATGTATTTTACCATCGACGTGAATGTGAATGTAGAACAGTTCCGCCTGCCTACCGTCATACGCGGTTGTGCCTATGCCATTCTTGCTGCCACCCTCATGTGGTCGCTTGACGAGTCGCTCCATGACCTTGAGCATTTTTTCATGGGACTGTTTATATTCAATATCTTCCACATGTATCTTGCAGGTGCGTTTGGGTACGCTTTCTATACCAAGCTGTTCATGCACTTCTTCAACGATGACATGGTGCGTTACGGTAGTCAGTTGACCTTGACTCATCTCGATTTGGGACACTTTGATTTCGGCGCTTTCATGGAGAATTATTATCTTCGAAGCATGATGACCGTAAGCATAAAGCAAGTGTACGGCATTGTCATTTGGATAGCAGGCTTCACGATGCTTGCCTTCTTCCTTCTCGACATTCCACGCATACGTACCAACGCTCGTCGTGTACCGCTTTGGCCGGTATATGGTATTGAGTATTTTCGCAAGAAGATGCATAGGAGTTGATGTGCAATTCGTGTGAGAAGTAGATGAATAGATAGAAAGATAATTCATGTTGATACTCTTAATCATAAGGGTCTCGCATGAATTATCTTTATTTTTGCTTTTGTGCCTCTCTTCATGCAATCGCATAGTTTTATTGTGTTTGTCTTTAGTTTCCATTATCATTCATTTATACATGTGCAGTATCTGTTTGGTATTTCTGCACTATTTGTTCAGTGTACGACTGAACAAGTACTGGACAAATACTGAACAAGTACTGGACAAGTGAAAGAGAAGGGAAAGAAAAAGGAATAGGGCGAGATGTAACTGCAAAAGGTGATAAGTCTTATACTTATCACCTTTTGCTATTATATATACTGTTACTCAACTTTCGCAAGTATCGCTAACGCTTTACTTGCTTGGAGTAAAAAAGGAGTTAAGCGGAGTTAATTCCGCTACGCTCCATGGAGTAAAACGGACGTTTGACTGTTTACG
>JAFSSN010000115.1 GCA_017450985.1 Bacteroidaceae bacterium
AGACTTAATGTCTTCAGTATGTTCCAGGGTGGAAAGTTCTTGTTCCAGTTCCTCCTCTTCTTCCTCGGAAAGATTTGCGTCCTCGAGCTGCTTTTGTTGAAATGCTAAGTAATCTTGTTCACTCTTGTCTTTCTCGGCCTGTGCTCGCTCTTCTTCATAGGTGGCCTGTGTTTGTCGGTATTCTTTGTACAACGCCTGATAGCGTGAGAGTTCCTTCTCGTCCCTGGCAACGGAATCGAGTACTTGTAACTGGAAATCTTCTCGGTTGAGCAATAGGTTTTGGTGCTGGCTATGCACGTCGATAAGGAGGTCGCCAAGTTCCTTGAGTTCGGAGAGTGGGGTTGGAGTATCGTTGATGAATGCACGTGACTTGCCAGTGTCTGTCAATTCACGTCGAATGATGCATTCCTGTCCGTCGAAATCAAGGTCATGCAAAATAAAAAAATCCTTAAAATCGTATTGCGAAAGGTCAAAGTGTGCTTCGATGATGCAACGTCGTGCCCCAGCCTTCAGCATCTTTTGGTCGGCTCTGTGGCCTAAGAGCAGGCTTATAGCCCCAAGAAGTATGGATTTACCTGCTCCCGTTTCGCCGGTGATGACGGAGAATCCGTTCTTGAATGTAATGTCCAGTTGGCTGATAAGGACATAGTTTTGTATGTGGAGTGAAACAAGCATGAGCTATTTTTTCATCTTCTCCCAATATTCGTTGAGGGATGTGTTGATTCCGAAGAGTATGTCGTAGACGGCTTCGCGTTCCTGACTTGTCCCTTGTCGGCTAAAGATGTTGACCAGTTCGTCGCGTTTATACTCTGTAAAGAGTACAGGCAACTGACTCATTGTGCGCGCATTCTTTGAGGCCTCAAGCAGTTCGAGTGCCTCGCTGACGGCCTTTCGTCCACCTTCTGCATTGTCTGCCATCTGGTCAAGTCCTTCGCGGTGGTATTTGTAAACAAGCATCCGGTAGTCCTCCATCGAACCGTCGAGGTAGTCGTTTAATAGCCCAAATCGGTTCTTGTTGTCAGTGAATGAGGCCCAACCGGGAAATCCTAGGTTTTGCGCGTTGTTGACAATGTTCTCCGCAGTCTGCAGATAGCTGGTGCCACCGAGTGGAGAGAAGGAATCCATGTCATAGCCGATAATCATGTAGGCATAGTATGCCAGCATGGCAGTGAGATTATTGTCGATGTACTCAGGATTCCATTCCAGCTGGTCTGTGGTTTGAAAGTTGAATTGGAAGTCGCCATCCTTGACGCTATAGAGCGTGGTACTATATGAACTGTTGAATACGGGACGGCTGCACGTAACTAACAGCGTACTTTTTATCAGGTTTTCAGTCTCGTCCCAACTGTTGACTGTGATATTGAAGTTACACTCTATCTTCTCAATATCTTTGAACTGCAGATCAGTCCATTTATGGTCGTTGAGAAAGGTTGTTGCTTTTTCCTTCAAGGCATCGAAAACTTCAGTCTTGGTGTTCGATAACTGGGCTGTGTTCACCACGACTTTTGCACGCAACTCCTGAGCATGTGCATGTTGGACAATGGACAAAGGACAATGGACAATGATACCCATCAAAAGAAACATGTAAATAATTATTCTTTTCATTGCCAACTCTCAAAATTATATATTAACGCACCAGCTCGTTCACAATGTCCTGTGCCACTTCTGTCTTGGGTTTCAGGTCGAAATGGATAATATTGTCCTTTGATATGATGCTCACCTTATTGGTGTCGTGTTGGAAACCTGCCCCTTCATCGCGCAATGTATTGAGTACGATGAAATCAAAGTTCTTGCGTACCAATTTGTCGTGGGCATTGGCATCCTCATTACAAGTCTCAAGTGCAAAGCCCACAAGTTTCTGTCCTTCTTTTTTCATCTCGCCTAACCTTTTGGCAATGTCTTGCGTGGGACGGAGTTGAAGCACTAAGTCGTCGCCTTCGCGCTTTATTTTTTCTACAGCAGTTTCCTTGGGCGTAAAGTCGGCAACGGCGGCACACAGGATGCCACATTGACAAGTGGGGTAGAGGCGAACAGCTGCTTCCAACATTTGCTCTGCACTTTCCACCTTTGTCAGTTTCACGCTTGGGTGCTTGGGGTATTGCGACATAGGGCC
>JAFSSN010000116.1 GCA_017450985.1 Bacteroidaceae bacterium
ATGCCGAAAATGCCCCGAAACAGCCCGCCTTTTGCTATTGCGCATTATCGAGGTCGATATTGCGCAATATTAAGCTTCATAATGCGCATTAACCGTTTCGCCATTGCGCATCGGCAAAAAGTCCCGTGCTGCCTGATGATATGTTTGTGCTATTCATGCTTCTTGCCGTCATTTTCGTCTCTCCTCATCCCCGTCTGTAAATGGTGGGGAGGATAACGCATCGCTATGAACGCCGTCAAAGCAAAAAATCGTCAATTTCTCGAATGGAATAAACAAAATCTCGACAAAACAAGCGATAGCGTATGCTTATATTTTCACGACCCCTCATTTTATTCTGAGGATAAAATACGCAAAAGTTTTGCTGAACTGAGAGCTTACTATGCCGCTAAAAATAAAGAATCTCAAATAAGCATTAATAAAATTCTTTGTGTTTTTAATGGAGAAAAAGCAAGTACTACGATAGAACCATAAAAAAAGCGCGGATAACTAACGAGAGCTACCCACGCGTCGTACAACAGAATCGCTCCTGAAGACCAAGACAAATATAATGTAAATTTTTTAATTAAGCAAATAAAAAGTAAAAAAATATAGTATGCTTGCAAGAGTAGGAGAGCCCTCGTTACTTGCCCCCTAAAACGAAAAAACAGAGACGCTGAAAAGCATCTCTGTGTATTCTTGTTGTTCTTTGCACAGGGTGAGGGACTCGAACCCCCGACCCTCGGTTTTGGAGACCGATATTCTACCAACTAAACTAACCCTGTGTAAAGCTATGGTCTTATGTCGCTATGAAAACACAAGAATTATTCTTGTACTCCCATCGAGAATCGAACTCGAATCTAATCTTTAGGAGAGATTTGTTCTATCCATTGAACTATAGGAGCCCGTTACTCATTTGCGGCTGCAAAGGTAGTGCTTTTTGTTAAATATCCAAACATATTTCAAAGAAAATGTTGCAAAAAAGTGTAAATTCTACGTTTTTGCCCCGTTTTCTCTTTCAACTTATGGTATATATGGGTATTGGTCGAAGTCAGGCTCACGCTTTTCGAGGAAAGCCTTTCCACCTTCTTGAGCCTCGTCGGAGAAGTAGTACAACATTGTTGCGTCGCCTGCCAGTTCCTGTATTCCCGCCTGTCCGTCAAGCTCGGCGTTCAGACCAGCCTTAATCATTCTGAGTGCTATTGGCGAACGCTTCATCATGGTCTTTGCCCATTCCACGACCTCGTCCTCCAACTTGTCGTGAGGCACCACCTTGTTCACCAGTCCCATGCGCTCAGCCTCCTCGGCAGAGTACAGACGGCAGAGATACCATATTTCACGCGCCTTCTTCTGTCCCACGATGCGTGCCAGATAGCTTGAGCCGAAGCCGGCGTCGAAACTGCCCACCTTAGGACCTGTCTGTCCGAACTTGGCATTGTCGGAAGCAATGGTGAGGTCGCACACCACGTGAAGCACATGGCCGCCGCCCACGGCAAAACCGTTGACCATGGCTATGACAGGCTTAGGAATGCTGCGTATCTGTTTCTGCACGTCGAGCACGCTGAGACGTGGCACGCCGTCCTTGCCAATGTAGCCGCCGCGACCCTTTACGTGCATGTCGCCGCCCGAACAGAACGCACAGGTCTTCAGCCATTCCTCCTCGCTCTGTCCCTCGAGGCGCGGACTGTCGGCACCGGTAAACACCACCACGCGTATGTCCTTCGACTCGCGGCAATAGTACATTGCGTCCGACATCTCCCATGTTGTCAGTGGAGTGAAGGCATTGCGGTAGCGAGGACGGTTGATAGTTATCTTTGCTATTCCCTCGAAGAACTCAAACTTTATTTCTTTCCAATTTCTCATGTTCTTATGAAGTTTACGTTTCTTTCTTTGTTATTTTGTAAAAATACCATATTTTTGCGTTCTCATATTAATGAATGAACAAGATATGGTAAACAATTGCAAAAATAATGAAAGTTCGGAGAAATTCGAAGTTATAGATAAAAATTCCGATTTATTAAATGTACTGACGCCCGAGTTGATAGCTAATTTCCGTCAAAACCGTTTGACGGAAGTAGTGAATACGCTCGTGGGCGAGTTGCAGCTCAACCGCACCGTAGCCGACCGCATGCTGACGTCCAACCTCACGCTGGCAGAGGTGAACGACATCATCGACAGCAATATGATTGGACGTGTGGTGTCCGTGCTGGAGAACTTGAAGGAGGCGCGCATAAGCAGCATAGCCGAGGACATAGCCTTGGGACGCACCGACGAACAGGGGCGCACCGTCGTGCCTAAGATAGTGCTCATTGCCGGCCCGTCGTCAAGCGGCAAGACCACGTTTTGCAAGAAGATGGTCTATGCGCTCCAGCAGCAGGGACTCGACCCCGTCATGCTGTCGCTCGACGACTACTACCTAAGCTATGAGGACACTCCTCTCGACGAGAACGGCGAGTACGACTTCGAGTCGCTCTATGCCCTCGACCTTACTCTGCTGCAGACCCACCTCAGACAGCTCATCAACGGCGAGGCTGTCACTCTGCCGCGCTATGTGTTCGGCGAGAACCGTCGTGAGTGGCACGAGAAGCCTTTGCAGATGAATGACAACAGCATATTGCTCATTGAGGGCATCCACGGCCTTAACCCCGACCTGACGGGCAACCTTGACAGCAGCCTCCTGTTCCGCATCTACATATCAGGCACGGCGTTGAAGGTCAACAAGGACGGCCGTCAGTTCATGTGTACCGACAACCGCCTCATACGCCGCATGGTGAGAGACTACAAGTATCGTCACACGTCGGCACAGGCCACCATCAGCCGCTGGCAGAGCGTGCGCAGGGGAGAGCAGCGTTGGATAGTGCCTTACCAGCGCTATGCCGATGCCAATGTCAACACCTCCTTCCCTTACGAGATAGGACTGCTGCGCCACGATGCCATACCTTTGCTCGAGGCGGTGCAGAAGGGCGAACCTGAATATTTCGAGGCACAGCGTCTCCTTCGCCTCGTTTCCGAGGTGCATCCTGTCAGCCTTCGCCTCGTGCCAAAGTACTCCATCATGCGTGAGTTCCTCGGCGGCAGCGGATATGAATATTGACGTCTGCCGGCTGTCCGGCCGACTGACATGACACAAAAAACGCTTAGCACAGTTGCTCGAAACTGTCGCTAAGCGTTTTCTATTGAAAATTATCGCTTGTCGTTAGAACTTAACTGTCTCTACCAGCTCCATCATCTTGAAGAATGAAGCCGTCGCGTCGCTGATGTAGTACATCACTCCGTTCTCACAGTTCTCGCCGAGGGCATCCTTCAGTATAGGCATCTTCTCAATCAGAGCCTTGCCCACTTCAGGACGGTTGTCCTCCACCAGTTTGCACTCGATGCGCAGAGTCAGTCCCTTGAAGGCGCAAATCTCTGCCTTCGGGTTGGCTGCAATCTGACGTGTGGCATTAGTCTTGCCGAATGCCATGATGTAAATCTTGTTCTCGTAGAACAACATTGCGCCGTAAGGGCGTACACGTGCCTGGTCACCCTCAACTGTTGCCAGATAGAATGTCTTGGCATCTTCCAAAAAGTCAAATACTTTCTTTGCTGCTTCCATAATGTCTGTTGATTAAATTGTTAATAATAACCTGTCGCATTCGCTTGACTGGCTGTATCATTTCTTGTATTTCTGAGCCATGGCGCGAAGAGTCGAACCGTGGTGTCCTTCCTGCTTTGCAAAGACCTCCATCTCGTCTGCCGCCTCGTTAAGCCCAGCCGAGCGCAATGCAAGTGCAAACTGCTTCACCTGCTCCTCGCCCTTTTCCTCGGCTGTGGCGAAGGTCTCCGCCAGCTGCCAGATGTCAGCATTGTACTTGCCTGCGAGAGTGGCGTAGAAACCGGCGTGTACCGCCTCTTGGTTTGCCATCTCGACGAAGGTGTCAGTCACCTCCTGCGGGTAGCCCTGTTCGCGTGCCATGCGTGCAAGCGCATAGTACATCATCACTCCCGCTGCTTCGGCCTTTGCTGCTCCGTCGCACATCTTTTCAAAATCAGTTCCCTTAGTTGTTCCGTAAATCATTGTTTTGTTGATTGTTATTTGTCGTTGTGGCTATCTTTCTTCTTGCAGTATTTCCAGCCGCCCGTTGACCACAATGCAAGGAATATGAGCACCGGCTGGAAGAACAGGCGGATGAGACGCGCCTGGTCGGTGTTAAGTCCGAATGCATCAATGTGGTTCACGTACTGGTTGATGTTGCCAGGGAAGATGAGCACGTAGAAGAGCGCGAGAAGTGCGCCGACGAGTGCCTTCTTCTTCCAGAGGAACAACATTCCGAGTCCGAGACAAATCTCCACTACTCCTGATGCGAGCACCACGAAGTCCGTGAAGCCGGGACTGAACTGCAGCAATGTAGGAACCTGTGCAACAAATTCCTGGCGTGCGTGTGTCAAGTGGCTGTAGCCTGCGTAGGTCATGAAGAGACCCAGCAGAATCTGGAAACACATTTTCAA
>JAFSSN010000117.1 GCA_017450985.1 Bacteroidaceae bacterium
AGTATGACGAGAAGGCCGCAGCAAAGGACATGGACCTCAACATCATCCTCTGTCTTGAGATGAAGGAGGAAGGTACTGCCTTCAAGATTGAGAAGCATGTACACAACTATCCTCATTGCTGGCGTACAGACAAGCCTGTGCTCTACTACCCTCTCGACTCTTGGTTCATCAAGTCAACTGCCAAGAAGGACCGTATGTTCGAGCTTAACAAGACTATCAACTGGAAGCCAGAGTCAACAGGTACAGGACGCTTCGGCAAGTGGCTTGAGAACCTCAACGACTGGAACCTCTCACGTTCACGCTACTGGGGTACTCCACTTCCTATCTGGCGCAACCGCGACACTCGCGAGGAAATATGCATCGGTTCAGTAGAGGAACTCTACAACGAGATAGAGAAGGCTGTTGCTGCCGGCGTTATGCAGAGCAACCCTCTCAAGGACAAGGGCTTCGTGCCGGGCAACATGGATCAGGCAAACTATGACAAGATTGACCTCCACCGTCCATACGTTGACGACATCAAGCTCGTGAGCGACAAGGGCAACGTACTCACACGTGAGCTCGACCTCATCGACGTGTGGTTCGACTCTGGTGCTATGCCTTACGCTCAGATTCACTACCCATTCGAGAACAAGGAGCTTATCGACAACGGCACAGCCTACCCTGCCAACTTCATCGCAGAGGGCGTTGACCAGACTCGTGGATGGTTCTTCACACTCCACGCCATTGCAACAATGGTGTTCGACAGCGTGGCTTACAAGAACGTAATCTCCAACGGACTCGTGCTCGACAAGAACGGCATCAAGATGTCAAAGCGTCTCGGCAATGTCATCAATCCGTTCGACTGCATCGCTACTTACGGTGCCGACGCTGTACGCTGGTACATGATTACAAACTCTTCTCCTTGGGACAACCTCTCATTCGACCCTGAAGGCGTGAAGGAGGTGACAAGCTCATTCTTCATGAAGCTTCAGCAGGCATACTCATTCTTCACTATGTATGCTAACGTTGACGGCTTCAGCTACAAGGAGGCTGACATCGACTACAAGGACCGCCCTGACTTCGACCGCTGGTTGCTCTCTGAGCTCAACACTCTCGTAAAGAATGTTCAGGCTTATCTCGACGACTACGACCCAACACCTGCAGGACGTCTCATTCAGGAGTTTGTCATCAACAACCTCTCTAACTGGTACATCCGCTTGAACAAGGCTCGTTTCTGGGGAAGCAAGAATACTAACGACAAGCTCAGCGCTTATCAGACACTCTATACTTGTCTCGATACGCTCAGCCGTCTCATTGCCCCTATCGCGCCATTCTATGCCGACCGTCTCTTCCGCGACCTCAACGCAGCAACTGGCAAGGACAACGCCAAGAGCGTACACCTCGCCAAGTTCCCTACATACAACGAGGCATACATCGACTCAGAGCTTGAGGCTGCAATGGAGGCTGCCATGAAGGTTACTTCTATGGGTCTCTCTATCCGTAAGAAGGTACAGATTCCTGTTATACAGGCTCTTCAGGCTATTGCCATTCCTGACACAGACGCAGTCCTCTCTGCACAGCTCCAGCGCATGGCTTCAATCATCAGCAAGGAAGTCAACGTGAAGGAACTCCAGCTCATGGACGG
Source organism: Bacteroidaceae bacterium (assembly GCA_017450985.1). Lineage (GTDB taxonomy): Bacteria > Bacteroidota > Bacteroidia > Bacteroidales > Bacteroidaceae > Minthosoma. The sequence goes on from JAFSSN010000117.1 coordinate 1,625, forward strand.
CGCAAAGCTCGTGAAGAACGTGAAGTGCGACTTCCGTGTGATGGGTAAGAAGTTCGGCAAGCAGATGAAGGCTGTAAGCGCTGCCGTAACAGCAATGACTCAGGCACAGATTGCCGAGCTTGAAGCTAACGGCAAGGTGACTCTCAATGCTGACGGCGAAGATGCTGTAATCGAGCTTTCTGACGTAAGCATCATGAGTCAGGACATTCCGGGATGGAGCGTTGCCAACGAAGGTTCTGTGACCGTGGCTCTCGACATCACCATCACTCCTGAGCTCAAGAACGAGGGTAATGCGCGCAAGCTCATCAAGCAGATTCAGTCTCTCCGCAAGTCTTCAGGCTTCGAGATTACCGACCGCATCAAGGTTGTCATCTCTGAATGTCCAGAGACAAAGGCTGTTCTCGACACGTTCAAGGAGCATATTGCCGCACAGGTTCTCGCCAACTCAATCACCCTCGGCGCTGCCGAAGGTGAGGAGTACGACTTCGATAACTTCAAAGCAAAGATAAATGTCACAAAAGACTAAGTACATAACATCTATCGCTATATTCATCGCTGTTCTTGTCATTGACCAAATCATTAAGGTCAATGTCAAGACAGGGATGTATCTCGGCGAGAGAATTGAGATTACTTCTTGGTTTCAGCTGGCATTCGTGGAAAATAAAGGTATGGCTTTCGGCATGGAACTGCTGGGCGGCAAACTTGTGCTCACGCTCTTCCGCATCATTGCCATTACCGGTATCGGTTGGTTCCTTTACAAGGAAATAAAGCGCAACGTGCCTATGGGCTACGTGGTGTGCATTGCGTTGATAATAGGCGGCGCGGCAGGCAACATCATAGACTGTCTGTTCTACGGTCTCATCTTCAACAACCCGCCATTCCCTATGACTGCACAGTTCGTAGAGTTCGGACACGGATATGGCGATTTTCTCTATGGAAAAGTGGTCGATATGTTCTATTTCCCGCTCATAGAATGGGACATGCCCGACATCCAGTATCTTCCATACAGAGGTGAGCATTGCGTTTTCTTCAGTCCTGTATTCAACTTTGCCGATGCAGCCATTTCCGTGGGTATCGTGGCATTGATGTTGTTCTACAACAAGATTATAAACGAGTTTTTCAAGTAAAAAGGCCGCTCCTTGCGTCATATAAGTAAAGAAGTGAGAAAAGCATTACTTTTCATAATGACTATATGTCTGCTGTACGCTTGCGACAACACTCCGAAAGGCGTCTTGTCGAAGAGTGATATGGCAGATGTGCTTTATGACTACCACCTCACTCAGAGCATGCTCAACTACATGCCTCAGAAAGAGAGGGAGGAGATGTCGCAGCAGTATATTGACGCCGTGTTTGAAAAGCACGGAATCACGGAGGAGGAATTTGACTCGTCACTCGTGTGGTACAACAAAAACACGTCAAAGCTCTACGACGTGTACAAGGATGTGCAGGCTCGATACGAGGCACTGAACAAGGACCTTCAACTGCAGACGGGAAACAACAACATGATGGCTGTATTCTCGACAGGGGGCGACACCACGAATATCTGGAGCGCAAAGAAACTGCTCGTGCTTCGCAACGGAGAGCTGCTCAACAGAGAGAGCTTCTCGATAAACGCCGACACAAGCTTCCACACTGGCGACTCATTCGTGCTGATGGGCAAGCTTAACATGGTGGTGGAGAACAAGAACGAGCACAATGAATATGTGGCTATGGGTCTGAACGTGTGCTACAAGAACGGCAAGCGAATCGGAACAACGCAGTTCTACCGCTCGAACGAGAACATGCAGGCCATGCTGCGATGCAGCGACACGGCTTCGATTGCCAAGGTGACGGGATTCTTCTACTTCAAGGGCAATCCGAACTACAGGAGCACGGCATTCATCGACCAAGTGCAACTGGTACGAATGCACAAGCATGAAGAGCCTGTTGACACGGTAAGCGCTGACACACTTGCAACTGAGGACGACAAGATGCTCGTTCCACAGGAGCAAAAGACAGAGACTCTCACGGTGCGTCCTCATCTCACACCTGACCAGATACGCTCAATGAAGAGCGAGAAGAAGACGATTGAGATTAAGAAGGCTCCTGAAATACGCACTCCTAACAGAGACTTCAAGCGTAAGAGCTCGCCTCAAAACAGACAATAACGACTATTTACTCATGAAAGAAAGAAGAGTAGCAGCAAACTTAGTTTACATAAACAGCAAAGAGTTCCACAAATATCACATTGTGGAACTCTTTGACAATATAGTGGTTAATCACTACGGTCTTCAAGAAGAACTTGCCATGACTGAATGGCTGGGCGGAACGATACTGCTCACGCACGCAAGGGATTTCGACACGGAAGGCGTCAACTCCATAGAGGAGTTCTATGCCAAGGCCGACGCATGGGATGACAAGACAGGCAATTACTACGCCTATCACATCAACCGCGTCCTATCCCCTTCGGCGAAATTCCGCACAGATGATGGCTGTGGCAACGGCAACATTCAACGACTCTGACGTCTCACGTCCTGCCGGATAGTTTGGTATGTAAAGACGTTCGTTCACAGTCTTTGCCACTTCGGCCGACACGCCCTTGCCCTCGTTGCCCATGATTATCACGCCTGTGTTGGCAAGCTCTTTTTCATACATGTTCTCGCCATCGAGGAAGGTACCATAGATATTAGCCTTGCCTTCCGAAGACAGCTGCTGGAGTTCTGCCGCCAAATCGACGTAATGCACTTTCACTCTCGCAATTCCACCCATAGTGGCTTGCACGGTCTTAGGATTGAAGATGTCGGCACAGCCAACCGAGCAGAATATGTGTTCTATGCCGAACCAGTCGGCAAGTCGTACAATCGTGCCGAGGTTGCCTGGGTTCTGCACTTCGTCGAGCGCAAGACACAACTCACGCCTTGCTACATCAGCAAAGGAAACGGAATAGGACGGCTGACGGAACACGGCAAGCACCTGCTGCGGAGCATCGAGAAGACTAACCTTGCGGAGCTCGTCCGCTGTAACAACATCCACCTCACACGAAGAAGACAGACGGCTGCTATTGGCACTCACCCACTCTTCCATGCCCGCCACGTAAACACATTCCATGACAGGAAGAAGGTCGCCCACAAGCTTATGTCCTTCAGCAATGAAAACACCCTCGGCCTTACGGTGTTTCTTCAATTCTAACGAATGAATATATTTTATCTTGTTTTTACTAATCATACCACAAAGATAAAACTTAATATTGAGTTCAATTTGCTTTTTATCACAAAACATCGTATCTTTGAACACTTTTTCAGATTTCAAAGATGAGGTTACGCAATTTACACAACATCATAACATTTTTTTCGGTAACGCTTTTGGCTTCCTGCTCCGTTGATAAGTTTATCCCGGAGGACCAGTACTGGCTTAAGGACGCACATGTCGTGTCCACCGACAATAGCAAGGTTGTGAAAACGTATTCCCTCAGCAACTACGTTAAGCAGGTTCCCAACACTAAGGTTTTCGGAATGAAAGTTCCGCTGAAAATGTATTGTCTTTCGGGAACAGACGGCAGCAAATGGTACAACAAGATGTTTCGAAAGCTCGGCGAAGAGCCTGTCATCTATGACGAGCAGTCGGCAGAACAGAGTTCGAAGAACATCGTTCAGGCTCTCGTCAATGAGGGCTACATGAAAGCCTCCATCGACATTGAGAAAAAGACAAACGGCAAGAGGTTGAGCCTCGACTACAAGGTCAACACCGGCAGCAAATACTACATCAGGAACGTGTACCGCGAGACTCAGGACGAGAAGATTCGCGAGATAATATGCGGCTACGACACCCTGCGCTCCAAGGTGTACAACGGAGCCGTATTCAACATTAACACGCTCAACGAGGAACGTTCGCGCATTGCCAACATGCTCAGGAGCATGGGCTACTATAAGTTTACGAAGCAGGACATTACCTACACCGCCGACACGACAAGCGAGAACACGCTTGTGGACCTCACCATTCACATCAAGCAGCACCTGGAGAACGGACGCTCAATGCCTGAGGACCACAAGCAGTACAGAATCGGCAAGATGCGCTTTCTCCTTGAAGTCACTCCCTACGACACGGCATACAACTCGCTCACGTTCCGAGGTGTGGACTTCCTCTACAAAGGCAAGACACGTCACTTCCGCCGTAAGGTGCTTCTCACAAACACTCAGTTGCGAAGCGGCGCACTTTATAACGACCGCTACCTGAAAAACACTTACACAAACTTCACCAACCTGCCAGCAGTATCATACTCGAACGTAAGACTTACCGAACGTCCAGGAAGCGACACTCTTGACTGCGACATTACGGTGAACCGCGGAAAACTGTACCATACCGACGCATCGCTCGAAGGAACAAACTCGGCAGGCGACCTCGGCGCGGCCTTTTCCGTCACACTTCAGAACAAGAATGTGTTCCACGGCTCTGAAGTCCTCACAACGAAGGTACGAAGCGCTTACGAAGCCATAACGGGGCTTGAGGGCTACGACGGCCACTCCTTCCTCGAAATAGGCTACGAGGCAAGACTCACCTTCCCCGACTTCATCTTCCCATACGTCCGACGCGACTGGGGAATGCTGCACCATGCCAGTTCGGAAATTTCGCTTCAGTACAACCTGCAGAACCGTCCTGAATTCAACAGACGAGTATTCTCTGCTGCGTGGCGCTACAAATGGAGCAGTCAGAACCAAAGCATACAGCACAAGTTCGACGTGCTTGAGGTGAACTATGTTTACATGCCGTGGATTTCAAGAACGTTCAAGGAGCAGTATCTCGACTCTCTCGGCAAGACCAACGCCATCCTCAAGTACAACTACGAGAACCTGCTCATAACGAAGATGGGCTACACATACTCCTACAACTCAATGGGAAACAGAGGACAGACCTACGGACAGAACGGCTACACCTTCAAGTTCAACATTGAGACTTCGGGTAATGTCCTCGGCCTTGCCACAACGATTGTAAAGGGTTACAAAAACTCTGAGGGACAGCACACTTTCTGCGGCATTGCCTTTGCTCAGTATGTGAAGACCGATTTCGACTACTCTAAGAGCGTAAGGATTGACAAGAACAACTCCGTGGCCTTCCACGCCGCGGGCGGAATAGCCTATCCTTACGGCAACTCCAACATACTGCCTTTCGAGAAACGCTACTTCTCTGGAGGTGCAAACAGCGTCAGAGGATGGGCGGTGCGCTCACTCGGTCCGGGAAAATACAACGGTGCCGACAGGCACATCAACTTCATCAACCAATCTGGCGACGTGAAGCTCGACTTCAGCATGGAGTACCGAACACACTTGTTCTGGAAAGTCAACGGGGCATTCTACATCGATGGAGGAAACATCTGGACAATACGTGAGTACAAGGACCAGCCGGGAGGAGCATTCCGTTTCGAGTCCTTCATCGAACAAATGGCTGTCAGCTACGGACTGGGACTTCGCATGAGTCTCGACTTCTTCGTGTTACGATTCGACACGGGTATGAAAGCCATCAACCCAGCCTACAGCGGAAGGGAGCACTTCCCTCTCTACCACCCAGACCTTTCCCGCGACTTCGCATTCCACTTTGCAGTCGGACTTCCATTCTGACGCAGCACAGTACCAACAACTCACGGTCATGGGAGCAAGGAAAGAGAGCCGGAAGTATGAAATCAATACCGCCACAAGTATTATTCACACTGATTTCCACAGCTGGTTTTCAGGCATATTTAAGTACTGCAGGCATTTCCATCACGTCCAAACGTATGGGAACATAGAATACTATGGTTCAATAGATTGAGTAAGGGAGAGCACTCACAAGGCAGAAAGGACGTGAGATAATTCAAAATAATTTCTTGATTTTTAGGACAAGCCTTCATAATTTTGTCGTAAATTTGCACGGAATATAATAACAAAAACAATATAACAACAATATGTATAGAACACATACCGCAGGAGAGCTTCGTCTCTCAGACGCAGGCAAGACCGTAACTCTTGCCGGATGGGTACAGCGTTCACGCAAGATGGGTGCACTGACATTCGTTGATCTTCGCGACCGCTACGGTATTACTCAGCTCGTGTTCAACGAGGAGGTAAATGCTGAACTTTGTGCAGAAGCAAACAAACTGGGACGTGAATACGTCATCCAGGTTACAGGAGTAGTTGCTGAACGCTACTCAAAGAACCAGAACATTCCAACTGGCGAAATAGAAATCAACGTGAACGAGCTCACTGTCCTCAACAGCTCTGTCACTCCTCCATTCACCATTGAGGACGAAAGCGACGGTGGCGACGACATCAGAATGAAGTATCGTTACCTCGACCTCCGCCGCAATGCGGTACGCAAGAACCTCGAGCTTCGTCACAAGTTCTGCATCGAGGTGCGCAACTACCTCTCAAACCTCGGTTTCCTTGAGGTTGAGACTCCTATGCTCATCGGCTCAACACCAGAGGGCGCACGCGACTTCATCGTGCCTTCACGTATGAATCCGGGACAGTTCTACGCACTTCCACAGTCACCACAGACTCTCAAGCAGCTTCTCATGGTGGCAGGTTTCGACCGCTACTTCCAGATTGTTAAGTGTTTCCGTGACGAGGACCTTCGCGCTGACCGTCAGCCTGAGTTTACACAGATTGACTGTGAAATGTCATTCGTCACTCAAGAAGACATCATACAGACATTCGAGGGAATGGCAAAGCACCTCTTCAAGACACTCCGCGGTGTTGAAATCGAGGGTAACTTCCTACGTCTCCCATGGATTGAGTGTATGAAGCGTTTCGGTTCAGACAAGCCAGATATGCGCTTCGGCATGGAGTTCGTTGAACTTATGGACACTCTTCAGAAGGGCACATTCCCTGTATTCGACGATGCCAAGTACATCGGCGGTATCTGCGCCCCTGGATGCGCAAGCTACACACGCAAGGACCTCGACAAGCTCACTGAGTGGGTTAAGCGTCCTCAGATTGGTGCAAAGGGCCTCGTTTATGCACGAGTACAGGAAGACGGAAGCGTCAAGTCATCCGTTGACAAGTTCTACTCACAGGAAGACCTCCAGGCTCTCAAGGAGAAGATGCAGGCAAACGCCGGCGACCTTATCCTTATCCTCTGCGGCGACGACGCAATGAAGACACGCAAGCAGCTTTGCGAGTTGCGTCTCGAAATGGGTGAGCGTCTCGGACTTCGCGACAAGAACAAGTTCGCACTCCTTTGGGTTACTGAGTTCCCTATGTTCGAATGGAGCGACGAAGAAGGACGTCTCATGGCTATGCACCACCCATTCACACACCCTATGGACGAGGATATTCCTATGCTCGACACCGACCCAGCTGCCGTACGCGCCGATGCCTACGACATGGTTTGTAACGGTATCGAAGTGGGTGGAGGCTCTATCCGTATCCACGACCCTAAGCTACAGGCTAAGATGTTCGAGATTCTCGGATTCACACCTGAGAAGGCAGAGGAGCAGTTCGGCTTCCTCATGAACGCATTCAAATACGGAGCACCACCACACGGAGGTCTCGCATACGGTCTCGACCGTTGGGTAAGTATCTTCGCAGGTCTCGACTCTATCCGCGACTGCATCGCATTCCCTAAGAACAACAGCGGACGCGACGTAATGCTCGACGCACCATCATTCGTGGATCAGAAGCAGCTCGACGAGGATTTCATCGCCCTGAATCTGCCAAAGGAGTAAAAAAAAAGACACATTCCAACATTTCAAAATATTCAAGGAAGGAACGCTTTTGAGCGTTCCTTCCTTTCGCTTTTATCATATATCATGTACAAATATCACCCGCAAACCAACTTTTTTACCACTTTCGCAAAAAAAAGTCCCCACAACGCTTGCCATTCTAACAAAAGTCCCTACCTTTGCACCGCAATTGAGAAAAACAACTGCTAAAGTTACTCAAAAAGCCATGCGTCCTTAGCTCAGTTGGTAGAGCAATTGACTCTTAATCAATGGGTCCAGGGTTCGAGCCCCTGAGGGCGTACAAGAGGAGGACAACAAGTTGTCTTCCTTTTTTTTATTTCCATAAAACTACAAGACCCAATGCTAAAATTCTTCAGTTTCGGTAGCGGCAGTTGCGGCAACTGCTATTACATAGGTACAGAGAATGACGCCATCTTGATAGATGCAGGCGTCGGCATTCGCCGTTTTAAACGAAACATAAAAGAATATGGCATTACCACTTCCATCATACGCGGGTTGCTTATAACTCACGACCATGCCGACCATATCAAGGCATCAGGACTGATAAGCACCGAATACCACATTCCCGTGTATGCCACAGCCGCAGTTCACGAAGGAATAAAGAGAAACTATCAGGTGAAAAGCAAGATAGCCGACGAATATAGCAAGACCATAAAAGCAGGCGAGCCATTCGACGTCGGCAGCTTCCACATCACTCCGTTCTCACTCCCCCACGACGCTTCTGAAAACGTAGGTTACCTCATCGAAGTCGATGGTAAGTCTTTCTGCATCATGACCGATGTAGGAGCAGTTACCAACAACGTACACACATACATTCAGAAAAGCAACTATCTCGTAATAGAAGCCAACTACGACCGCGAAATGCTTCGTCAAGGCCGCTATCCAGAACTGCTCAAACAGCGCATAGCCTCTGGCAACGGTCACTTGGCAAATATACAGACTGCCGAAGCCCTCGCAGCCAATTTCCATGAAGATTTGCGACAGATATGGCTCTGCCACCTCAGCGAGGAGAACAACCACCCCGAACTGGCACGTAAAACCATCGACACTCATCTGCGCTCCTTCGGCATCATTGCAGGTACAGACTTCAAACTCGAAGTCCTTCGACGCAAAATACCGACAGGGCCATTTATTATCGAGGATTAAGATTTAGCAAATTTAGGCCCGGCAAACAAGACTTGATAAATCAAGGTTTTGAAATCAAAAACTGGTAAGCTAAAAGTTCTTGATTAAAGCTCGACTCAAAAGTCAAGTTTTAATCATTGCCCACGTAAATGCGTTTTTTGAGCCAAAAGAATTCACAAGAATTCAACAGTCAATTGGCAATCAAGAATTGCCAATTAAACCATGAATCACAGACACCCATCCACAGAAAATCACATTTCTCATTTTTCTCTTTTTAACTTTTCACTGCCAACTTCGCTTATTGTGCAAAGTGTAGCCACACCTGCCCTTTTTCCTTCCCAAATACTGCAAAAACATCTTAAAAATTCACAAATAACTATTACAAAAACTTAATTATGTGGAAAAGTTTGCTTTTTTGCGATATTTTTTCTATATCTTTGCATAAGTTTTCGTAAATAACAGACAATGAAAGCAAAAAAAATATTATTCATCACACAGGAAATGACGCCATTCGTACCTGAGACGCCAAAGTCGCTCATGGGACGACACCTGCCACAAGCCATTCAGGAGATAGGACATGAAATCAGAACCTTCACACCGAAATGGGGAGTAATCAACGAAAGAAGAAACCAACTTCACGAAGTCATTCGTCTCTCTGGTATGAATCTTATCATTGACGAAACGGACCATCCGCTCATCATCAAGGTAGCGTCGCTCCAAGCAGCACGAATGCAAATATACTTCATCGACAACGACGATTATTTCCAGAAGCGTGAAATGACTATCGATACCGATGGCAACGAATACGAGGACAACGGTGAAAGAGCCGTGTTCTACGCACGCGGCGTGCTCGAGACTGTCAAGAAACTGCGCTGGATACCAGACGTCATCCACTGTCAAGGATGGATTTCCGCACTTGCACCACTCTACATCAAGAAGTCATACAACAACGAGCCTTCGTTCTGCGACAGCAAAGTGGTGTTCTCTGCTTCATCTGCAGACTTCAAGAACGACCTCGGACGCCACAACCTCGAGTGCATACCGTTCAAGGATGCCGTGATGGAAGACATCGAGGACGTGTGCGGAGAAAAATTCGGCTACACAGAGCTTGCCAAGCTTGCCGTCAAGTTCTCTGACGGACTCATACTCGAAGACAACGGAGTAGATCCTGAAATCATCGAGTACGCTAA
>JAFSSN010000118.1 GCA_017450985.1 Bacteroidaceae bacterium
AGTAAACTGGAGTTAACTTCGTGAAGTAAAAAGGAGTAACCGCTTCGCTCAGGACGATACTCTTTCGCTTAAAACGCATCCGTAAACAGTCAAACGTCCGTTTACTCCATGGAGCGTAGCGGAATTAACTCCGATTAACTCCTTTTTTACTCCAAGCAAGTAAAGCGTTAGCGATACTTGCGAAAGTTGAGTCCATTTTACCATAGGTGGAGGGGAAAATGAAGGGGGAAGAATGTGTGTATGATTTGGAAGTCGCACTTTCGATATTAAATTATTCGCTTTATATCAATAAATAAGCATAAAGGTGCAAGGGTGAATAAGTATTTTTCATATATTTGCAAACGAAAACAATCATGTTACCTACAAAATAAAATGATGATATGAAAAAGAATTATCCCTTGTTGGTGTTCATACTGCTGATGGGCAGTTCTGTGGCGTCGAGCGTCATAAACTACCAGATACGCGAAGCATTCATCAACCACGACGTACAGAACGCACTTGCCAAGACTATGGCACAATGCGAAAGTATGGTGGTGGATGCCGACACCATAGCTACATACAAGAATAACATCACCATTGACGAAATAAGAGATACGGCGTGTATATCCGTGAGGGCTGTAAGACGAGGGGAACGAAACGAGACGGTGCTGGAGGCTAATGCAGGATGCAGCTTCATGACTGTGTTGTCGTCGTCAAACCAACGGACATCAGTACTGCTTGCCATCACGGCTGCGATGTGGGCCGTGGGATGTGCATGGTACGGACGCAGGAGGCGTGAGGAGATGATTGGCACAGCCGTCGAGAATAAAGAAATGTCGTTTGGCGGAATATGCTATAACGAGACTGACGGACGATTTACTACTACTGACGGTACTCCACTCCGATTTACTCCGATGCAACACCAGCTCATGGAGATGTTCTTCCACAATCCACAACACACACTTGCCAAGCAACATATCTGCGAGACGCTATGGCCTAAGAAACCTGATGCAAGTGACACACTTTACACCCTCATACGTCGTCTGAAACCTATCATAGAGCAATGCAGCGACTTGAAAATAGAGTCCGACAGGGGACGTGACTACATCCTTACGAACAAGACTTAAACAATACATACACAACCATATAGAGAAATCTGACAATTGTCTGACATAAAGTATCAGGCAGTTGTCAGATTGTTTTTTTGCGCACATACGAAAAGCACATTACTTTTGCCACGAAAAAAAACGGGGGAGGTAAAATAATTAACTCAACTTTCGCAAGTATCGCTAACGCTTTACTTGCTTGGAGTAAAAAAGGAGTTATCGGAAGATATCGGGAGTAAAGAGACGAATGTCTGTTTACGGATATGTCTGCTGCGATAGAGTATTCTTCATTCTTCACTCTTCATTCTTCATTCCGCCATAGGCGAAAGAGTATCGTCCTGAGCGAAGCGGTTACTCCTTTTTACTTCACGAAGTTAACTTCAGGTTACTACTTGCGAAACTTCAGTTAATAATTAATACGGACCACGGAATGCTGTTCAATTGATTATTGGGGTAACCTGCAAAATATCACCGCATGACCGTACTACCGAATAACCCAACGGCCGTACAACCATACAACCGCATAACCGTACAACCGTAAAACCGTACATACAACCGCATAACCGTCAATCCGTACAAACAACCGTATGACCGCAAAACCTCATAACCGTAAAAACCGTACAACCGCATGACCGCATAACCGTACAACCGTACAAACCGTACAAACAACCGTACAAACAACCGCAAAACCGAATATAAAGAATATGAGACATTACAAGATTACAAACAACATCATGGGATGGGTGATATTTGCCCTTGCAACATTCACCTATTGTTCAACCATCGAACCCACGGCAAGTTTCTGGGACTGCCCTGAGTTCATTACTTCTGCCACCCGACTGGAAGTAGGACACCAACCGGGAGCACCCTTCTTCATGCTTGTGGGCAATGCCTTCAGCCAACTGGCAAGCGACAAGGCCGACATGGCAAGAATGGTAAACACTATGTCGGCACTACTGTCGGCCGGCTGCATCCTGCTTCTGTTCTGGAGCATAACATACATGACCCGCCTGCTGATGTGCGGACGCAACGGCACGCCATCGACACGCGAGACCATAGCCATCATGGCTGCCGGAACATGCGGGGCACTGATATACACATGGAGCGACACATTCTGGTTCTCAGCTGTCGAGGCAGAGGTGTATGCCTTCTCGAGTTTCTGCACTGCGCTGGTGTTTTGGCTCATACTGAAATGGGACGAATGTGAGGACAGGATGCACGGCAACAGATACATCATCTTCATTGCCTACATCATGGGACTGAGCATAGGCGTTCATCTGCTGAACCTGCTCTGCATACCTGCCATAGTGCTTGTATATTACTACAGGCGCACGTCCAAAGCCACGGTGAAAGGCATGATGACAGCACTCGCTGGGTCGTTCATGCTCATTGCCGCCATACTCTTCGGACTAATACCGTGGGTAGTACGAATGGCGGGATATTGTGAGCTGCTATGTGTGAACACTCTCGGTATGCCTTTCAACACGGGCACGTACATCTATCTTGTGGTGCTGACGGCAATGCTCGTTTACGGACTGTACAAGACAAGCAACATGAATGGGGAAAGGGTGATGAGGTATTTCACGCCACGTCAGGTGCACACAGCCATGCTGTCGCTCACGTTCATGCTGACGGGCTATTCGTCCTATGCCGTAATAGTGATACGTTCCATGGCAAAGCCTCCGATGTGTCAGAACGATGCCGAGGACATGTTCTCGCTCCGCGAATACCTCAGCCGTGAGCAGTACGGCGACAAGCCCCTGCTATGGGGCGAGACGTATGCTTCGAAGCCCAACATCATAACAGGTAAGGACGGAGAGCCTCAGTATGAGACGAGGCAGACCACGGCTGCATATCGCAAGAAGCATGCCGACAAGGATGAGTACGTAAAGGTAAACGACATGATAGAATATGTATATAGCGCGGAGCAGAGCATGCTGGTCCCACGTCTGTTCAGCAGCCGTCACAAAGACAAGTATGAGCAGTGGCTGGGCGACATACACGGCAAGACGGTGAACTATGACATTCCCGGCATGGGAACGCGTCAGGTGGTACTGCCGACACAGATTGACAACATGCGCTTCTTCTTCTCCTATCAGCTCAACTTCATGTACTGGCGTTACTTCATGTGGAACTTCGCCGGCCGTCAGAACGACAAGCAGGGCTACGGCGAATGGGAGCACGGCAACTGGCTGACGGGCTTTCCACTGATTGACAATCTGCGACTGGGCAACCAAGACCTGCTGCCTTCGGAGTTGAAGAACAACAAAGGACACAACGTGTTCTACTGCATGCCTCTCATTTTAGGCATCATAGGCATGGCGTGGCAGATACGCAACAGGAACAAGGGTGGCAGGGAGCAGTTCTGGGTGGTCATGATGCTGTTCTTCATGACAGGCATAGCCATAGTGCTATACCTCAACCAGACGCCCGTAGAGCCGCGTGAACGCGACTATGCCTACGCCGGTTCGTTCTATGCCTTTGCTATATGGTGCGGACTTGGCATCGCCGGCATCTACACATGGGTGAGCAGCCGACTGGACAGTAAGACAGGGAGGCGTATGTCGGCCGTTGCTGCAAGCGTCCTCACCGTCGTTCCTGCCATCGCTGTGCCTCTACAGATGGTGAGCCAGACATGGGACGACCACGACCGCTCGAAATCGTATGTGTGCCGTGACTTCGGCCACAACTACCTGGCGACGGTGCCTCACGACGGCATTATATTCTCAAACGGCGACAACGACACGTTTCCGCTATGGTACATGGAAGATGTCGAGGGTGAGAGAACGGATGTGCGCGTGTGCAACCTTGAGTATCTGCAGACGGACTGGTACATAGACCAGATGAAGCGTCCTGCCTATGAGGGCAAGGGACAGTCAACGCCTCTGCCTATATCATGGCAGCAGGAGCATTACTACGAGGGCAAGAATGAGATTACGGACGTGAATCCTACTGTGAACTTCGGCAACGGCACCATGACGATGAAGCAGTTCGTAACGCGCATATATGAGGAGGATCCCGAAACGGCAAAGAAGATATGGGGCGAGAATCCTTTTGAGGTTCACAACGCCATAAGCAAGTTTGTATTCAAGGAGGGCATTCCTGAGGAGTATCACAAATTTACAGACCAACTGCCGGCATGCATACCTACCGACACCCTATATATCAAGGTGGACAAGGAGGCGGTGGCTCGTTCGGGAATGTACGTGCCGGAGGGCATGGAGATACCTGACACCATGGAGATAAGCCTCGAGGGACAGTCGATAATAAGAAAAAGCTTCATGGCGATGCTCGACATCATAGCTGAATGTAACTTCCGCCGTCCGATATACGTCACCACAACCATGGGCAGCAGTACCTACGGCAACCTGTACCGTCACTTCGTGTGGGAGGGCATGGCATGGAGGATTACTCCGTTCACGTTTAACGACAGCCAATATAAGGATACGGTGATTGACTCAAAAAGGATGTACGACAACCTGATGAACAAATATCGCTATGGCAACATACGGCACAAGGGAATACACATCGACGAGACAACGGAGCGTATGTGTATAAATGTCCGTCGTCAGTTCTCGGCACTTGCCGTCAGCCTCTTGAAGGAGGGACGCAAGGATGATGCCCTGCGGGTGCTGAAAAGATGTGACAAGGAGATTCCGAGCTATAACGTGCCACACAGCATGGTAAGCGGTTCGTTCAACATGGCATTGGCATACCTCGAATGTGGTGAGCGCGAGGCTGCAACAAGGATTCTGTGTCAGCTGGAGCAGCGCAGCCGTGAATACATTCGCTGGTACGAGGCTCTTCCTTCATTTATGTTCCAGCAAAAGGCTGATGATTATGAATATGAACAACGAGTGCTTGCCATGATACAGAATTACATTAATAAACAATAAGATAAGAAGAGTATGGAAACGTTCAAAAAGGTGAATTATATAGTGCTGCTATGTGGATTGGCACTGATAGTGACTGGTGTGT
The DNA here is from genome assembly GCA_017450985.1 of Bacteroidaceae bacterium. Classification (GTDB taxonomy): domain Bacteria; phylum Bacteroidota; class Bacteroidia; order Bacteroidales; family Bacteroidaceae; genus Minthosoma. Next base: position 5,064 of record JAFSSN010000118.1, read on the forward strand.
GTCTGATGTATGGACCTGGAAGTACCGACACGGAGTTCTGTCCCGACATATTCAGTACAAGAAGAATAAAGGTGGCACCTTTGGTGTGTCTCGCAGGATACGTGACGTGCGGACTGTCTATATTCGTCAACAGCGAAAGAAAGGACAAGAACAGGGCATAGACTTACTGCTCGGACGATTTCTTGCTGTTGATGTTGCGCAGCAAGCCGTCGTACTTGGCACGCTTCACGGCAGAGCCTTTGAAGAGTGTGCGATACTGTTCAACGGACAGATTGTGCCAGTCGGAAGGACGCATGCCGAGGAAGGCTTCTGAGGGTTCAAGCTCCGGTATGACGGTAGGTGTGGCATGGTTGTTGTAAGGACAAGCAAGCTGACAGCAGTCGCAACCGTAGATGTAGGGCGTGGAGTCGGACACATTGGTGTCCCACTCACCGCGATGCTCTATGGTAAGATAGCTGAGACACTTGCCGGCATCGAGGCTGTAGGGTGAGAGTGCATGTTGCGGACAGGCTTCGATGCAACGGGTACACTTGCCGCAATGGGATGGCAGGGGGGTGTTGTAGGACAGTTCCAAGTCGGTTATTATCTCGGCAAGAAAGAAGAACGAACCGGCATGGGGAATGATGAGGTTGGTGTTCTTGCCTATCCATCCGAGGCCTGCCTTGACAGCCCAGTAACGTTCAAGAATGGGCACGGTATCGACACAAAGCTTGAAGGTTGGTGCAGAGTCAAGTTGGACTGACTGGTTGATATGCTCGACGAGTTCCTGCAACTTCATCTTTATCACGTCGTGATAGTCCTTGCCATAGGCGTAGTAGGCAAACTGATACTGCGACGACGAGAGACGACGACGCGGATAGTAGTTGAGTGCAAGCGATATGATGCTGCGTGCCGAGGGCATGAGGAGCGTAGGGTCGAGACGCTTGTCGAGATTGTTCTCCAAGTATGCCATTTCGCCCTGACGACCTTCAGCTATCCAACGACGGTAGCCGTCGGCAACATACGCTTCAACAGGTGCTGCCTCGGCAAAGCCGACAGCAGAAAAGCCGAGACGAAATGCCTCGGCTTTTATAGTACGTGATATTTCATCAATACTCATGTGCCCTTTATTTATTTCAAACGTCGGTTGTGACGCAGGTCTTCATCAAATATTCGAAACTCATAGCCTTGGTCGCGCAGCCACTCGATGGAGCGCGGAAGGGCTGTCTTGAGCTTGTCGATGCTCTTGAGCGAATCGTGGAAAGTGATTATCGAGCCGTTGCGCGCATATCGTTTTACGTTCTCAAACACATCGTCGGCGGTAAGCAGACGCGAATAGTCACGCGTCACCAGGTCCCACATGATGACAGTATAGTGACGGCGCAGACGTATGTACTGCAAAGGTTTCATCCATCCGTGAGGTGGACGGAACAGATTTGTGTGAATAAGCTTGTCGGCTTTGTTGGCATTCCACAGATACTGCCAACTCCATACCTTCAAACCACCAATATGGTTGAACGTGTGATTGCCAAGTCTGTGCCCGTGAGAACGTATGAGTTCGAGTAGTTCGGGGTACTTGCGCACGTTGTCGCCGACCATGAAGAACGTTGCCTTCACGTCATACTTATCCAGTGTCTCTATGAGCCAAGGTGTGGACTCAGGTATTGGACCATCGTCAAACGTCAAATACACGGCTTTCTCCTTCTTGTCCATACGCCAAATGGCATCGGGATAAAGCCATCGCAACCATTTGCTTGGCTGTTCTATAAACATAAAAAATTACTGTTGACTGTGAAACAATTCACTCTCACGCTGTCACCACACAACGGATGACAGACATGAGAGTGAATATACATATAGCAATTATTTAGGCTCTACGCCTGCTGCGGCACACTTGGCAACGAAGAGCTGATAGAGTTCATCAAGCTTCTTGTCCAACTGCTTTGACTTGTTGCCGTACTTGGCATACTGTCCGCCGCGCTCGCCCAATTCCTGGTAAGTCTTCTGCACGCTGTAGATGACACCAAGCTCATGGCTGCAGTCGCGTACATTTGCACGGAAACGGTTGGGCTGGAGTGCGATATACCAGCCGGCATACTCCTCACTGCGCTTCTCTACGGCATCAAGGATGACAGCTGCCTTTTCAGGCTTGCCGCACTTGACATAAGAGGCTGCAATCTCGAGCGAACCGCTTGAGGCATTGTGAGCAACATTGTATGAAGGAATCTCCTTCTCGCAACGGTCAAGAACCTTCAACGCTGAGTCCTTCTTGCCCTCGGCAACGAGGTTTGTAGCAAGTGCTGCAAACCAGCGACGGTGAGTGAAACACATACGCTCGGTAGTCTCGTCGATGTAGAGGTCAGGCTGACTGAGGTTGCCATAGTGGAACTTGTTCATCATGTTGTCGTACTGCTTGTCGGTATCGACAACTGTGTCCATATACGGGCTGTTCTGAGCAAACGTAAATGGAGAGATGCGCCAAGCAAGACCTTCAAGGATGAAGTGACGGTAGAGATTACCGTAGTTGCTTGCACCCACAGTAGTTGACATGTAGATAGGACGAGAGAAATTGCTCTGTGCAATAATCTCGAGCATCATCATGAAGCTCTTTGTTATGCGTGACTGACCGGCAAGACTGATTTCCATACGGTCTGGAATAGAGTCGAACGGAATCATCATGCCTGAGCGACGAACAGCTTCCTTATCCACGTTGATGTAGAGAGTGTCTGAAGGCAGACAGTTAGGGAAACTGCTGAAGAGTTCCTTATACTTTTCGTCAATACCTTCCTTGAGCAAGAAGTGCTTAACGGCATTGTTAAATTCGAATGGGTCGCCACCGAAAATCTCACGTGCCGAAACAGAATCGGTCTTCTGCATGAGACGAATGAACTCCTTCATTGTAATCTCGCCCGACTGAATGTTGAGCGTAGGATTGACGTCAATCATCTCGTTCTTGCCTGAAGTGTACTGCAAACGGTTCCAAGTGATTGGAAGTGGTGTTGACTGTCCCTCACCTTCAAAAGCAGGACGCTTCATCTGGTCGATGTACCAGTCGGTCTGCAAGTAAGAGAGGTTACATACACGCACGTCAGTACGATTGCCTTCTGTATCCTCATTGTACCAAAGAGGGAAGGTATCGTTATCACCGTTTGTGAAGATTACACCGTCGTGAGGCACTGTCTCGAGATAGTTGAGACCGAAGTCACGACAAACGTAACGGTCAGAACGGTCGTGGTCATCCCAAGTCTGGCTTACCATCTGAAGTGGCACAGCGATGGCAGGAACAGCAGCTATGAGGCTTGCTGCAACGGCTGACATGCGCTTCTCCATCTTACCACCAAGCCATTCGCTCAACCAAGTGTAGATGGCTGTGATACCAAGTCCACACCAGATTGCAAAGGCATAGAACGAACCGGCATAAGCATAGTCTCGTTCACGTGGCTGTGAAGGTGTCTGGTTGAGGTAGATGACGATGGCAATACCTGTCATGAAGAACAGGAAGAATACCACCCAGAACTGCTGAATGCCCTTCTGACCGCGTGCAAATGCCTGCCAGAAGAAACCGAGGAGTCCGAGAATGAGAGGCAGACAGTAGAACACGTTGTGTCCCTTGTTGTTCTTCAACTCAGAAGGAAGCAAGTCCTGATTGCCAAGCATGATATTGTCGATGGCAGAGAAACCTGTAATCCAGTTGCCGTGCTCCAACTCGCCGTAGCCCTGCTTGTCGTTCTGACGTCCTGCGAAGTTCCACATGAAGTAACGCCAGTACATGAAGTTGAGCTGGTAAGAGAAGAAGAAACGGATGTTGTCAAGCTGTGTAGGTATTGTAACCTGACGACTACCCACGTTAGGGATGTCGTAGTTTACAGTCTTGCCAGACACACCGCCAAGCCACTGCACATAGTTATCCTTGTGGTCCTCCTCGTAGATACGAGGGAAGAGCATACACTGGTCAGCAGGATATACAAGATCTATCTTCTCGCGAATCTTTACGTATTCGTCTTTCTCGTCCTCTGAAGCCTTGTCCTTGCGCTGATAGACAGGCGCACCCTTCTTAGTCTCATAAACCAAGTCGCCCTTTTCGTTCACGATGACATTTGGCTGTGAAGCATAAGTCTGTCCCCAGAACAATGGACGGTCACCATACTGCTCACGGCCGAGGTATTCACCAAGAGTGAACACATCCTCTGGAGAGTTCTGGTCCATAGGAGGGTTGGCAGTAGAACGAATCACGATTACTGCGTATGAAGAGTAACCTACAGTCATGAGTGCCATACAGAGCACGCAAGTGTTGAGAAGGCGGGCAGACACAGGCTTTGTGAACAACACATAGCCGAGACCACCGAGAATTACGATACCGATAAGCACGCAAGTCACGCCGAAGCCATAGAACGGAATACCGAGCAGGGCTGTACACAACAGAGTTGCAATGTTCATCATCTTGCGGTTCTCAGCCTTGACAGTCACGTAGAGTGCCCATACAAGCACGGCAACGAGAATTGTAAGGTAGATATAGAGACCCGTATTGAAAGGCATGCCCAACTCATTGACAAAGAGAAGCTCGAACCATCCACCCATCTTCACGATGCCAGGAACAACACCATAGAGCACGGCTGCCACGATGACACCTGAGAGGGCAAGTACTGCCATAGAACCCTTACCTGTAGGGTTGCTGCACTTCTTGTAGTAATATACAAGAACGATGGCAGGAATACAAAGGAGGTTGAGGAGGTGGACACCGATACTAAGTCCCACAAGGTAGGCGATGAACACCAGCCAGCGGTCGGAACTTGGGTCGTCGGCATTGTCTTCCCACTTGAGAATGAGCCAGAACACAAGTGCTGTGAAGAAGCTTGAGAAAGCGTACACCTCACCTTCTACGGCAGAGAACCAGAATGTGTCACTCCATGTATAGATGAGCGCTCCTGCCACACCTGATGCCATGATGGCGATGAGCTTGCCTAAAGGCATATCCTCATCGTTGTCATTGCATATCAATTTCTTAGCAAGATGGGTAATACTCCAGAAGAGGAACAAGATACATCCTGCCGACAAGAGAGCCGACATAGTGTTTACCATCTTTGCAATCTGTGTGGCGTCGCTTGCGAAGTGGCTGAAGAAATTGCCTACAAGCATAAAGAACGGTGCGCCAGGTGGGTGTCCGACCTCCAGCTTTGCAGCCGTGGAGATAAACTCAGGACAATCCCAGAAGCTTGCTGTCGGCTCTATCGTAGAGCAATACGTGAAAGCCGCAACAGCGAAAATAATCCAACCCGTAAGGTTGTTCACTATTTTATAAGTCTTCATTAGGTTGATTTGAATTGTTTTATGTAGTTATTATTATTATCTCTCTTTCCCCTTCCATTTGCCGAAAGGGTTGGAAACATGCGCACAAGGCTTTTTCACACCATGGAGAAATGCCTTTCAGGGCACAAAGAAAAAGCGGCTTGCAAAAGCAAGACACTTTTACAAACCGCAAATATACAATTTAATTTACTTCTTTTTGCGCGATTTTGACTTTTTTCCTTTGCCTTTCAGTTTTTTAGCATTTGCATCCTTAAAACTATTGTAGAATGGAGTGGTCTCCGTTACATCAGGCGTCAGTTTTTTTACAAGCTCATAGTCGAGCTGCTTGCGATACAGATTGGCAGAAGCAACCTTGATTCGCACGGCATCGCCCAGCGTAAACGTATGACGACTGCGGCGACCAACGAGACGGAAATTGCGGTCGTCATAGTCGAACGCCTCGTCGCCGAGGAAACGCACGGCAATGAATCCCTCACACTTGTTCTCGTCAATCTCAGCATAAATACCATATTCTGTCACACCGCTAATCTTGGCATCGAACTCCTCGCCAAGCTTGTCGGCCATGAACTCCACCTGCTTGTACTTGATACTTGCACGCTCGGCTGCTGCAGCCAGTTGCTCCATGCTGCTGCTGTGCTCACATAGAGCCTCATACTTCTTCTGGCTCGCACTCTTAGATCCTTCCTCATAGCGTGTGAGCAAGCGGTGAACCATAGTGTCAGGATAGCGGCGTATCGGTGAAGTGAAATGAGTATAGTAGTCGAACGCAAGTCCGTAATGTCCAATATTATAAGTCGAATACTTAGCCTTTTGCATGGCACGAAGGCTGACATTCTCAACCAACTCCTCTGCCCTGTCGCCCTTCATGTCGGCAAGGAACTTGTTAAGACTCTTTGCCACATCCTCACGGCTGCCCTGAGTGCGCAGCGTGTGTCCGAGACGCGCAGCAAGCACGGCAAGGTTCTCAAGCTTGTTAGGGTCAGGAATGTCGTGAATACGATAAGGAAGCACCTTTGGAGTGACACCCTTAGGAGTCTTGCCCACGCTCTCAGCCACGATACGGTTGGCAAGCAACATGAACTCCTCCACCAGCTTGTTGGCATCCTTCGCACGCTTGAAGTAAACACTCAACGGCTTGCCCTTCTCGTCAATCTCGAAGCGTACCTCCTCACGGTCAAAGTTTATGGCACCACACTTGAAGCGGGCATTGCGCAACTTCTTTGCCAGACGGTTGAGCACTATCAACTCATTGGCGTATGTCTCTGCCTCTGGCTGAACAGTCTCTGCCGAAACCTCCTGTGCCAGCACCGGCTCTGTAGGTTTCTCCTTACCCTCGGCAATAAGCTGACACTCAGTAGCCTCGCCGTGAGCCTCAAGCACAGTCTGTACCTCCTCATAGTTAAAACGACGGTCACTCCTGATGACCGTATGCTTGATGCGGTAGTTAAGCACCTCGGCATCCTCGTTCAGATTGAATATAGCCGAATAAGTCAGCTTCTCCTCGTTAGGACGGAGTGAACAGATGAAGTTACACAGACGCTCAGGCAACATCGGCAACGTGCGGTCAACGAGATATATTGACGTGGCACGCTTCTGTGCCTCTTGGTCGATGATAGAACCTTCCAGCACGTAGTGGCTCACATCGGCAATGTGTACTCCAACTTCCCATACTCCATCCTTTACCTTCTTGATGGAAATGGCGTCGTCGAAGTCCTTTGCATCGCGAGGGTCGATAGTGAATGTCAGCGTGTCGCGGAAGTCCTCACGCTTGGCAATCTCCTCAGGAGTGATGCCCGGGTCAATCTTATCGGCAGCAGCCTCAACCTCCTTAGGGTAACTATATGGCAATCCGTACTCTGCAAGAATAGCATGCATTTCCGTTTCATTATCGCCGCTCTTTCCGAGCACCTCAGTCACCTCGCCTATAGGGTTGCGCACATCCATAGGCCAGTCCACAACCCTCACAGCAACCTTCTCACCGTTCTTTGCCCCCAGCAGCTTGTCCTTGCTTATGGCAATGTCGTGCTGCATACTCACGTTAGGCACAAGCAGATAGGCACGTTCCTCCTGAACCTGCAAAGTACCAATCCACGTCTTGTCGCTACGCTTCACAATCTCGGTAATAACACCGCGCAGCTTACTGCTGCCACGACGCTTGGCAAGGAGGTTCACCTTCACACGGTCGCCAGGCAAAGCATGAAGGGTGTCCTCGTCATACACAGAGATACCCTTGCCGTCGTCGGTGTCCACGAAGTTACGTCCGCCCGATGTACGGTTGAACGTTCCCTCCATCATGTGCATCTTTGCATCGTACATAAACTCGCCTTCAAGATTGCGAGTTATAAGTCCCTGCTCCAGCAATTCATTGAGCACGTCAACACAGAGCATCCTCAACGGATGGCTCGTGAGCGAAAGAGCACTGAAAAACTGCTTGAGCGTAAAAGTATCCTCTGGATGCTTCGTCAGGAAAGCAGTCACCATAGCCTGCAGTTCCTTCTTGTTTATCTTAGTCTTTGATGTTACTTTTTTCTTTCCCATAGATACTATGTTTGATATTTTCGCATAAAAGTACAGCTTTTTAACAACATAAAACGCTTACGCACCGTTAAATAGTTGAAAAACGAGTAATTTATACTATCTTTGCCGCCAAATTCATCAAATAAATGAATATATTGGTAACAGGTGCGAGTGGCTTCATCGGTAGTTTCATTTGCGAGGAAGCACTCCGCAGGAACATGAATGTATGGGCAGGAATACGTGCCCGATCAAGCAAAAAATATTTGCAAGACCAACGCCTACACTTCGCCACGCTCGACATGGCACGCCCCGATGTGCTTGTCGGACAGCTGCGTGAACTGAAGGAAGAGGTAGGCCGATGGGACGTGATAGTCCATGCCGGCGGTGCAACGAAATGTCTGCACAGCGACGATTTCTACAAGAACAATTTTGAATGTACACGCAACTTTGTCGAAGCACTCAAGCAGCTCGACATCGTGCCTGCACAGTTTCTCTACATAAGCAGTCTCAGCGTGCAGGGAGCATGCCGTGAGACTCCTGTGAGTCCCCACGCCGTTGCAATACCCGAGGGCATATGTGCCGACAAGGCTTTCATCGACCGCTACACGGTGACTGAATCGGTCTATCAGCCCATCCTCGCCACCGACACGCCGCAACCCAACACGGCATACGGCAAGAGCAAGGTGATGAGCGAGCAGTATCTTGCCAAAAGCGGGATAAACTACACCATCTTCCGCCCTACGGGAGTATATGGACCGCGCGAGAAGGACTACTTCCTCATGGCACAGAGCATCAAGCAGCATTTCGACTCAGCAGTAGGATTCAAGCCGCAGGAGATAACCTTCGTGTATGTGCGCGACCTCGTGAACGCCATACTCGCCGCCATAGGCAGAGACGTGAACGGCAAGACCTACAGCGTCAGCGACGGCTTCGTATATAACAGCCGCGCCTTCAGCGACCTTCTGCAAAAAGAGATGGGAACACGCGGAGTACTGCACGTCACCTTCCCCGTATGGTTTCTCAAGGTCGTATGCACCCTGTCGGAAACCATCTCACACATCACGGGCAAGATGAGCGCACTCAACCGCGACAAGTACAACATACTGCGCCAGCGCAACTGGCAGTGCGACATCACACCGCTCATGCACGACCTCGACTTCGTGCCGGAATGGAACCTCGAACGAGGAGTGAAAGAAGCCATACAATGGTACCGCCAAGAAGGATGGCTGTAAAATAATTGAGAATTGAAACATGATAATTGATAATTAAATATACTTGTGTAAGTTGCAGTTTTGCAAACCGTATGACGATACGACCTTATGGCCGTATAACCGTCAAACCGTACAACCGACAACCGTACAACCGACAACCGTACAACCGCACGACCGTCAAACCGTACAACCGTCAAACCGTACAACCGCAAAACCGCACACCCACACAACCATACAACCGCACATGAACATTAAAGACTATTTCAAGAAAGAATTTGAACCAGGACTGTGGAGCATCGAGATGCTCACAATCATCTACATCATCTACACATCCATTCTCACCCTATTCTACTGGCATTCACTACAGTCGCCGTACGACCTCGTGTGGACACGCCTTGCAGCTATCGGCACACTCGGCGTAGCACTACTCATCTACCGCGCCTACCCTTGCCGGGCAATACGCATCATACGAGTAATACTAATGGTACTGTTCCTCATAGCATGGTATCCTGAGACCTACGACTTCTGCAGCCAGCTGCCCTACAAGGACCATATCTTTGCAAGCATCGACAACACACTCTTCGGCTGTCAGCCAGCACTTGAATTCAGCCGTCACGTGACATCCACATTCTGGTGCGAAGCCTTCAACATGGGCTACTACTTCTACTACTACATGATGGCGGCAACGCTGCTATTCTACCTTCTCTGTCGCTACGAAAAAGCCGACAAGGCAGGCTTCATCTTCCTCGGCTCGTTCTTCGTGTTCTATGTCATCTACGAATGGCTGCCGGTAGCCGGACCGCAATATTACTTCAAGGCCGTAGGCGAAGAATGTGCCAACCTCGGCACGTTCCCTGACGTAGGCCACTACTTCCGCACCAACACCGAGTGTCTGGCTCTCGACGTGCGCGGCATCTTCAGTCAGCTTGTACTCGGCGCACAAGAGATTGGAGAGCGACCTACAGCAGCCTTCCCGAGCAGCCACGTAGGCATGAGCACGGTGACCATGATTCTTGCCTACCGTTCTGGCAACAAACCGCTGTTCTTCATCATGCTGCCGTTCTACCTGCTACTCTGCTGCGGCACGGTGTATATCAAGGCACACTACTGCATCGACTCCATAGTAGGATTCTTCTTTGCTTGCGCCATCTACTGGGTCATGTACAAGATATATCCAAAGAGAGTAAATGATTAAGTTTCAAAATAGTTAATGGAAGTTAACTTCGTGAAGTAAAAAGGAGTTACCGCTTCGCTCAGGACGATACTCTTTCGCCTACGGCGGAGTGAAGAGTGAAGAATGAAGAATGAAAGTTACTCTGTTCATCAAATTAATTATTAATTATTAACTAGTCAAACGTCCGTTTTACTCCATGGAGCGTAGCGGAATTAACTTCACTTAACAACCATTTACTCCTAACAAGTTAAGCGTTATCGATACTTGATTATCCCCCTGGAAGGCAGTTCAATTGAAAATCAAGAATGACGAATTCATGAATTGTGAATGAAAAAGATATTCCGCATAGCCCTGCCGAGCATCGTGTCGAACATCACCGTTCCCCTGCTCGGACTCGTTGATGTAAGCATCACCGGCCACCTCGGCAGCGAAGCCTACATCGGCGCAATAGCCGTGGGAGGAATGATGTTCAACATCATCTACTGGCTCTTTGCCTTCCTGCGCATGGGTACAAGCGGAATGACATCCCAGGCTCTCGGACAGCGCAACCTCCACGAAGTGACACTTCTGCTCCTGCGCTCCGTAGGCGTGGCACTCTGTGCATCACTCATCCTCATTGCCATACAGATACCTGTCAGCACACTCGCACTTCATTTCATACAGTCATCACCCACGGTGACGCGTCTCGCGCTCACCTACTTCCACATCTGCATCTACGGCGCACCGGCGGCACTTGCACTCTTCGCACTCAACGGATGGTTCATCGGAATGCAAAACTCACACACTCCCATGCTCATCGCTATCATACAGAACATAAGCAACATAGTTCTGAGCTACTGTTTCGTGTTCGGGCTTAACATGAAGGTCGAAGGCGTGGCACTCGGCACGGTACTCGCACAGTACATCGGGCTTCTCGTTGCCCTCCTCTCCCTGCACAGCCACTACCGCCGCCACCTTCTACCGCATCTCCACGAAGGTATGCCGTCAAGCCTTCCCGGCATCCTCGGCCAACTGTGCCGCTACGAAGCAATAAAACGTTTCTTCACCGTCAACCGCGACATATTCCTACGCACCCTCTGCCTCGTTGGCGTTCACTTCACCTTCGTATCGGCAGGAGCACGACTGGGCGACACCGAACTGGCTGTTAACACCCTGCTCATGCAATTCTTCACACTCTACTCCTACTTCATGGACGGCTTTGCCTTTGCCGGCGAAGCAATTGCTGGCAAGGCAATAGGTGCAAACAACCACCGTGCCTACACTCTCGTTGTGCGTCATCTCTTCATTTGCGGTGCCTTGATGATAATTCTCTTCACGTTTATCTATGCCACAGGCAGCACTACATTCTTCCGTCTGCTCACCAACGACAGCGGAGTGATAGCCCTTGCCACACACTACCGCATTTGGATAATTCTCATCCCGCTATGCGGAATGGCAGCCTTCATCTGGGACGGCATATACATCGGAGCAACAGCCACACGTCAGATGCTCATATCCATGTTCATCAGCCTACTGATCTTCATCGTCCTATACCTTCTTCTCGTTCCTTCACTCGGCAATCACGGTCTGTGGATTGCCTTCCTCTCCTACCTCCTCATGCGCGGCATCGTACAGACGGTATTGGCAAGGGAGTTAAGAGTTAAGAATCGCCTGCGGCGGAGTGAAGAATGAAGAATGAAGAATCCAATTTACCATAGTTGGAGTGGCTTGCCTTGCGCGCTGTTGTTGTAACAATACAGAATTATAATAACGAATTGCCATGTCATGGCAAAACCATTTGCATCTTTTGTATCAAAAATAAATATGCCACTCTCCACTCGTAAACATAGTGTTTACGATGCGGAAAGTGGCAGTTAATGTAGCGTAAGTATCATACCTATCACATAAAGCGATGTTGTATCACATAAGGTGGTACAACATTGCAAATAAGATTACTTCAACAGAATTTTCATAATCGAATGCGATAATGTGTCATATTGGAGTACACTTATTTTAGCATACACGATTCGGTTTATCTAACACCAACTGGTACAGAAAGAACTATCATGGACTTTGCTTGACTTTCAACATCATCATAACTAACATTTCCACAAAACTCCAACAATTTATCCACTTTTTCATATACACCAAACTCAATGATAACACCTTTTGGTTTTCTTTTAATTTTTCGCTCCTTCATTTTTGGTAGCATAAGCACATGATGAAAACAAGATAATTTTTCAGCATAAAAATCTTTTATACACACAGATGATTTGAAAGCGTCTTTCTTAATTGGCACCATCAAAGAATCACCAGGGGCAACATTAGTAAATGTAAAAGTTAAACGACCATTTTGGATTATTCTATCCTTATAATACGTTATCACATTATTTACACATCCTCTAAGCCTTAATTCTGGAAGAAGAGGCAACAAAGAGAGCTTATATGATTTATTTCGTTTATCGTATCTATAGAAATACTTGGATGAATATATATAACCATCAGAGCACATACCCAAATACCCATCAAAAAGATATATGGTATCACAGGACTTGTTACTGATACAAAATATATATTCATCATTAGTTTCCTCATGCAAATAAACACTTATTGAATCAGCATTATCAGCACAAAGCTCTACTACATAACAAGCAAAAAAAAGCAAAAAAATAATTCGTCTCATTGTTTTATAAGTCTATTATGATAAGAATCATATTTTCTATTTGGCAGATTTAATATCTTACGTATATGATTATTGTAATCAATCACCCCACTTTGGATTTTTCCATCATACAAAACGTGTCCAAACTCATGAAACACCCTATCTGTCACATTTGTCTTACAACTACTAGCTCTAAACAAAACATCATCAGGCTTGGCATATTTTGATTTCCCGTCTAATCTATAATAATCCGCAGTGACAACATCCACAGGAAAAGCATCTGATGCGCTCGGATCTACAACAATGAAATTTTCCGAAGTGTTTGGATTTTCCGATGCTAGAATGGTTATAGCACCACTATTTACCAACATATCACTTTCACTTACATGAACATTCGCATCATTGTTATCATAGCTTTTCCCATAAATCACATTAGTGACATCTTTACTTTCCATAGTTTTCTGGAGTCCTTTTAACGCCTTCTTTTGTTCTTTTGATAAGCCATTTCGAATTCCATTAAATGTTAAATTTCCCCTATCATCAAACCCAAAAGAGTTAGAGGTCTGTTCTCCAAAAACATCAACTAACGAATTAATAAACTGTGCTCTATATAGTTCATCTACTCGAATCGTATCTCCCGTTGGGTCTGTATATCTTACAGGATTGCCTGCACAGTAAGCGTATGGACTGATGTGGTAGTACTTCTCACACAACGGATCAATACTCGTGAACTGACAGATGGCAGCATCATACTGACGTGCACCAAATTCATACAAATCCAAACCATGCAAACGGTCAAGCTCCTTGCCTTCAAACTTACGATGCTGCATTCTGTTCATTTCCATCGTATTGTCACTCACGTATGCAAGACCGCCGTAAGGATAATAAGCGTTCGACTGCACCACGCGACCGTCACCATCCACCACCGCACGCACATTGCCGAGATGATCCTTCACATACAGGAACTTTGAGCAATGGCCATTCATATCCAGCGCAATATATCCACCGTCATAAAAGTGGCGTGCATCACCAAGGTTTTTATATATCTCGAAGCCTGCAAAATAGGTAGTAGAATCAACATTCTGAGTCTCCTCCTTAGTCAGCGTCTTCACACTTCCGTAATCCACATCTATACCATTCACAGCCGTCCTATGTATTGTCTTCAGCTTTGTACCATCAGAAGCATATACATATTCCGTCACGTCTCCATTCTTGAACTGCACTCGACGAGGCATACCGTTAAAGTCATAGTCTATCAATACGACACCTTTGTTTCTGTCCTCAATCATAGAGCCGCAACCATCATAGGCATATTCAGAATGATTATCATATCCATCACGAAAATGGAAGGCACCTTCATAATTCATCAACGCATCTGGAGTTCCCGTATCTTTTATCCAATTCAGGCAGTTTCCCAAATACCCCATTTCAAGATTGTCAATTCTTGCTGCACCTTGCAGGCACTTGCCCGTACGCTGCAAGAATGTAATAGCACTATTGGCATTATATTCTACGTTCTCGGAATATTCATAGTCAGGCGTTCGAGACAAATCCGACTCGACAGCATACTGTGCACTTGTCAATCTATCCATGCCGTCATATCTGTATTTGTAACCACTAATTACACCATCAGAAGAACGATACGTCATGGCACTCACGTTTCCATTATAGCAAGGAACGGCATTCGGTCCATCTGCATAATAAAGATTCTCCTGCATGACAGGAGCATAATACATCTTTGGAATAATCGTCCCATGAGACAACTGCCATCCATGCACATCATAGTCGTACAAATCAGTCAACAATCCATTACCGCGTTCACATTCCGTCACCTGTCCAAGTTCATTATACTTATATGACGCAACTACAAAAGACGGAAGTCCATCTATAGTCTTAATCTGTTTCAGGAGCAAATCACTTTTGAGGTCATAAACCATACTGTCTTTCAATGTATGAAACAGAGTCCCCTTTGCCGTCACCGTCGTTGTCACACATAACGGTTTGTCAGTGAACGAATAGTTCGTGACTGACCTCGACATCATATCATCGCACATCGTGTGGCGTTCGTCAACTACACGTCCTTTCTGGTCGTAATACATCACACGGAGAAGTTTCTCATTCTTATGTGCATCGTCTTTATTTGTTGTACTGACAATCTGTGCAGTAAGAAGCGTAGTCGTGCAGACATCCGACGTCTTCTGCAATTTTGCTGCGCCTGCAAAATATGAAGTACCGAAGCAATCATAGCCGTCATAGTAATTGACTATTTCAACTGCTGCGCCATTAGGTACGGCACTGCCTGCAACCATCACATATCCGCTATTATCTATACCGGCAGCACCAGCCTTAAACACGACGCTTGCCGACTGGTTGCAACCTACTGTATCACTGCACAGTCCCTGCACAACCATTCTGCTCAGCCCGTCATACATATAGAAACGGTATTTGTTCTTTTTCCTGAGTCTGTCATCCTGCATGAAGGCAAGCCGTCCGTACTTGTCATACCAATACTGTATTGGCTGGCATGAAGGTAACTGTTTCTTGACACATCTGCCATGTGCATCATACCAGTAACGATACGTATAATATGAAAGCGACGGAGATTTCTGATACATAGGCTGTGCCACGACACGGAGCAAACCGGACTCATACACGTAGTATGTATCGTTGTTACCGTCACGGCGTTCCAGCACAACATTATCCAGCAAATCCCTGTATATCTCTATGGTATGTCCGTCTTCATCGGTATGTTTCTCGCCCATGAGTGAACTTTCCGAATAATATCCCTGCTGGGCAATGCCACAGGTTTTCTGGTTATTCACCACATAGTGCTTGACGGATTTTGCTGCATTGGTGATATACTCCACTTTCTTGCCCTTATTGTATTTATGCCAAGCTTCACCCTCGGAAACACTAAAGATAGGTCTTCCAAGAGCATCATATTCAATATCCGAATATGCATGACCGTCACCATACGTCGAGCGAGACTTGCTTGCCATTGTCGTGGCATCGACAAAGTCCAGCGATGACGTCACAACAGCAGGAAGCCACCTACGGCTCTCACGCCCCATCCCATCATACTTCGTCATGGTACAGACGCTCTTTCCGCTTGTGTTCACGCCATTAGCCACCGACACATTCGGACGGCCGAGCCCGTCATAATACTGCACAGACTTGACACTCCTGGTCCCCCCTGCATCAAGCATCCTCTCGGTGACTATGTAATTTTGCGTAGCTGACTGAGCTTTTCCTTTTGTTGGCATCATCAAAATGATTAGCATTATGATGCAAAGATAATAATATTTCATCTGTATATAAAATCAAATTCAAAAAAAGTCCTTTATAAATATTATTGATTGTAATAGTCACCTGTCACAAGATAATATTTTTCATCAACAGGCAAAGACATTTTCACATCTGGGCATGACAAAAATTCGTCGCCAAACATAAATTTCTGATTCGCGAATTTATAAGTATACTTATTTACTACATTATTCCATTCGTCTATTTCCTTATACAGCCTTCCACATGGTGCATATTCGAAATATGTACTCTGTTTGTTGCCTTCTACAATACTACGTATATTACCACCTTTCGTATATGTACATGCCTTAATATTCAATGGTTTTGTTCCAAAGGCTTCTTGAGAATCTGCAAACACTTCATTTGCTTTTTTTGCTTCAGGATTTAATCTCATCGAACTATTACCATTATCAACGACTGCAATTATTCTGTCATTTGCATCCCAATAATAAAAATGGTGTATGCCTTTGCCATCTATCACCTCATAAGGTCGAAATGATTTCGAATATGATTTATATTTTACAATTGTATCTAATACGTATTCCGTTTTTCCCAAACTTATTTCATATTGAGGCACAAATTTACCTTTACAAACACCATAGCTTGTTTTTTGCCCTTTCACAAAAACATTATTGTAATAGATTTTCGTCGATAGTTTCGGAAAATAATAGCCGGTCATCAACTTGTTATTCGTTCCTTTTTCCAAATACGGATATGTATATTTCACATCCACGATGTTTCCTTCACATTTATTACTTTCACCCACAAGTGTTCTAACGTTTGCTTTGTACACTTTTTTCCCAGATGAAACATAATCTGTTATGTAATCGTCATAATTAAAATCATGGACTTGCGTCACCCATCTATCACCATGACGAATCTTTGTCGTACACTTTGATAGGGATACTTTTGTATGATAAATCCTGAAGACATTTCCAAAAAGCATACCATCACCAGGTTCAGTAATATGAGACCTATAATTTGTTGCCAAAGTGTAGTTACCTTCATTCTTCCGATCTTCATCTGATGTATACTCGCAATAAGTCTCACTGACTGCGTCACCATTTTTATCATACTTGATTTCTGACAGCAACTTACCATAATAATATCCTCTTTCACTATATCTATCGTAAGGAGTTGAATAAATGGTATCATTGGAAGAACATACAATACCGTCATCAGGCACGTCAGCAGGAGTTATAAATTTTTTGACAGAACACGAATTATCCTTCTCCACTTCTTTCACTTCAGAATATGTTATATGTGGAGCAAAAGAGTTTGACAAAGGAATAACAGAAGAACACATACCCACCTGAATATCTTTGACAAACGCATTACCCACACGATGTATTTCCGTTTTCCATCTACAGGAGAGACGGGGATAATAAGTCAAGACACCGCTTGACCGTCCATCTGACTTCTTATATTCATATTTCTTACTCAGAAGCACCTGGCCACCATTATCATGACAGTCCAATTGGGAAACTCTCAGTCCACCGACCAAAACGTCAGACGACATCATAGTGCATCCACGTCTATTGTCATTTACATATTTGCTGCATGTATTCTGCTCATATTGTACTGTCATATATCCACCTGTCGGATAAGTCAACCTTGTGAGCATTCCCATTTTAGACATTTTTTCGTTTGGCAAGAATGGGCCACCAATACAATTCTCGCCATTCATTCCTACAGGTTCAAGTATAAAATCAGTCTGTGTTGAGTCGACGTCATAATTCACGCCATTATAATACCCCCAGTAATCATATTGTTTCGTAAGATAGTCTGCAGTAATTCTTTCATATCCCCAGTAACTCATTTTATACTCCATTAGCCTATACGGCAATGTCTTAACCAACACATTTGACAGATGAATCCTATTTCTTTTATCATAATTCAAGCACCAAACAACACCTGATTTACTTATCGATATGCTTCTCAGTAAGTCTAAATCCATAGAAGATAATGGATCCAATACCTTACTCACTTCCGAATTTGCCTGATAACACGATAAAGATTCATCTTGTAAATAGAAAAAATGCTTATCCTGATATTTTATTCCACTTTTAATCGTCATGTATCCTAAAACACCATTGGGAGTTCCGTCAGAATCGTACATAGAAGGATAAAGAATGTGGGAAGCTATGGTATCTGGAAATGCAGAAGAACGTTCAAAACAAACTCTATCATTTGATAAAGAAGTTATTTGCTTTAAATATATTGGCGAATTCAATGTGGCAGATAAATTAGTTACACTCTTGCTTACCGTCCCCTCAGAATCTGGGCCTAAATCACATAATATAACATCATAAATTTCAGTATAATCCGCATGACATAACTGGGTAATGAACTTTCCTCTCTCATACTCCAATTTATACAATGTGTTACCATATCTGTCACATACAGAAGTCAACATCCATGTTGACGCTTCCCACTCATGTTCCGGATTACTCATATACGTTTTCATCAAATCCGTAGAATACTCAATCGAAGACACATCACCACCAAATGTATATCTCACACCATCATCGTCAATCAAAGTGAATCCTTTAATCGTTTTCGACATCGCATTACTATAAGAAAGTGCATATGGTTGATATTCGATAAATGGATAGATATAGTTTGAGTCATCATCCACATCAAATTCCACACATATATTGCTTTCACTTTGCACTTTCCATTCGCCATCATTACCAAACCAAAAGTATCCAGTTTTACCCATGAAATTGAAATAAAACATATCAGCACACATATAATTCAACAAATTCGAGGCAACAACTGTACTTGACAATTTTTCAGCTATTTTCTTTGCATTTTTTAGATATGAAAAACTTTCTGATTGAGACAATCCTGATTCTATATTTGATGACCATTCATCTGGTTTTCCTACACACTTACGCGTAATTGAACCGCCAGCCATCAATGTCCACCCATGTCCTGTCCATCCTGGCAACTGATTAACAAGAATGCCTGATGTATCATAAGTTAACTTGATGTCAAGTTTCACGTTTCGCTCATCCATACTATATATTGGTATGTTTATATCCGCTTTTCCTGTGTACGGCGAAACAGGAACCAATCCATACTGTCCAAATGTACTCGCATTAGGGGTAGGTATCTTGTAAGGCAGACCTTCAATATTACTGTCCAACACCGTTTGCGAATTGCACAACACGCTTAAATTCACACATAAAAGCAATACCATTAATCTCAAATTTCCCATTACTTATCTTACTTGAAACTTCTCACTATAAACTTTTCCATTCACATTCATATACAAAATATATTCGTCATTACGCAAACCTGTACAATCAAAAGTCATCTGATAATCAGAGCCTGCCAACTGACATTCTTTCTTGCGCATATACAATACACCCTGTTTGTTGCACACCAAGGCATCTATCGATACGTCAATATCTGCATCATAGACCACCTTAAGAGTGCCATTACAATATTCAACCCCATAACGGAACACATCCAGACCATTTTCTAAAGCCAAGGAGTCCTCCATCAACATGCGCTCATTTACAGAATCCTTGAGAAAAGACTGATTATCGGGAAGGTAACGATACGCTTTACGAATACTGGACACAGGATTCATCTTATCATAATACGAAACACAAACAGTTTCATACATCGGATAACGATAGCCTCTAACATACCATGAATACTTTTCTTCGATTTCCTGTTTGACATTGGAAGAATCTGACAACAGGGTATCAGTAGCAGCATACATACCCAAAGAGTTTGTGCTCAACGTATGCACTCGTATTACATTACACAATGTATCACCGTCAGCTACCATAACACTTCCTTCGGCATCAGCTTCAACAATCATTGTACCACAATGATGCATAAGAAGTTCTCCACAATACTTGCCTTGACCGTCAAAACAATTAGAAATGCCATGTCCATAGTCAAATGGGTATGTCATACAAATCTGAGGAACGGAGTATGACATTTCAATCAGTGGGGTTTCATAACCAACCATTCGAAGCGTGTCATTAATGAGTGTGTATTTACACATTCTCTCAGAATCAGCAGCTGCAAGTACAGAATCACCGATGTTCAGATAGTAGGTCACATCCACCTTACCTGTAGCACTTAAACCGCGGAAATCCCAAATGACGTCATGTCCTCCGTTTCCACAATTAAAATACTCCACTTGCTGCCTCTTGCAGACATCACCAATGCGTGGTGCATTTGTGGCATAATCAATCGTCTGACCACATAGCATAAGGTCATAGCACGACA
>JAFSSN010000119.1 GCA_017450985.1 Bacteroidaceae bacterium
CGTAAGGTTCGTATTGTTGAATATGTTGCGACCGAACACCTCGTTCTCGTTATGTCCGAACATTTTCTTGTAGTAGATGAGCGAGTCGATGTCCATGAAGCCAATCTCTTCGTTCAGCTCTTCCTTTGCCTTCTTCCTGCTGTCTGTAGAATTAGTAACATGCTTTGTTCCTGCACCTCGGGTCATGTAGTTGCCCTTCTTTTGCTTCAATTCGTCTTCCTCCAGATTCTGCTGACGGCGTCGTGAAGAGTTGCCATCGTTGCCAGTAAGGTTTTTCGCACCGAGGTTGTTCTGCTCCGCTTCATATTTCTTCCTTATTCGACGCAACTGTTCGGGCGTAACACCCTTTTGCAGCAGCGTTGACACAATCTGGTCCTGGCTCTTTCCCGCTTCCTGTTGTTGCTTGACATATTGCACTACTTGGCTGTCGCTCATGCTTTGTGCAACAGATACTTGGGAAATGAGTGTCAGAAGAAATATAAAAAGAAATTTTTTAGCCATAGTTGATTTTATGTAAACATTGATTCCATGCAGGCGCATGTTATTGTCTATAACGCACCTGCAGGTGAATTATTGCATTTGTCTGATGTGAATCAGAGTAATTTGCATTGTGAAACATAGCACACGGCATAGTCTGAAAAAACTTTTCTGCAAGTAATTGCCTTGTTTTTCATATCATGCCACGAGTTCATGAAAGTTGTGCAAAGATAGCAAAATAGTTTCTTTTGCGTGAAGAATAAGTAGTGAAAAATGTTTTTTGCTCCGTAAAGCGCTTTTTCTTCTGACTAATTGGTAGCCTTTGGCCTTTGACGGCCACTCATTAGCCTGCAATGTGGAACGATGAAAGAGGCTTGCATGATTTGTGAGTGGGGAAATGCGGAGCGAAGAATGAAAGGTGTGGGATTGTGAAGACTGTTCTTCTATCCCTTGTTCTATCTGTTTGTACTACAATAAGAAAAATATTGGTGATAAGCGTTCAATAACATGAATGTGGTATGGCAATCACGCACAAATGGTATTTCGTGAGCATGCGAATGTCCGTACCTTTGCGCCAGATTTCATCACGACAAGAATTAAGAACTACAAAAAAATGTTGTAATATGGTTAGCAAAAGGATTATAATTTCTGCTTTGGTTGGAGCATCGGTATTCACGGCTGCAGGACAGACCGTGACGGGTACTGTGCGCGACGCCGTGACTGGTGAGACGATTGTCGGTGCAACTGTGCGTTATGGCGACGGCAAGGGAGTGGTGACAGACTACGACGGTCAGTTCTCCATCAACGTGAAGCATCTGCCTGTCAAGTTGAATGTCACTTTCACAGGCTATCGTCGTCAGAGTATCAATGTGTATGATGACGAGGAAGAGGTTGAGATTAAGTTGACGGAACAGCGTGAACTTCTTAACGACGTAGTTGTGGTGGGCTACGGTACACAGAGCCGTACTCAGCTTACCGGTTCGGTTGTTACCATCAAGTCGGACGTGTTTGAGAACAGCACTTCGTCAACCCTCGACGGCGCCCTCGGCGGTCAGGTGGCAGGTCTTAACGTCACGGCATCCAGCGGTCAGCCGGGTGCCGAGAGCAGCATACGCATACGTGGAGGTAACTCCGTACTTGCCAGCAACGAACCGTTGTATGTGGTGGACGGGTTCATCTACTTCAAGGATGCTGCTTCGGCGTCAACGGGACTGGGGGCTATAGAAAGCTCGCTCAATCCGCTTGCCACCATCAATCCTAACGACATAGAGAGCATCGAGGTGCTGAAGGATGTGAGTGCAACGGCAATATATGGTTCGCGCGGTGCCAACGGAGTGATTCTCATAACTACCAAGAAGGGCAAGCTGGGCGACAAGACGGCTCACGTGAGTTATGGCTACAGCTTCGGCGTAAGTAACGTGTCACGCAAGCTCGACCTCATGAACGCTTCGGAGTGGGCACGTTATCAGAAGGACTATTGGAACAACAAGGGCGGATATACAGATGCCGAGATTGCTGCCCTGGGCGAGGGCACAGACTGGCAGGACGCTGTGTTGAGGACTGCCGTACAGCAGAATCACGTACTGAGCATCAACGGCACGACTGACAAGAGCCGCTATGCCTTCTCAGCAAGCTATACCGACAACGAGGGCGTGGTGCTGAACTCAGGCTTCCAGCGTTACAACTTCCATACAAATATAGACTGGGAACTGCGTCCCGACTGGCGCTTCGGCGTTAATGCCACCTACGGACGAAGCCGTCAGACAGGATTGACTACCACTCAGGAGCAGGTGTATAATTCCTCGCCTTACTCTGCAGGCATCACCAACCGCTTCGTGTATGCCCTGCTCATGCCGCCTGTCGTTACCGTATATGACGCATCGGGCAACTATAACTTCGGCAATCCATACGAGTATTCTTACTTTGCCATTAGCGACCACGCTTCAAATCCAGTCTATGACCTTGAAGAGAGTGTTGCTGAGAATCTCAACAACTACCTGCTTTCCAACTTCTGGACAACGTACAAGCTTGGCGAGTTTACGCTGAAGGCTGCCGTGGGTCTCAACAGCGAGAAGTTGTCGCAGAACTATTTCTCGGGTGCCTACACGTCGCTGGGACTTGAAGTGGAAGGCATTGGCGGTGTTGGTAACCGCCAGTCCGACATCTGGCAGCAGGAGTACACAGTCAACTATAATCACGATGCCGACAACTACCATGTGGATGTGCTGGCAGGATATACGCAGCAGAACAGCGTGTCGTCATTCAGGTCTATCAGCGTCAACCATATTACCAATGAGGCGTTGAAGTGCGACAACCTCGGCGACGCATCAGGCATCTACAAGCCTAAGACCGGTCCTACCGTGGAGCATAATCTCAAGAGTCTCATAGGACGTGTGAACTATACACTCCACGACCGCTACAACCTTACGGCTACTATGCGTGCCGACCATTCAAGCCGCTTCCCAAGCGACCACAGTTGGGGCTATTTCCCATCACTCGGTTTGTCGTGGAACATCGACAAGGAGGCATTCATCACTTCCACATCCATCGACTACCTCAAGCTCCGACTCACTGGCGGTCTTGTGGGTAACCAGGAAATAAAGGACTATGCCTTCAATGACTCTTACTCTACAGGCTCATACACCGGCTCTGCATCGTACTCTAAGAATAACGCTGCCAACACCAACCTGAAGTGGGAGACTACGGCTTCGTATAACCTCGGCGTTGACTTCGGCATCCTGCACGGTCGTCATTCCTTTGTGCTCGACCTCTACTATAAGCGCACGTCCGACCTCTTGCTTCTCGTGCCTACAGGCTTCGAACTCGGTGTCACGACGCAGTATCAGAATGTGGGCAACGTGGAGAACAAGGGTATAGAGTTTGCATGGAACGGTACTTTGCTGCGCCGCCGTCACCTGACATGGACCGCTTCTGCCAACGTGGCTCATAATAGCAACAAGGTGACCGACATGGGAATTACGAATAATGTCATTCAGGGTGCTGACAGCCAGCAGATACTGCGCCGCGGAGAGTCTCTCGGCTCGTTCTACGGACTCAAGTTCGCCGGCATCGTGCAGAGTGACGAGGATGTGAGTCAGCTTCCAAAGGTAAACGGCATTGCGCCAAGCCCTGGCGACGTGAAGTATGTGGACTTCAACGGCGACAATCGCATTGATGGTTCAGACCGAGTAGTGCTGGGAAGTGTACAGCCGGACCTTACTTACGGCTTCTCCACTCAGGTGCAGTATCGTCGCTTCGACTTCTCGGCATCCTTTGCCGGCAGCCACGGCAACAGTGTCTATAATGCACTTGGACGACGACTCGAGCAGACGGGCGACTCTTACAACGTACTCGCCACTGTGAAGCAGTCGTGGACGGCAGAGAACGGCGGCAACACTCTTCCGTTGGCAAGCACCACACGCCAGTTCTCGTATATTGACGACCGCTATGTGCAGTCGGCTTCATACCTGAAGCTTCGCAATCTCACGCTGGGCTACCGTCCGCGCTTGCCTAAGTCGTTCCCTGTTTCCGTGCGTGTCTATGCCACGGCTTCAAACCTCTTCACGATTACTCCGTACAAGGGCTACGACCCAGAGGTCAGCAGCGGTACCGACAGCGGTGCATATCCTTCAGCGCGCAGCTTCGTCTTTGGCGTGAACCTCTCGCTCTGACCCTTTGCTGCAAGCGTGAACCGGCGCAAAATAATAATCCCTCGCATCACGAACATTGATGCGAGGGATTATGATGTGTAAGTGCTGTGGGCAATCTTCTTCAAGTTTCGAAAAGCGTTTCGTGAGATGAGAACGTCGTCAGTTAAAGTTTGTCGTACTCTTCGTCCTTGACGGCATCCAGCCATGTGGTAGATGCTCCTTCCTCAACTTTCGTCATGTATGTAAGGTGCTGGAACCATGAGTCTTTGGCTGCTCCGTGCCAGTGCTTGACTTCGGCAGGTATGGCGATGACTGTTCCGGGGCGCATTTCCACGGGTTTCTTGCCTTCTTCGACATACCAGCCTCTGCCTGCCACACAGATGAGTACCTGTACAGACTTGTGGTGAATGTGCCAGTTGTTGCGGCAGCGTGGCTCAAAAGTCACGTTCACGGGACCTCCGTGTTCTGCGTCGAGCGGTGCGAGATAGCTGTTGCCCGTGAAATACTTGGCGTAGGCGGTGTTCAGTTCCCCCTTAGGCCATACGTTGAAATCTACTTCTTTTATTACTTGTGCATCCATGTTCAGTGCATATAATATAGTGATGATTACTGATGTTTCGCAAGTAGTAACCTGGAGTTAACTTCGTGAAGTAAAAAGGAGTAACCGCTTCGCTCAGGACGATACTCTTTCGCCTACGGCGGAGTGAAGAGTGAAAAGTGAAAAGTGAAGAATGAAAGTTACTCTGTTCATCAAATTAATTATTAATTAGTCAAACGTCCTTTTTACTCCATGGAGCGTAGCGGAATTAACTCCGCTTAACTCCTTTTTTACTCCAAGCAAGTAAAGCGTTAGCGATACTTGCGAAACTTCTGTAATATTATATTTTCATTCTTATGCGTTTATATCAGAACTTCACGACAAGGTGTGCCATGTAATAGCTTGGTATATTGTTCAGCCATACCTCCATCTTTGAAGTTCCGCTGAACAATTCGTACCTTGTATCTATACCATGGAAGATGTCATAGGCATCAAGCATAACTGTGACATTCTTTTTGCGAGTGAATGAATATGAAACAGAGGCATTACAGATGAACTCGTTGTTGTTCATGGCAGGGTCTTCATAACCACGTCGATTTATCACATTGACATCAGTAGATATATTCATGCCAAATGGAGTTGTATAGACAACTTGTCCACCATAATTGAATCTTATTCTGTTGAGAGTATTGAAACTGCTCAGATTGCCGACTGAATATCTCCAGTCAACCCTACCATTAAGAGTTGCAGAAAATTGTCCTAACGTATAGGTTAAGGAAAGTCTTTGGTCTAACTTGCCTGTGTTGATCTTGCAGAGCATGTCTGTATCCCAATCGTACGCCATTGCATATCCTACATTATGGATATAGGATAGTGTTGTCCTGGAACTTGCATAGAAATGTTTGGCTTTATCCAAGTCCCTGTTAAGTCCGTACGAAACATCTGCTTGCCAGTTGCCATTGACATTCATCGGAGTATAATGATATACACTTTTTTCCGTATCATATACAGTCCTTGTGCTTGTGTCGTTTCTCTTCATGTCAACATGTCCACTCACATACATGTTCTGGTTGATGGATTTCTTGCGTGTGACAAACCTCAAGTCGAGATTGCAGGATTCCGTCTTCTTCAATCCTGCATTTTTATATTCAATGTAAGTGGGATTAGACGCATTTGTCTCTCCCACAAGTTTTATGAAATCAGGTTCCCTCACGTCATACCCCATACTTAGTGTAAACGTCTTGTTTGAGTCATCCCATTTACGCTCATACCTGTAGTTGGCATCTAATAACCAGTTTGAACGCTTGGCAATGGTGTCTAACTGATACCCCCGATAGGTTAGCTTGTCATGATTGTTGTGAACACCAAGTTGCAAATCATTTTCGTTTGACACATTGCCACTCTCCACGTATTTATAGAATGAAAGCTTGCCATTATATGCTCTGTGCATAAGGCGGTAGTTATAGGAATTGGCTTGGTCACGAGAAAGCATCAGCGAGTCTTTCGTAGATGGCAACGCCTCTATATCATAAATGTCCATATCATCCCATCCCTTCAGCAGCCAATCAAGACGGTAGTTGTAGTTCAAGCAATTACCATAACTCTGATGGTATGAGAATGAGGGTTTGCAAGTCCATCCTTTCAGAACTATGCTATATGTCAGATTTGCATGATAGGCGTAATCACGTTGCTCCATATCCAGATATCTATTGCAGTTGTCATCAGCCTTGCCACTAAACGTCGTTTTGTTGAAACGATTGAATTCTTCATTTGGATTCTTTCTGGTGTAATGGCCATTCATCTCAAAAGAGATATTGTCTCCATTCTTCAGTTTTCGAGAATAATCCATGTTGCCCGACAATGTCAAATCCTTGTATTTCATTCTGGAGTTCGTTGCGCTACGATATGTAATATGCTTGTCTGTAATGGCTGTTGTCGGCATTGCATGGATAGAATCAAGCATGTCACTCAAAGAACCCATCACGCTTGGATCATCATCCATCATAGCTCCTTTAGATTGGTAGTCATACTTCTGAGTGCTGTAACTGAGTTTCATATAGGAAGTGAACCTGTATGGTTTGAAAGGATGCTGCATTTTGAATGTATTTGCCACATTCAGATTGACATTCTTCCTCAATACGTTACTGCGGAACATACTATAGTTGCAGGCATTGTCAAGATAATCACGAGTGAATCCAAATGAACGTTCATCATTATCTTGAATCTGCAATGAAGACTCTAAATTCTCAGAATACCGCTTGTCCTTATCATTCATCAAATACGACACATTTGCCTCTTTCCTTTTGATGATTCCATCGGAATTCCAGTTGTCACTCCATGTGCCATCCTCGCCTGGACGACGGAAATCATTAATATTGTTAACATTGCCAAAGGCAGTGAAACGAGAATGGTTGGTGATGTTCATACCAAACAACCGTCCAAGATATCTGTCTTTTGTTCCTCCTGCCCCTTCTGCATTTCCAAAGAAACGTCCCATATACTCCTTTTTCATCTGCACATTCATGACATAATCCTTCTTCTCTATGTCCTTTCCAATCCATGCGCTCTTCTCTGATGATCTCTCAAACACCCGGATGTCCTTCACCACATAATATGGCAGATTGTCAAGCATCACCTTGTTGTTGCCCTTATAGAAAGAATCTCCATTCAACATCAGTTCATCAATCTTTCTGCCATTCACAAAAATTTCTCCCTGCGAATTTATCTCTGTATTAGGCAACTGCTTAATTAACGAACTGAGCATACTGCCGTCAGGCACATTAAAGGCATCGGCATTAAAGACTATGGTGTCACCCTTATATGCCATTCTAACCTTCGTTGCCTTTACAACAATTTCGCCCAATGCCATTTCCCTATCGACAGCCTCCCTACTTTTGCGCTTCATATAGTGCCAGGGAGCATCGAAATAGTTATTTCGTGCTATACGATTAATGTCGAAATTGACGAACTCAGTTTCAAAATCCTTGTGTTCAGCTTTGATGATATATTTCTCCGGCTTTCGTGGAATATGGAAGCGATATGTAGCGTCATTACCTTGATTGTCGCACATAGTGCTGTCTAGTACAATACTATCACTATTCATAAGTGTTATCTTTGCACTCACCCCTGCCTTGGTAAAAGAGTCTAACGCATGCCCCCAAAGCGATATGGGCTTCACATCCTTTTGTTGGGCAAATAGAATGCTAGTATTACATATTATCCCCCAAAAAATGATGTGTCTATTTATTTTTGTTATCGTCATATTTATTATCTTAGCATAATCAAAATACATAAAACTATAATCCAAGCGCTGTTGGCTGTACCGTGCTTCTTGAATACTCCGAACTCGTCGTCGAGGTCAACTAGGCGAGGGCCACGGGTAGTCGTTGCGCTCGACGGCCTTGCGCATGGCATCGGTGGACTTGAACTCATGGGCAAGGCTGAACACGTTCAGTCCCCGCTCAAGCGGCGAGGGCAAGCAGTGCGGTGATGATTGATTTATTGTTCATAGTTCTTTTCGTTTAGATTTATCCTTACTATTATATACGCTGTTCACGCGAAAATATGACTTTCGGGGGCGTGCCACACATTATTATTTTGACACTAACAAACATGTCAGCAACTTTTTTCGCTGCTGAAACACAACATATTATATTACTCACATATTTTTTCATTAGCAAGTAAAATTAGGTTATAAGACATATTATATTTACGACACCAAGTGTTTAGTTTATCGTTTCACACCACAAAAGTACAACCTTTGAACAAAACAACAAAGGAAATTCTTAATTAATAATCTTCAATAATTAAGAATTGTCTTGATTGTTTCAATCTGTCGGTACGACAGAAAAGGTTGTCCTATGTTGTCAATGTTGTCGTTTTATCCTCCACTCCGCGGTTCGAAATGGAGGATAAAGGGCGAGAGCGTGTGAGATATGCCATCTCCAACTATGGTAAAATGGATTCTTCACTCTTCATTCTTCACTCATCACTCGCACTTTGCACGGCGCACGTTTTCCTCACTTAATATTTGCATATTGGGTAGGAACCATTCCGAAGGCTTCCTTGAAACAACGGCTGAAATAGGTGGATGACGTAAAACCTACCTTTTCAGAAATCTCACTAACGGTATAGGACGAGTCCTTGAGCATCTTGGCTGCAGCCTGAAGACGTATCATGCGCACAAACTCAGTAGGCTTCTGACCTGTAATCTTCTGTAACTTACGGTAAAGATTCATTCTACTCATACACATGTCACTGGCAAACTGCTCCGTCGTATAGTCGGAATTAGACAGGTTGGACTCAACCATTTTCTTTGCCTTGGAAATGAACTCCTGGTCTCCCTTCGACATTTCCACTTCCTTGTCGTTGTCGTCAGCCACATTCTCCGTCTCGCCCAGCCTTGCCTCCTCGGCAATCCTCATCTCCTTGGCAAGCTTGACAAGCTTCTGTATCTCCATCTTGCGCATCCTGCTGCGATAATAAAGATGAGCAACAAAGGATATAACAAGTATGAACGTAAACACATAGACACAATACATCCACCATGTCTCCCACCACGCTGGTACACGCTCAATGTCAAGACACATCACCTCCTCGCCCCAGTTGCCATACACGTCCGTTGCCTTCGCCTCGAGCACATATCTGCCCTTAGGCACGCTAACGAAATATACCGTGTTGTGGCCCTGTGGCAGATAAATCCATTTGTCAGCCTTAGTGCCCTTGCGATGGAAACAATAGGCATAGCTGATGCTGTTGGCATGAATATGTTCGAGCGTACTGAGACTCACCTCTATGTTCATGTCGTCAGGCTCTATGACAACACTGCGTCTTGCCTTGCCGATAAGCGTCTTATCACCGTCGATGGTTATTGATGTCACGACCGGCACACTTGTTGCGCCGCCGTCACTCTGCACCTTCGACGAGGCTATGTCACAATATCCGCCTGCACCACCCACGCAAACGCCGTCGTCCGACGTACTGAGGCAGATGAAATAGTCGAGGTCGAGGTTCTTGTCGGAGGCATAAATGCTACGTGCCGACTTACTTTCTGAATTGTACTCACGCACAAACTGAGTGGTAAGAATCCACAAATGGCCGTTATGGTCAAAGTTGATATCCAATATTTTATCGCTATGCGGAAGACTCCTGTCATCGTCGCGCAACAAATGTTTTGAGCGAGTATCGAAACGGTACACACTGCCAATGTCGGTCGATGCACATATCTCGCCGTTAGGTGAAACGTCCAGGGTTTCGAACTTCTCGCCAGTCGAACATGAATATGAAGTAATGCGTCCGTTTTTCACATTGCCAGAAGCGAAGCCCTTCAACGAAGATACGAAGAAAAGGTCGCCGCTGCCGTAGTCCATCCTCATCTTAACCACATTACCAGTATTTGCAAAGCGTTTCGTCATGGTATCCCTTGTCATGTCGTAGCACCATATATCGGTGAGAGTGCCCACCCACAGGCGTCCCTTGCCATCGTCGAAAAGACTGGTTATGCGCTTGTCCGTACTTGCCACGGCACGGCTTCTCACCATCATGTCGTCACGAGTCAAGTCGTAGAACGTATTCTCCTGACAAGCCCACACTCCCTCTCTGTTACGCTTACGACACATGATTCTGCCATTCAGTATCTCGTGCTGAGTCTGAAGGACGATGTTGTTATCATCATTCTTTGGGTCATAGAGCATAAGCCCGAACCTGAGATGCTGAATCCACGCATAGTTGCCCTCAAACACCATATTCTCCACCACAGCCTCAACACCCGTATCGTGCAATACCGATGTTATAGGATAGCGGCGTATGTCCTTGTCGCGCTGAGTAAGGATGAACGAACGCGGCGAATAGGCAGCCACCCACACGTTTGCCTTACGGTCGCGAAAGATGGAGGCAAACACCCTCTTGCCATTCGGCAACAAGTCGCTGATGTCCTTCTCGTGTAGCATGCCGTCGTCGCCGACAACATAGGCATACAAGCCGTCCATTGCCGAGCACCACAACGTAGTGCCGTCTTCACTACCGACGAGCGACACAATCTTTCCCTTGTTGGAATTGAGCGTATTGCCCTCGTAAGTACACTTCTGAAACTCCACCTTACCATTAGTGCCTAAGGCATCGGGCACATACTTCACTATTCCCTTTCCCCATGTCGAAATCCAGTAACAGCCGTTCTTGCCGTCCTCTACAAATCCGCCGTGAGGCTCACAGTCGGCAGGCCACACACACGGTTCAAACACATCCTTTGCCGGATTCAGTTTCCGCAGAATGCCACGGCACTCCGAGAGCCAGATATTATGGCGACTGTCCTCAAACACCATGTTCAAGAACTTATTGCCGTCACCCTTGTTCTTCGCCTTATACAGCTTGAGCAGCTTACCGTCCTGTGACAGCTTCACCACATAATGTCCGCCAATTACCCACACGCAACCGTCGTCCGTCACCGCCAACTCGGATATGTACTGTCCCTCAAGCTCCTTTACCTTCACCTCGTGTAAGGAATAGTCGGTCTTGTCAACATAATACAGTCCGTTGCCAGTCACAACCCATATCTTGTCATCCTTGCCGACGGCAAGAGATCCGACGCTGTTTGAGCTCCAGAAATTAGGATGGGAAAGGTCGTTCTTAAAGACATCAACCTGATAGCCGTTGCTCCTGCACAGTCCTCCCTCGGTAGCATACCACATAAAACCCTCGTTGTCCTGGATGACATGGTGCATGTGTGCTATCGGCAACTCACGTTGTATTGGAAGCCTTGTAACAAGTATCTCCTGTGCCGTACTGCTCGGTACAAATAATACAAATGTAAATACCAAGCATAGAATTCTAACCATCATGTAGCGAAACATCATCTTTGTAATTACGTTCTAAGTGAATTAAACCCGCACAAAGATACAAAAACAATGATGTCACAATGTCAACATACCGTACAAATGTTACATTTGTGCTGTTTCTTGTTACAAACTAATTCTTAATGAACCAAATATATATAGTATTTTTGCAGCAGAATCAAAGCAAGTAATTTTTTTAGAGAATAATCAACACGGACCACTGAGGAAAATAGGGGGAATTGAAAATCGTGGAGAAATAAGAATGAAGAATCGCCTACGGCGAGAGGTAAGATTGATGTACATAGGACTTCTACATTTAGAACGGTCTTGTTACTACATTTCATATACTCTTTAATTTCTATAAGAAAAAAAACAACATCAATAATAAACAAATCAAACCAAAACAACTTTTTATGAATAATCATTACTTCAGAACAGGTTTGACCTGCATGACAATGGGTATGGCTATGGCTGCAAGCGCAGTCGTAACACCCAAGGTAAAACCAGAGACACCCGTCAACGGCGGAAAGTACGTCTTGGTAAACCAAGCACAAACAGAGTCACAGTACATGAGCCGCACTTCATGGGACGGTGCACTTTACTTCCTCGGCGAGACAGACTCCAAGTATGCCGACTATGCGTTTACGGCACTGGACAACGGCGACGGCACATGGTCTTTCGCCCTGCCTACAGTCAATGCGGTAATCGACCCGGAAACAGGTGAGGATACTGGCGAGACTGAAATAGTAAACTACTACATGCTGCTGCCTGACGGCTCGGCAAACGTAAACGCTAACTCAACAGAACCGGCTAAGTGGATTCTCGACGCCAAGGAGAATAACTTCTTCAACCTTATATTAGGAGAAGGCAACAACTCGTCTGCACTCGCCATGGCTGAGTTCACACCTACAAAGGACATACGTATCCACCTCAATGCAGGAAGCCAGTATGTGTGTGCCACATACCTCAACGGTCCTTGGTATCCAGACTGTCTCGGAGGTATCAATGAAACAGAGGATGAACAGAGCGGTAACATTTATTTTGCTGCCAGCGACTCCACATCATTCAAGTGGGGATTCGTTCCCGTTGAAAAGATACCTGCCTACATGGCTAACGTCAAGGTGGTTAAGACTATCAACGACTTTGAAAACAACTATGCCGACATCGAGGGCTACGAAGCTGGCTTCAAACTCACTATCGATGCTGCAACAGCAATCTACAACGCTGACAACTACAACGAGAACGAGGAGGACGAGGCTGCCATCATCGACATGCTGAACTCAAAGAAACAGCTCTACAACGAGATTCTCAATGCTGAGGCACTCAACACCGACGGCGATGCCGTGCTGGCTGCAGCAATAGAGAGTGCAAAGAGCATCTTCACACAGACTACTGATGCCAACGCCATTGCTCAGGCAATAGCAGACCTGAAGAAGGCTCAAGTGAACTACAGCCTCGGCAACGGCGACGTGACGGCTCTCGGCACAAACATGTCGTTCGAGGACCTCAGCGCACAGAACGGAGCAACTACAACAGGTATTGCAGGAGCACCAATAGGATGGAACATATATGTCAACGGCAACAAGGTGACAACAGCCGACGAGGTAAAGGCTGCCGGAATTGCCAACTGGCACGGAGTAAACGCCGACTGCACAGGTGACATAAAGGACGGAAACTACGGTTTCGGACTTTGGACATCAAGTGTGCCTGAATATGAAATATCACAGACTATATCAGGACTTGAGAATGGTACATACATCGTGACAGCAGGACTCATGGTAGGTGCCAACGGCAACGGCTCACGACGTACCACACAGCGCATCTTCGCAAACCTCTCATCCACTTACTACGGAGCATCAGAGGACTACAACCACAACTTGCTCGACAACTCCGAGGCTTACAACTTCGCCGGACTCACAGAGGAGAACACCGACACAGAGTTGAAGCCGGTATCAGTACGTGCATTCGTATATGACGGAACACTCACATTCGGTCTCCGCACAGACGGCAATATCGCAGCAGCTTTCCGTGACAACGGCAACAGTTCTGGCGGCGACGGATGGTTCAAGCTCGACAACTTCACAATTCAGAAAGCCGGATATGATGCTGACGACGTTTACAGCCTCCTCAACCACTATGTGGGAGTGTTGGAAGACTACGACAACGAAGGTGCATTCATGGCTGCAGAAGTGAAGAAACAGCTCAACGACAACATTGAGAAGTTCACTAAGCTCAATGCTTCAAACACACAGGAAGAACTCATCAACGGCATACTCGAGGCAAAGAATCTCCTTGCAACTGTAGATAACTCTGTTAAGCTCTATCAGAAGCTCTACGATGCAATTGCAGCACACTATCTCAACGTTGAGAACTACACCAACAAGACTGGTATAGGCGAGTACACCGATGCCATCTACGAAGCACAGGAAGCATACGAGGACGGTACAGTAGCCGACGAGGCAGCTATCAACGCCATCATTGCAGCACTCGATGAAGCACTCCAGCAGTGCATACAGAGCGATGCCATCGAAGAAGGTGCCAACCTCACAGAATACATCAAGAACGCATCATTCGAGGACTTGTCTAACCAGAACAACTCAAACTCAAGTGGTGTCGCAGCCACTCCTAAGGGATGGGACATGTACATCAACGGCACACAAGTCACTACAGTTTCAGAAATCAACGCACAGGGTGTGACAGGATGGTGTGCAATCAACGAGGGTGATGCCATCAACGTAGATCTCGAGGACGGTTCAACTGTATTTAACCAGTACTCTGACGGTTCTCACCTCTGGGGTATCTGGAACGGCACAATACCTGAGATTGAGCTTAGCCAGGTTGTCACAGGTCTTCCTGCAGGTCGCTACACTCTTACTTGCGACGTGCTCGTACAGTACAACTGGGCAGGTAACTGCATCACTACACAGCGTATCTTTGCCAACGACTACGTGGCAATGTATTCTACTGAGGATGCTTACGAAAACAACCTCCCAGAAGATGCAAAGATTGCTGCAGAGATTGACGCTCTCACTCCTGACGCATCTTACAAGCATCTCACATACGCTGGTTACTTGTGCGAGTCACCACGCTCTGACTATTCTCACACTGTAAGCCTTACCTTCGGTCTTGCCGAAAACGGATCTGCCAAGATTGGTTTCCGCACAAACAATATCACTTCCGACGGCAACGCTGCAAACAACGGACTGGGATGGTTCAAGCTTGACAACTGGACACTGACATACGATGCAATAGCAGTTCCTGAAGGTGCTGACGTTGACGCTTCAGCAACAGGCATTGAGACTGCTGGTAATGCAGAGGTTAAGACTGCTACATTCTTCACAATCGACGGCCGACGTCTCTCTGCACCACGCAAGGGCATCAACGTCATAAGAATGTCTGACGGAACAGTTGAGAAGGTAATCGTGAAGTGAGAATTAAGAACTAAACGAAACGATCTCAATAGACCGTAGGGTAGTAATTAAAATTGCGAACCGATGCAATTGACAATTAAGAATTAAGATTGCGAAACACGGAGAGCAATTTAGAATTGAAAGCAGAATCGTCTTTTAAGATTCTTTATTATCTTCTAAAAGAAATTATTTTATCTTCTAAAGAAAATAAATGAATTATAAATCAATATTATGGGCAGCCTTCGTGGCTGCTCTTTTCAACTCCAACGCTGCACTCGCGCAGAACGGACAAGAACCTGACTTCCGCCGCTGGGCACTCACACCGCCAAGAGGATGGAATTCATGGGACTGCTACTATTCAAGTGTAAACGAACAAATAACCATGCAGAATGCCGCCTACATGAAGGAGCACCTACTCGACTACGGTTGGGAATATGTAGTGGTGGACATACGATGGTACTGTAACCACCCTTCGCTCGGAGCCGGCACATACAACCAGAAGGGGACACAGGACTACGTGCTCGACGAATACGGACGCTATCTGCCATCGCCTACACGCTTTCCGTCTGCCATGGTCAACGGCAAAAACCAAGGATTCAAAGCCATGGCTGATGCCATACATGCCATGGGAATGAAGTTCGGAATACACATCATGCGCGGAGTGCCAACAACGGTAGTACAAAACCCAACGAAATACTCTCTCAAGGGTGCCGATTGCAGTACCGATGCCAAGAAGCGAAATATATGGGCACAGGTGTGCAACGGCACCTCTTCACCATGCACATGGCTGAAGGACAACGCACTGGTGCGTAATAACTCCTACGGTCAATTGTACTACAACAGCATCATCGACCTCTATGCTGAGTGGGGAGTGGACTTCATAAAGGTTGACGACATGTCGCGCCCGTTCTACTCCGACGAGATACAGATGATACGCAATGCCATCGACCAGTGCGGACGACCTATCGTGTTGTCACTTTCCCCTGGTAAGACACAGTATGAATATGCCGATGAGTGTCTGCGCACAGCCAACCAATGGCGCATGATGGACGACCTCTGGGACAACTGGAACCATGTATCGGCTGTCTTCAACGTGGCACACGCATGGGAGAAGGTAACACGTCCGGGCAACTTTGCCGACTGTGACATGCTGCCACTCGGACAAATAGCAATGACCGTGGGCGACAGCGGATATACGGGCGCACAGAGCGGACGTTGGACAAATCTCACAAAGGACGAGCAGTACACCATGATGACCCTCTGGGGCATTTGTCACTCACCGCTCTTCTTCGGAGGAGAGATGACCAAGAACGACGACTTCACAAACTCGCTGCTTACCAACCGCGACATGCTCGACATGAACGCCTATGGAGTGGATGCACATGAAGTGAGAAACGACGGCACGGGCAACATAGTGTGGACATCGCTCGACCCTAAGGACGGCACGCGCTACCTCGCCATGTTCAAAGATGACGACACACGATGGGTGTTCGACAACGAAGCTCTATACAAGTCGGAGACCGTAGCATACACAACCGACGGTCACGCCGTGGACATCGACATTCCATGGAACAGCAGCAACAAGACACTCGCACTGGTCATCGACGACGGAGGCGACAACTACAACTACGACCATGCCGACTGGATAGAGCCTACACTCATACTGAGCGACGGCACTAAGGTGAACCTCACAGGCAAGTACCTTACACGCACCTATACGGCTTCGTACTTCAACAAGGTGACGGAAAACCGCAACGTGGCAAACGGAGGTAAGATGACGGTTATGGGAAAGACTTACGAACGAGGATTCTCTACCGATGCCAACGCCATGCTGCTCTTCACCATTCCTGACGACCTCGACGTAGTACGCTTCACGGCAAAAGCTGCAGCCGATGACTCCGGCATAGGACAGGAAGGTTCAACGACAAGTCTCGTCTTCATGGTATTCGACAAGAACCCACTGACAAGCGAACGCGACAACAGCCTTGCACGTTCAGGACTTATATCACGCAAAGGCCAAAAGTCATGTACACTCGAAGCCGACATCACGGACGCAGCAAAACTCAAGATTGTAGTGAGCAACTACGGCGACGGATTTTCCTACGACCGCGCTGACCTTATCAACCCTGTACTCATAGACAAGGACGGCAACGAGACATCGCTCACCACCCTCACCTACAGCTCATACACGAGCGACTGGGGCACCATGCGCATAAACCGCAACGTGGAAGGAGGCACTCTGCGTGTTGACGGCAAGAGCTACAACACAGGCATAGGAATGAATGCTGCCTGCACACTCACCTACGACCTGCCAGACAACCACAATTTCACACGTTTCAAGGCACTGTGTGGCTACGATTCAAGTTGCGACAACGATAACACGTCAACTACAGGTACGACAATGGAGTTTCTTATCTACGCCGATGCCGACGAAACACAGAACGTCAGCCTTACACAGTTCGGCTATGACGATGCTCAGCAGGTGAAAGTATATGACATTTGGGCTGGCAAGCAACTCACATCGGTGAAGGCTGCCGACGGCATCAGTGCAAAGGTTCCAAGCCACGGAGCAAAGCTGTACCGTCTCTCTCCTGTACGTACCGAGGGCAGCAGCATTACACTCGCCATAGACAGCCAGACTGACGAAGAGGCTGTAATAACTGCCACGGTATCGGGTGAGTACGACGCCGACAACAGTTGGGTACAGTTCTACTGCGACGGCAAGCCGGTAGGCTCTGTGAAATACGAGGGTGAACCTGTTAGTTACTACGTTAAGGGATTTGCCGACGGCAAGCACACATTTACGGCACGCTACAGCGGCTCTGCAAAGCAATATGGAGCGACATCCAACGAAGTGAGCATAAACCTTGCCACAGCCGTCAAATCAGCATCTGCAACACATTCGCTCATGCCTGTACGTTTCTACTCTCTTGAAGGGCGTCCACTCAATGCACCGGCACCGGGTATCAACATCGTCAAAATGTCCGACGGCTCAAGCCGTAAGATATTTGCCATGCAATGAATGGATTTACGGTTACAAGGTTATGCGGTTGCGAGGCTTTACGGTTATACGGTTGGACAGCTGTAAGGTTTTACGATTGTAAAGTTTTACTTTTATAAGGTTTCTGAAGTTTCGCAAGTAGTAAACTGGAGTTAACTTCGTGAAGTAAAAAGGAGTAACCGCTTCGCTCAGGACGATACTCTTTCGCCTGCGGCGGAGTGAAGAGTGAAAAGTGAAAGGTGAAAAATGAAAGTTACTCTGTTTGCTAATTATCAATTCTCAATTGTCAATTATCATTTCACATCATTCGTCCGTTTACTCCATGGAGCGTAGCGGAATTAACTCCGCTTAACTCCTTTTTTACTCCAAGCAAGTAAAGCGTTAGC
>JAFSSN010000120.1 GCA_017450985.1 Bacteroidaceae bacterium
ATATGAGAATATTACTATCGACCAGCTTCGTCACGACGAGGATGCTCTCGACACATGGTTCTCTTCATGGTTGTGGCCAATAAGCCTTTTCGACGGCATCAACAACCCTGGTAATGAGGAAATCAAATATTACTATCCAACAAATGACCTTGTAACAGGTCCGGATATCATCTTCTTCTGGGTAGCACGTATGATTATGGCTGGAGAGGAGTATTTGAAGGATGTTCCTTTCCGCAACGTTTATTTCACGGGTATCGTGCGTGACAACCTCGGACGTAAGATGTCTAAGCAGCTCGGAAATTCGCCTGACCCAATCGGCCTTATCGACAAGTATGGTGCCGACGGTGTACGTATGGGTATGCTTCTTGCTGCTCCAGCGGGTAACGACATTCTCTTCGACGAGAGTCTCTGTCAGCAGGGTGCAGCGTTCTGTAACAAGATTTGGAATGCGTTCCGCCTTGTGTCAGGTTGGGAGCGTGCCGACATAGCTCAGCCAGAGGCAAGCAAGAAGGCTGTCGAGTGGTTCGATGCTAAGGTTAAGGCTACGGTTGTTGAGATTAACGACCTCTACAGCAAGTATCGTCTCAACGAGGCTCTCATGGCTATCTTCAAGCTCTTTACAGATGAATTCTCTGGCTGGTATCTCGAAATGATTAAGCCTGCTTATCAGGCTCCGATTGATGCTGCCACACTGAATAGCACATTGAAATTCTTCGAGAACCTTATGAAGATTATCCATCCGTTCATGCCGTTCATCACGGAGGAACTCTATCAGCACATAGCTGAGCGTAAGGATGGAGAATCTATCATGGTTGATCCGCTCAAGATTGATGCTCCTACAGCAGCAGAGGCAAAGATTATTGCCGACGTAGAGGTGATGAAGCAGATTGTGGCTGGTGTGCGTGCCGTGCGCAATCAGAAGAACATCGCACCAAAGGAGCAGCTTGCTCTTCAGATTGTAGGTGAGAATCCGGTTGCTGCTCTTGCTGACGTTACTGTCAAGATGGCAAATCTTTCTGAGATTGCTAATGTTGCAGCTAAGGACGAGACTGCAAGTGCATTTATGGTAGGCACTACAGAGTTCGCTGTACCACTCGGCAACCTTATCGATGTAGAGGCTGAGATTGCTAAGATGGAGGCAGAGCTCAAGCACCTTCAGGGATTCCTCGTAGGTGTGCAGAAGAAGCTTTCAAACGAGCGTTTCGTTGCCAATGCACCTGCTCAGGTTGTTGAACTTGAGAAGAAGAAGCAGGCTGACGCCGAGACTAAGATTGCTGCTCTTACAGAGAGTATTGCAAAGCTCAAGGCATAAGTTCCGGCCATGTCCTGAGAATTAGAAGATTAGGATTTCTATAGTTACAAGGAGTAAACTTCGGAGGACAATAGTTGTTGTTCCGTTCGGACGATTCTCTTATATGAAACTCAAAGGACTATATTTTCACAAATCCGCGTTTGTCTTTATTGGCAAGCGCGGATTTTTTGTTTTGAAGTAAGGGGGGGAGGATGTATTAGTATTTACGAATAAATATCAATTCTAAATGCAAACGTGTTGTTTATGTCGTATTTTTTGTTGATGATGTTGTAAATATGTGGTGAAAAATCATTTATTTTATTATCTTTGCCCAAAAGAATAAATATGTTGTCATGATAAAGAAAACTACGGACAAACTGTATAAGGCTTTGTTTTTTATTTCTTCATTCGTGTTTGCGACTGAGGCTTGTGGACAGTCTCTTGTCGGCAAAGTCGATACGCGTGTGGGAACGGCTGCCAGCAGAATGGGCTCGGCAGGATTGTTCGGCCGTGGTACTGAGGAGTATGCACATACTCTTCCTGCCGTACTAAGTCCGTTTGGCATGAACTTTTGGACTCCGCAGACTCAGGCGAGTGAGCAGAAGGGCGTGTGTCCTTATCTGTATAAGCATGACAGGCTGATGGGTTTTCGTTGTTCCCATTGGATTGTGGGAGGATGTACCCAAGACTATGGTTCGTTCACGCTCATGCCGAGTTCGTCTCCTAAAATGAGGACTTGCTTTCTGAAGCATGAGGACGAGGTTGCCACTCCTTCATATTATTCTGTCGTAATGAAAGAAGTTGGCGTAAAGGCTGAGATGACGGCTACTCAGCGTGCAGGCATTTTACGACTCACGTATTCGAATCCTGATTCTGCCTATCTGTTCTTGACGGTCAATAGTGACGAGGGAAAGGGAAAGCTGAACATAGAGGCTGACGGCAGTCTTGTCGGCAGCAATCCTGTTCATCGTATATATCAGGGGTGGGGCGAACCGACAGGCCATGCTGCCCACTTCGTCGTAAGGAGTGACGCACGTATTGTGGAGAGTGGAATGACCGATAATAATACCTTGTGGGTTCG
Source organism: Bacteroidaceae bacterium (assembly GCA_017450985.1). Taxonomy (GTDB): domain Bacteria; phylum Bacteroidota; class Bacteroidia; order Bacteroidales; family Bacteroidaceae; genus Minthosoma. Next base: position 2,373 of record JAFSSN010000120.1, read on the forward strand.
ATTTGAGGCTGTTAACAGGCCGATAATGGTTAAGGCTGCCAATTCCTTCACTTCGCTCGATGCTGCGAAGCGCAATCTTATTACCGAAATACCCGACTGGAACTTTGACCTTGTTTGCCGGCGACTTACGGAAACTTGGGAAAAGACTTTTTCGAAGATTGATGTTGCCACAGATGATGAAAGTGAAAAGGCTATGTTTTATGGTGCTCTTTATAGGGCGAGTTTCCTACCGCACGATATTAGCGACGTGGACGGCAGTTATCCGATGTTTGCTGATGGACGCGTGATGAAGGGTGAGAATGGAAAGCCATATTTCGATGACTATTCTATGTGGGACACTTATCGTGCTCAACATCCATTGCTGACTATTCGTGAGCCGGAGCTTGTGGGACAGATGATGCAGTCTTTGGTCGTGAAATATGAGCATGGGGGCTGGATGCCTATCTTTCCTTGCTGGAATTCATACACGGCAGCCATGATAGGTGATCATAGCACGGCAGTTATTGCTGATGCATTTGTAAAGGGCATTCGCGGATTCGATATACAAAAGGCATACGAAGGATTAAGGAAGAATGCCTTTGAGCGTCCTGCCACATATAGTGAGTATGCGGACGGTATGGGGCGCAGGGCTTTGGATTCCTACTTGAAATATGAATTTATTCCCTTGGAGGATTCCGTCAAGGAGGCCTTTCATCAAAACGAACAGGTGTCGCGTACCTTGGAATATGCTTACGACGATTATGTCCTTGCCCAGTTGGCAAAGCGTCTGGGGCACAAGTCCGACTATAAGGAACTAATGCGAAGAAGCAAGTTCTATCGTAATGTGTTTGATTCCCGTACAGGATGGGCGAACGGACGTCATGCCAATGGAACTTTTGTCAATGTGTCTGACACATGTTATATAAAGGAACCGGAAAAGCATCCGGAGGCTCATGCACTTACGCCGACAACGTTCTCCACTTTCATTACGGAAGGCACGTCGGTTCATTATTCATGGTATGTTCCCCATGATGTCGAAGGGCTTATAGAATGTATGGGGGGCAGGGAACGATTTGAGGAAAAGCTTGATTCCATGTTTGAGCATTCTCTCTATTGGCATGGTAATGAGCCTTGCCATCAGGTGGCTTATCTTTACGATTTTATTGGCAGACATGACAAGTGCTGCCGTGCCGTAAGGCATATTCTCGAAACGGAATACATGAATGCTCCTTGGGGGCTAGGTGGAAATGACGATGCCGGACAGATGTCGGCATGGTATATTTTCTCGGCCTTGGGATTTTATCCTGTATGTCCTGGAGATGCGAGGTACTATCTTGCTTGTCCGCGGTTTGAACGTGTGGATATAAAGGTTGGACGTGACAAACGTTTCACCATCATGTGTGACGGCAAGCTTACAGACAATACGAGGGTTAAGGCTGTCCGTCTGAACGGCAAGCTCTTGAAACGGCTTTACATCACTCATGATGAGATAGTGAAGGGTGGAGTATTGGAATTTGAAATAGAATAAGAATATGAGAAGACATTTTTTATTTATCTTTTTTGTGGCGTTCCATTTTGTATGCGGTTGTGTGTACGGCCAGCGTGTGTACGACGTGATGCGTTATGGAGCCAAGGGCGACGGTAAGACAGATGATGCTGCAGCCGTTCAGAAAGCCATAGACCGATGTACGGCTGATGGCGGGGGGCAAGTATTGTTTCCTACGGGGCATACTTTTCTTTGCGGTCCTGTACGTTTGAAGTCGAATGTGGATTTCCATGTGGAGGTGAATGCCACGGTAAAGTGTAATCCTGATGAGAGCATATATCATCTTAGTGCTTTCGGCGCAAACGAAGGGGAGGGCATGATGTGGCTCTATGCCGATGGTGCGGAGAACCTGTCTATATCCGGCAAGGGAACTATCGATGGCAGCGGAGTGGATTTCATGGGTGCAGAACTTCACGACTCGTATGAGTTGAAGCCGCTCAACGGACCTTTCGACCCTCGTCCTCACGTTCTCACTCTTATTGGCGTAAACAGATTGTCTATAAAAGATGTGACAATCCGTAACGGTGCATATTGGACGGTACATCTCGTGGGATGCTACGATGCCTTGATTGATGGTATTAGTCTCATGAACAACTTGAAGATTCGTAATGGTGACGGTATAGATATCGACCATTCCCGCAAGGTGCGCATTTCAAATTGTTTCATAGAGAGTGGTGACGATTGCATCTGTTTGAAGAACCGTCGTGAGTATGAACGCTATGGTGCGTGCAAGGACATTGTGGTTACCAATTGTGTCATGACTTCGCGCTCGTGTGCAATAAAGATTGGCTCGGAGAATATGGACAGTATAGCAAACGTAATGTTTGACAATTGTATTGTTCGTGCAAGCAACCGAGG
>JAFSSN010000013.1 GCA_017450985.1 Bacteroidaceae bacterium
CCCATCTCTTTGTTAATGGCATTATACACGTAGTTTCGGTTAGAACCGAGGGCTTGCACAAGGTCGGCAAGCTTGAGGTTGTTGCGAAGGAATAATTTCTCCTCCGTCATTATCTGTTCTATACGCAGGCGCAGTTCTGACGGCTGATAGGAAATGTCTGTGTCAGCATCAGCAGTGTCTTGCTGGTCGGGAACATGGTCGTTGCATTGGTACATAGGACCGTTGTCGTTCTCTATGTCTTCAAGCGTGAAGTCGTGTCGGCAACCGATGTAGCCCAAAGTGTAGAGCATGCATGAAAACAAGATGGACGGAATGGCAAGAAACCATATAGATGTGGCGAAAAAATGCTTGCCCACAATGTTGAATATTATGGAAAATATTGATGTCAGAATGAAAAAATAAAGCATCTTGTGTATGGAATACAGCGATTTACTGTCCGTGTCGGCATACATGGAATCGACGGTCTCGTTAAATTGCTTTATGTGGCGTGAGCCTATGAGGAGAATCGGCGGTATCTGAAGTGCAAACACGATGCGGCACACTATGTGAGTGTATGCAAGCAGGAGAGGCTTGCCACTGAGTGAGTCGAAAGTGCTGTTGTAGAGATATTCGTTGATGAACTGCTGTGTTTCTTCTGGTGACAAGAGGGCATAGATGATGCCTGTGGCTATTCCGCATATAAACGACGGAATGAGCCAGACAAGCGTCTGGCGGTAGTGCCCTTTGCTTTGGGAGGTAATTGATGTTATGTAGCAGAAAAACAACGGAAAAACAGCAAGGTTGCAGAATGAGTACATGGTGTCGGAGTAGGGAATGAATGTTGTCTGGTGACAGAAAAACATTCCGTGACACCAGTAAAGCACAGTGCATGTGACCGTGAAAAGGCTCAGTGCGCAATAGTGCAGTTTGCGTGTCTCGCATAAACGTGTGATGGTGGCTATGCTCCAAAACAGGCATACAGCCGTTGGTAGGAAGGTTAGGAAGATGTTTGTCATCAATAATATCTGATTTTTAGTGGCAGGTTTGGAATGTTATGGTACTATATTTTTTCCTTGACGTGCCGAAAGTTTTTATTACATTACAAAAGTAAGGATTTTTCCTCAATGAGAAGGCTGAAAGGGGAATATTTTACTTTTGCGCCAAAAAAAGGTGCGCCAATTCGTGGCGCACCAATGTTGAAATGAATAATTATGTCGTTACTTACGACGATTAGCGAAGCTCTTCATCATTCGTTTCTTTGCCCAATAGTTGTCATCGTCGTTGATAATGTCTGACAATTCAAGTGTGACATTTTCGAATGCTGAAACGCTTATTTTACCATCATCGTCAAAAACGGTGTAGGTGTCTCCGTACCAGCGTTGACGAGGCCTATAGTCTGGGTCGAACTGCAAGAAGATGAACTTCTTGTCCTTTAGGAATATGGTCTCTACGGAGCCATCTTTGTAGGCATCTTCATCGTCCACTTCAGAGTCGTAAACAGGCTTGCCCAAAGACTTTGTTGCTGCTGTAACCAAAGCATCGTAGTCGCTTCTTGTAAGTGTAGAGTCTTTGTAGTATGCACAACCTCCCTTGCCGAGATAGTTACATTCGTCAACTACCAATGCGTCGAATTTCAAATTGTTGATGTATGGAGCGAAGCTTGGGAGAAGGTTGCTGCTCTTTGTTGCACCTATTACAGAGTGACCTCTGAAGTTGAGAGGAGCCTTAATCTCAGCATCCATCTTGTACATCTGCTGTCCACTGTTCATTTCGTTTGAGTAGAATGAGGCATCTGCGTTCTTTATTGTGAATGTGAAGAGACCCTTTGATTCCTTAAGTGTTACTGTAGCTTGTTCTGTCCAAATCTCTACGAATGATCCACCCTCACTCCTGTACATGACTCTTGCGTTAGAGAACGTATTCTTAGACTTCTCGTAGTTGCTGATAGTAATCTGCACCATCTCACGTTTGAAATTGTCTGCTTCATTTATGAAGTCCACGTATGTGAGCGTGAGAAGTGAGTCAAGGATTGTAACACCGGAACTGAGTGTTGCCTTAATCTCAGGGATGGCAAATGTTGCCTTGTCGCCCTCGTTGCTTGTGATAGTGATTACACCGCCGCCAACAGCACCTGAGTCAGTGTTAAACTCGAAGTTGACATTTATGTCCTTGTCAGAAATCTCAATCTGCTTGCTCTGTCTGTTGCCGTCAGAAGTGATGGCATAGATAGTGGCAGTACCAGTGTAATTCATAGGAGCCTTGAATGTGAATTTGCCGAAGATGTCGGACAAAATGTGAGCAGTCTCCTTGCCGTCGTATTTTAAGTAGATAGTGACAATCTTGCTGCCGGTGCCCTTGTTTGTAACCTTACCGCTGATGGTAGGAATTGCTGGAAGCACGATGTCGATGTCCTTAGTCGTACCTGCTGTGAGACCGGCAATTTCCTTCTTAACCTCAGGAGTGTAGTTTGCGTAATCCTTAGAATGGATTGTTACGTAGAAAGATGTGTTGGCAGGGACAAAGCATGTAGCCTTACCATTCTTGTTTGTATAGATTTGACGCTGTCCGTCAACGTCAACGCATGTGTATGGTACTACTTCGCCCTTTGTGTCCTTTACTGTTACGTTAATCTCAGCGCGTGACTCTGGCCAGTCGAGGTTCCACCATGAGAAGTGCTTAACCTTACCTACATATACGTCGCCCTGAAGAGTTGCTTTGCCTTCCTCTTCCCAGAGACCTGTCTTTTCATTGAAGCTCCAAAGTGGAATGCTTTCAGGAGTCTTGTCAGCGAGAGATGTAGGGATGGCGAATGTTACAGTAGCCTCTTCACCGTCAGCCAACTGAAGCTTCTCGCCGTTTGAACCAGTGAGATCAACCTTAACCATACCGTATGACACGAGCTGTGCATCAGAACCGTCTTCGCGAACTGCTGCGAGGTCGCCGCCAGGCATAGCTTCTGCAAATGTTTCTGCATCAGGATCGAGATAAGTCATCTTGGCAGTAACGTTTCCTGTGTAAGTAGCACCTGTTGATGCGTTCTTGTAAGCGTCAGGAAGCTCTACCTTCATGGCCTCTATACTGCTGTTTTCCTCGTCGTTGACCTTCAGAGTGGCAGTAGTACCTGCTGTGAAGTTGGCTGAAGTTGTCGTTGCTGAATATTCCTCAAGCATAACGATGTCCCAACGTGCGCCGTCCGTTACTTCCATTGCACGTATAATCTCGTTGTATCCGCTCTTTGAAATCTTGAGCACTACACGTCCTTTTGTCTCAGTGAGTTTGTCGAATGTAAATACACCGTTAGCGTCGGTCGTTACTACTTGTGTTCCGTTTTCCACGGTAGCGCCGTTAATTGCCTTTCCGTTTACATCGCGTACTACTCCGGTAAGTTTCGAAGTGGTAAATGTACCATCGTCAACTAATGCTGAACCGCCTGAACCACTATTGTCGTCGTCGCTACATGAGGAGAACGACAGGGCTGCGAACATTGCTAATAAGCCCAAAAGATAATTCACCTTTTTCATACTATGTCCTTTTTTATAGTTAGTGATTAAATTGTGTTGTTTCTTAAATTCTCCAGAAAAAGTCTATTCCTTAATATAGAAGATTGAAGAAAATGAATTATTAAATATAACATTTCAACCTCTGATTGTCGTACTGCAAAAATAAGTTAAATTTTTTTCCTGAAAATAGTGTTTTGGAAAGAAAAGCAGACATTGTGTTTACAAACTATGAATATGAAACGTTTTTGCATTTATGAAATGAAAAATAGTGTCTTTCTGTATGTAATTATGTTGAATGTGCTTGTTGCACGATAAATGCAAAATGCCGTTAAAATGAAAAACGAAGCATCTCGCAAGGTCTCCCGCAAGCGCGAGTTAAAAGCGGAAAATTAAAAGCTAAAGGTTGAGTTTCCTTAAAAGTTTTTCCGTGGTAAATGAATTATTGCCCGCTCGGTATTCTGTGTTTAGTTATTTCTCAATAGTCCAGTATTCTTTGCTTAGTAATTCGACTTTCGCAAGTTCCGCATACGCTTCACTTGCTGGGAGTTAAAGGGAGTTAAAAGGAGATAATTCCGCTACGCTCCATGGAGTAAACGGACGGTAGATTGTTTGCATATGCGTCCTAAGCGAAAGAGTATCGTCCTGAGCAAAGCGGTTACTCCTTTTTACTTCACGAAGTTTACTTCTGTTAACTACTTGCGAAACATGAATTAGTAAATTATCTATTGCCAATTTTCTACTCTGCCCGATGTGTGTCAATTCTCATATTCCAACTATCAATTCTTGAATTCTCAATAGTCCAGCCTCACGTGATTAGTTAATTGCCAATTCTCAATTGCCAATCATTAAATCCTAATTCTTAATTCTCAATTCTTAAATCTCAATTCTTAATTGGGTAGGGGGAAACAAAAAAAGATGTAAGGAAAAACCTTACATCTTTATTATTGGTTGTATCTTAGTCTTAGCTTATTCTGCTGCAACTGGCTCTACAGATACTGTGCTACGGTTGAGACGTCCTCTCTTGAATGTAACGATACCGTCTGCAAGAGCAAAGAGAGTATCATCCTTACCAATACCAACGTTCTTACCAGGATAGTGCTTTGTACCACGCTGACGAACGATGATGTTACCAGCCTTAGCAAATTCACCTCCGAAGAGCTTGAGACCGAGTCTTTTTGAGTGTGACTCACGGCCGTTCTTAGAACTACCAACACCTTTCTTATGTGCCATGTCTGTTTACGAATTAAAATTAGTTAGTAATTAAGCAATAACTGATTTGATAGTCAACTCTGTGAACTGCTCACGGTGACCATTGAGTTTGCGATAACCCTTACGACGACGCTTGTGGAATACAAGAACCTTGTCGCCCTTTACGAGTGGACTAACTACTTCGCAAACAACCTTTGCACCCTCAACTACAGGAGTACCTACAGTTACTGTGCCATTGTTGTCAACCAACAATACCTTCTCAAATTCAGCAGTAGCGCCAGCCTCTACATCCTTAATGTGATGAACGTAAAGCTTCTTGCCTTCTTCAGCCTTGAACTGCTGACCGTTAATTTCTACGATTGCGTACATTTTATTATTTAATTAAAACGGTTTTCCATCGAGAGGCGAAATCAACTCGTGATTCACTTGTTTGAGCCCCATCGACATAAATCGGGCGCAAAGGTATGCTTTTTTTTATATATAGCAAAACTTTTGCGCGTAAATTTGCTGTTAATCAATGAATCTTTTTGTTAATCCGCCAAATCCCTCTATTCTGCGGTCTCTGAGGAACGGCCACCAGCGTCTCACGTTCTCGCTGCGCTTCATGTCGATGTCGATGACAGTCACGACCTCCTCGTCGATAGGAGCGCGGTAGAGCATCTCGCCTTGCGGACCTGCCACGAAGCTGCTTCCCCAGAACTTTATGCCATTGGTCTGGCCAGAAGGGTCTGGCTCATAGCCCGTTCTGTTGACTGCAATGACAGGAATGCCGTTAGCCACGGCATGACCTCGCTGCACCGTTGTCCAAGCTTCGCGCTGACGCTGCTGCTCCTCCTCCGTGTCTGTGCTCTCGTAGCCGATGGCAGTAGGGTAGATGAGCAGTTCTGCCCCCTGTAGCGCCATGAGGCGCGCGCCTTCAGGATACCACTGGTCCCAGCACACCTGTACGCCGAGTCTGCCCACACTCGTCTGGATAGGGTGGAAGCCCATGTCGCCAGGAGTGAAGTAGAACTTCTCGTAGTAAGCAGGGTCGTCTGGGATATGCATCTTCCTGTATTTGCCGGCAATAGAGCCGTCTTTCTCAAACACTACCGCCGTGTTGTGGTAAAGGCCGGCAGCACGTCGCTCGAACAGCGAAGTGACGAGTACGATGCCGAGCTCCTTTGCCAGCGCACCGTACACCTCTGTTGACGGGCCAGGTATAGGCTCTGCCAAGTCGAAATGCTCAGTATTCTCTGTCTGACAGAAATACACGGAGTTATGCAGTTCCTGCAATACGACGAGTTCCGCACCCTGGTGCGCAGCCTTGCGAATGGAATCGCAGAGTTTCTGTATGTTGGCCTTGACGTCTGTCGAACAGGCCTGTTGAATGATACCTACTTTCATTTTGATGTATTTTTCTGCAAAAATATAAATTTTTTGCAACATGGCTCCCATTTGCAAATAATAATTATTAACTTTGCGCCCGTTATAACGTGATAGATTGTTATAAGACAAGTCAAAACCATATTGACAAAGCAAAAGATTTAATCAAATATGCCAAAGATTTCAATTCGTGGAACAGAAATGCCAAGCTCTCCTATCAGAAAGCTTGCACCGCTTGCCGAGGATGCAAAGAAGCGCGGCATTCATGTTTACCATCTTAACATCGGTCAGCCTGACCTTCCTACACCTCAGGTTGCGCTCGATGCTATAAAGAATATCGACAGGAAAATTCTTGAGTATAGTCCTTCACAGGGCTATCGTTCGTATAGAGAAAAACTTGTTGGCTACTATAAGAAGTATGACATCAACCTTACTGCCGACGACATCATCATCACCAGCGGTGGCTCAGAGGCCGTGCTTTTCGCCTTCCTCTCATGCCTCAACCCAGGCGACGAGATTATCGTTCCGGAACCAGCGTATGCCAACTACATGGCCTTTGCCATTTCGGCAGGAGCCGTAATCCGCACCATTGCAACTACCATCGACGAGGGCTTCTCACTTCCTAAGGTCGAGAAGTTCGAGGAACTTATAAACGAGCGTACACGCGCGATACTTATATGTAACCCTAACAATCCTACGGGCTACCTCTATACTCGCCGTGAGATGAACCAGATTCGCGACCTCGTGAAGAAGTACGACCTCTACCTCTTCTCCGACGAGGTGTACCGCGAGTTTATCTACACCGGCTCACCTTACATCTCTGCCTGCCATCTTGAAGGCATTGAGGACAACGTCGTGCTTATCGACTCAGTGAGCAAGCGCTACAGCGAGTGCGGAATCCGCATCGGAGCCTTGATTACCAAGAACGAGGAAATCCGCAAGGCCGTAATGAAGTTCGGCCAGGCGCGCCTCTCTCCTCCGCTCATCGGACAGATTGTAGCCGAGGCAAGTCTCGATGCACCAGAAGAATACAGCCGGGAAGTGTACGACGAATACGTAGAGCGTCGTAAGTGCTTGATAGACGGACTTAACCGCATTCCTGGGGTCTATTCTCCTATACCGATGGGAGCATTCTACACTGTGGCAAAGCTTCCTGTTGACGACTGCGAGAAGTTCTGCGCATGGTGTCTCTCCGACTTCAACTACGAGGGCGAGACCGTCATGATGGCACCGGCATCAGGCTTCTATACCACTCCGGGCTCAGGACGCAACGAGGTGCGTATAGCCTATGTGCTGAAGAAGGAAGACCTTGTACGTGCACTCTTCGTACTGCGAAAAGCCCTTGAGGCTTATCCGGGAAGAGTAGATTAAGAATGGTGGATTCATTATGTCATTCGCACTTTTCATAGCAAAAAGAATATATTCAGACGGTAAGGGCGGGAAAAGGTTTTCTCGCCCTGCTGTTCGTATAGCCATGATGGGAATAGCCGTCGGCCTTGCCGTCATGATAATAAGCCTGTCGGTAGTGCTCGGCTTCCAGCGCGAGGTGAGCAACAAGGTCATAGGCTTCGGCTCTCACATTCAGGTGGTCAGCCTCACGCAGACCCACGAATACGAGATGATGCCGGTCCTCACCAACGACTCGCTCCGCAAGGTCGTAAGCTCATACCCCGGCATAAGACACATGCAGAAGTTTGCCGTCAAGCTTGGCATCCTCAAGACCGAAGACGACTTCTGCGGCGTCACGTTCAAGGGCGTGGGCGAGGACTACGACACCACCTTCTTCCACAAGTACCTCGTCGAAGGCGAGATACCTAAGTTCAGCAGCAAGGAGGCATCCCAGAGCATCGTCATCAGCCGCAAGATAGCCGGCACGCTCGGCGTGAAGCTCGGCGACAAGATGTACTCCTACTTCATGGACAAGGAGTCGGGAATGCGCGTGCGCCGCTTCACCGTGAAGGGAATCTACGAGACCAACCTCGAGGACTACGACAAGATGAACGTGCTCACCGACATCTACACCGTGCGCAAGCTCAACGGATGGACCGAAGAGATGTCGAGCGGCTACGAACTGATGGTTGACGACTTCGACAACGTGTCCCAGCTTGCTGCCGCCATCCACAACGACATCTACGGCCCGCGCGACCGCAACGGAGTGGTGTACGGAGCCTTCAGCATCAAGGAACTCTCGCCCCACACGTTCGCATGGCTCTCGGTTCTCGACATGAACGTGGTGATGATACTCATCCTCATGCTCTGCGTGTCCAGCTTCACCATCGTGTCAGGACTGCTCATCATCATGCTCGAACGCATAAATATGATAGGCGTGCTCAAGGCACTCGGCGCCACCAACATGGACGTGCGCCGCATCTTCATCCACTATGCCGTCATGCTCGTGGGCAAGGGAATCGTGATAGGCGACATCCTCGGGCTGGCAATATGCTTCGTACAGCAGTATTTTGCAGTCGTCAAGCTCGACGCCTCGGTCTATTATCTCGACTCCGTGCCTATACACATTGACTGGCTAAAGGTCGTAGGACTTAACATTTTGACACTGATAATATCGTCTTTAGTGATATTTGGTTCGACATTCTTCATAGGAATTAACAAACCTGCTAAAACGATGAAATTTGAATAAAAAACACTTGAAATTGTTACTGAAAAGGCAGAATAAATGATAAAAATACATTTATCCTGCCTTTATATTTTGCAGAATGTAAAATAAAACTTAAATTTGCACGACAAAAATGAACAAAACTATACATAGCAATGAGCAAATTGATAAAGGTTGAGGGCTACAAGCAATTACTCAATCCTATGCAAACTGAACAGGGCATAAAGCTGATAAAGGATTTCTTTCAGGCAAATCTTTCAACGGCACTTCGTCTCCGTCGAGTGACGGCGCCACTCTTCGTACTCCGAGGACTGGGCATCAACGACGACCTTAACGGCGTAGAGCGCCCTGTGTCATTTCCTATCAAGGATATGAATGACCAAGTTGCCGAGGTGGTACATTCACTTGCTAAGTGGAAGCGCCTCATGCTTGGCGAGTACGGCATAAAGCCTGGTTATGGATTATATACAGATATGAATGCCATTCGTGGCGACGAGGAGCTTGACAATTTACACTCATTGTATGTTGACCAGTGGGATTGGGAGCGTACCGTTACGGCTGAAGACAGAAACCTTACATTCCTCAAGAAGATTGTACGTAACATCTATTCCGCAATCCGACGCACTGAATACCTCGTTCAGGAAACATATCCACAGATTGAACCTTTCCTTCCTGAGGAGATACACTTCATCTCTTCAGAGGAACTCTTGCAGATGTATCCCGACAAGACTCCGAAGGAGCGTGAGGACCTTATATGCAAGAAGTACGGTGCCGTGTTCATCTTGGGCATCGGTGGAAAGCTTTCCAACTGTCAGGAGCACTACCTCCTTGCGCCCGACTATGACGACTGGACAACTCCGAACTCAGAAGGATTCAAGGGCCTCAACGGCGACATCATGATATGGTACCCGCTTCTCAACCGTGCATTCGAACTCAGTTCTATGGGCATCCGTGTTGACAAGGAGGCACTCCTGCGCCAGCTCGAGCTTACAGGCAAGACCGACCGCAAGGAACTATACTTCCACAAGAAGCTCCTTGCCGACGAACTGCCTCTCTCCATCGGCGGCGGTATCGGACAGAGCCGTCTCTGCATGGTGCTGCTCCACAAGGCTCACATCGGCGAAATACAGGCAAGCATCTGGCCTGACGACATGCGCACCGAGTGTGCAAAGGCTGGAATGCCGCTCATCTGATTGATCATTCAAATAATATACTTTAGAGGCATGCACTGCTCTTTCTACTATTAATTTTATTGGCATGCCGCGCTTTTACCTTATTAACCAATTTAGTCAATTTATCTTTCATGAGAAAGTTGTTTTTCTTCCTGGGTCTTGCATTCGTCCATACGGCTGCGGCCCAGGACTTTGTTTTAGGTCGCAGCAGCGACCCCAACGTCCACGACCCGGTTATGGCGCGTGAGAACGGCAAGTACTACATTTTTTCTACGGGAATGGGCATAGACGTCCTGTCGTCCGACGACATGAAGAACTGGACGCGCGAAGCCCCGGTCTTTAAGTTCGTAGCCAAGCACGAGGATCCGCCGGCACCAGGCGAGCACCGCCGCCGCGACTTCGTGATGGACCGCGAAAAGTCAACCATACCGCAGTGGGCTATCGACACCGTGAAAGGCTATCGGGGACATACGTGGGCTCCTGACATCAGCCGCCACAACGGACTGTGGCATCTCTACTACTCTTGCTCTACGTTCGGAAAGAACCGCTCTGCCATCGGGCTTGCCGTCAACAAGACACTCGACCATTCGTCGCCCGACTTCAAGTGGGAAGACCGAGGCATGGTCATAGCGTCGCACCAGCATCAGGACAACTGGAATGCCATCGACCCCAACCTCATCGTGGGCAAGAAGCAGCAGCCGTGGCTCGTGTACGGCTCTTTCTGGGACGGCATACAGATTGTGCGTCTCGACAAGCGTGATTTCCAGACACCCGTCACCGCGCCTAAGACCATAGCGCGCCGCATGGGGCGTAAGCTCACTTTGGCAGACATCGACAAGGTGGAGAACTTCACCGTGGAGGGAGGCGACACTATCGAGGCTGGCGAGAATGCCGTCGAGGCACCTTTCATCATACGCCGCGGAAAGTATTACTACCTCTTCGTAAGTTTCGACTACTGCTGCCGAGGCCAGAACTCCACATACAAGACGGTGTACGGCCGTTCGAAGAAGGTTGACGGACCATACTACGACAAGGAAGGACGTCCGATGGCAAAGGGTGGGGGCACATACCTCTACGGCCCGGATGCCGACAACTTCGGCATTGGCCATTGCTCAGCCTACGAGTTTGACAACCAGTGGTATTTCGTTTCCCACGCCTATCGCAAGGACGCCAACGGCGGTGCAAAACTCTTCGTCAAAAAGATTAAGTTTGACAAGAAGGGATGGATTGTCAGGGAATGAATTTCTTTCTGTGGATAAATCAATAAAAACAAGGCAGATTTTCCTGCGGACGTAAGTGTCCTTCGAAAGTTTGCCTTGTTTTTTTCTTGTTTATTACTCAGCTTTCGCAAGTATCGCTAACGCTTTACTTGCTTGGAATAAAAAAGGAGTTATCGGGAGTAAAGAGACGAATGTCTGTTTACGGATATGTCTGCTGCGATAGAGTATTCTTCATTCTTCACTCTTTTGAGGAGTTAACTGGAGTAATCGGGAGTAAAAAGGAGTAAAGAGACGAGTGACCGTTTGCGGAGGTGGATTCTTCATTCTTCACTCTTCATTCTTCATTCTCCACTCCGCAGGTTACTCCTTTTTGCTTCACGAAGTTAACTCCAGTTTACTACTTGCGAAACTTCAGTTTGTTTATATTTCCCTTTTCCTCCAAGCAAGTGAAGTGTTAGCTTTGTCATACCCTCGGAATGACGGTTAATAATGCACAATATACTTGCTAATTGTTAAATTTTGATTATCCTTGTTTCTTATTATTTATTCTTAATTTATTACTCACGACTCTTGATTTCCTCCTTTTTGCCTTTTTTTGTATGTTTAGCGACGCTTTTGCCGCATAAAATTTTGTCAATAATTAAAAATGATATAAATTTGTCGGCATCTTTGGTACGCTTGCCGATGATATTATTGTATTGTAAGTTTTGTCGTCGCATGACGTGCTTTTCAATAAGAAGAGACTAAACACTTCAATTTCCTTTATGCTATTGTTTATTTAATTTATAATTTAATATTGCAAATATGAAACAAAGTTGTTTGAAAACATTCCTTGCATCTGCCATGATGCTCTTTTCCGTAAGTTCGTATGCTTATGATGCTGAGATTGATGGAATTTACTATGACTTCAATGGGGATGAAGCTACGGTGACGTATCAGTATTACAGAAATGGTAAATACATATCTGCATATTCTGGTGATGTGGTCATTCCAAGCACTGTGAACTATAATGGTAAAGATTATAGAGTGACAACTATTGGGGATTGGGCTTTTTGCAGATGTAGCAATTTGAAGAGCGTAAATATACCAGTGTCGGTCACAAGTATAGGGAGCGCTTGTTTTTCCAGATGCAAAATTGAACGTATCGACATTGCGGATTTGGATAAGTGGATAGCCATGACCAAGGGGAAATCATGGGCTCCAGCTGTATCATATGCTCTGTATCTCAATGGAGAGGAATGTACATCCATCACCATCCCTTCGTCCTTTACGAGCATTAATGAATTTGCTTTTTCTGGGTGTAGTTCTCTGAAAGAAATATCTATTCCTAATTCAGTTACGAACATTGGAGATGGGGCGTTCCAAGATTGTATTTAGAGACCTCTAAACAACCATAAACAATGAAAAGCACATGGAGATAAATCTTTGTATATCAACCACTTTTAGAATTTAACACTTCGGACTTGCTTTTTGGTGGTTCTCAAAAATCCGCTTACCTTTGCAACGCATTTCTACCGCGGAGAATTTTGAGGGCTTTTATTTTGCCATCTCGTGGACA
>JAFSSN010000121.1 GCA_017450985.1 Bacteroidaceae bacterium
CATACTAACGCCCTCGACGAAGCCATTGCGTTGCCTACCGATTTCTCAGCACGTATTGCACGTAACACGCAGATATACATACAGAACGAGACAAAGGTATGCAAGCAGATTGACCCTTGGGCAGGCTCATACTATGTGGAAACTCTCACCAACGAGCTTGTACACAAGGCATGGGAGCACATTCAGGAAATCGAGAAGTTAGGCGGTATGGCCAAGGCTATTGAGACAGGACTTCCAAAGATGCGTATCGAGGAAGCTGCTGCACGTACTCAGGCGCGCATCGACTCAGGCACACAGACAATCGTCGGAACGAACAAGTATCGTCTGGAGCACGAGGATCCACTCGACATCCTTGAGGTGGACAACACTGCAGTACGTCTGCAACAGGAAGGCGTGCTTAAAGACTTGAAGGCTAAACGTGACAATGCGGCTTGCAAGGCAGCACTGGAGGCAATAACAAAGTGCGTACAGGAGTTCAAAGACGGTAAGAAATCGGAGAACAACCTTCTCGACCTTGCAGTAAAGGCAGCAGGCGTGGGATGTACACTCGGTGAGATTTCAGACGCCTGCGAAACTGTCGTCGGCCGCTATAAAGCAATAATTAGAACAATCAGCAACGTGTATAGTTCAGAATCTAAATCAGACAAGGAGTTCGAGTTGGCTTGTCAGTTGACAGAGCAATTCGCCCAGAAGAATGGTCGTCGTCCGCGCATCATGATTGCAAAGATGGGACAGGACGGTCACGACCGCGGTGCAAAGGTTTGCGCAACAGGTTATGCCGACTGCGGAATGGACGTGGACATGGGTCCTTTGTTCCAGACACCGGCAGAATCGGCACGTCAAGCCGTAGAAAATGACGTCAACGTGCTCGGCGTAAGTTCACTTGCCGCTGGTCACAAGACACTCGTGCCACAGGTCATCGAAGAGTTGAAGAAGCTTGGCCGTGAGGACATTCTCGTCATTGCCGGAGGTGTCATTCCTGCCCAGGACTACGACTTCCTATACAAGGCGGGCGTGGCAGCAATCTTCGGCCCTGGCACCAGCGTGGCAAAGGCCTGCGTAGAAATAATGAAGATACTGAACGAAGACTAACATTAACGTTTTATTCAACAGAAAGAGACACAAGCGATTTTACTTGTGTCTCTTTTTTTACGCTTTTCTTTTTTTCTTCGTTAAAGATTGTTTATCTTTGCACTTGTTTTGGGCAGAAGGTGGCTTCTGACGTATGCTCAGTGCCGCATAAAATAGAACTACCCTTTTAATATTAACATAAAACAATGGCTTCTAAAAAAACTAACAACCTTAACAATTTCGACAAGCCTTCTTTCGTTAGCGCGCCACCGACGTCAAAAAAGAAAGAAGCGATGTCATTGTGCATATCAGCTAAATTATTGTCATGCCTTCACTGGTGTTATGCACTCTTGTTTGCTGCATTAGCGGCATACTATCTAATCGGAGAAAACAGCGACATGTTGTACATGGCGCAAAGCAGGAATTTGTTTCAAGAGAACTATGCCTACTTTCTTGACTGCATGAAGCAGCCGGGCGGCTTTCTGTTTTGGGCAGGTACATATTTCACACAATATTTCTACACTCCTACATCCGGAGTTACCATACTCATCACATTATGGCTCATTACCTTTTGTGTGATGCAATATGCGTTCAACATTAAGAATGGATGGACGATACTGACGCTCGTTCCATTCGTCGCACTTCTATGCTCTGAGATTTGCATTGGCTACTGGCTCTACTATCTCAAACACTCTGGATATTGGTTCACAACAAGCATCGGCTTCTTCATAGCAATAACAGCCACACTCATAGCACGACTGCTTCCTGAGAAAATAAAACTTGCATGGCTTGTCGTATGGGGCATCGGTGGCTACGCTCTTTTCGGATGGATTAGCTTTGTCGGAATACTTTATATGTGCGCCGACTATGCTTTCAGCTATAACGACAAGAAGCTCAACAAACTGATAATTCCTATTGTCGGCATAGTTGTAATAGCAGTAACACCATTGATCTGCTATCAATTCTACCCATCAATGAAGTTGTCAACCATGTGGTATGCAGCCTTGCCAATATTCTGGGCAAGTCAGGCATTCACTTTCAAACTTGAACTTCCGTTCATAATCATGGCCTTGTTCCCACTTGTTTTTGTATTCTTCAGCAAGAACAGAAGCAAGGAAGAGGACGTCAAGGGAAAGGAAGCATATTCACTCATCGCAACCATCATCGTTGTGCTTGGTTTGTCAGCTTACGTTACTGACAAAGTAAATTTCGACAACTACAACTATCATGCAGAAATGCGTATGTACCGCGCTGCCGAAGAAGGTCGCTGGAACGACGTCCTCACAGAGATGGGCAACATTCCTGGCGATGCTACGCGCGAGATGGTGCTTTTCAAGAACATTGCCCTTTTGAATACGGGACATCTTGGCGACGGCTTGTTCAAATACAACAACATGGGTGAACACCCTTATGTCTTTGACTCCCTACAAGTTCACATGGTACAGACAGCTGCACCTATCATCTATTATTTCCACGGCAAGACAAACTTCTCTTACCGCTGGTGCATAGAGAACAGCGTTGAGTTCGGCTATAAGGTTCAAGATCTTCAAAACCTGACACGATGCGCCATCATCAACGAGGAATGGGACGTGGCCAAAAAATATCTTGACATTCTCAAGCAGACAACATTCCACAAGGAATGGGCGGAGAAGTACATGCCTTTGGTGAAAAATCCTAAGCTTCTCAGCCAATACGAAGAATTTACCAACGTAAAAGAATTGCAAAGTCACATGGGAACGGTACTCGACGGCGACAATGGCTTACCAGAGATGTACCTTATAAACTACTTCAGCAACACAATGAACAAAGACAGCAAGCTGCTGCAAGAAGTGACATTGACTTATGCCCTGATACAAAAGGACATTCAGTTGTTCTGGCCACGCTTCTTCCTTTATGCACAAATGCACCAAGGCGAGGAAATGCCGCTCTACTATCAGCAGGCAGCATTCCTATACGGTAACCTAGAGCCGCAAAACGTGGACATAAGGCGCATGCCTTTCGACAAGGAGAAAGTAATCAACGCATACGAGAGTTTTCACAACCTTTCTCAAAAGCTCATTGAGCAGCAGAAGGCACTCAACGGCAGCGTTGACCAGAAAAAGATTGCAGAGGAGATGAAGCCAATGTATGGAGACACATTCTATTGGTTCTACTTCTTCTGTCGTGACATTCAATCTAACTAAAAAAGATTCAAACATCAACAAAAGAAAAGAACATGAAACTTAATATATTATCAGCAGCAATGCTTATTGCACTTATGACTGCGTGCGGACACCCATCCGTTCCAAGTTCATATACAAGCAAGAACGAGACACCAGTCATATTTCCTGACTATACAGATGTAACCATTCCGTGCAACATAGCACCGACAAACTTCGCCGTACAAGACGGCAGCGACGAAGCTGTTGCACGCTTCACCTTTAACGGCGGCGAATACACATACGGCGACGGAGCAAAGATATCTATCGACGAGGACGAATGGAAAGAAATGCTGCAAGCCTCTAAGGGCAAGGACATCAAGGTGGACGTGTTCACCAAGAAAGACGGCAAATGGACAGCATACAAGACATTCAGCATCAACGTAGCAGAGGAAGAGATTGACCCTTACATCTCTTATCGTCTCATTCAGCCATCATACGTTGCATACGAAGACCTCACCATCAATCAACGCAACATGACCAACTACGACCAAGACATCGTGTACAGCAATACAAGCGTCATGAACGAGGAAGAAGGTCAGTGTATCAACTGCCACTCATACCAGAACTTCAAGACCGACCACATGCTCTTCCACATGCGTCAAGCACTTGGAGGAACGATGATTGTAAACGGTGACAAGATAGAGAAAGTAGATTTGAAGACAGACGAGACATTAAGTGCCGGTGTATATCCTGCATGGCATCCTACGCTCAATGTCATTGCCTTCTCAACCAATAAGACAGGTCAGTCATTCCACACCAAGGACGTAGCCAAGATTGAAGTGCAGGACACACAGTCAGATCTCATACTCTACGACGTTGACAAGAACGAGGTAACGCACATAGCCAACGACGACGACGAGTTGGAAGTCTTCCCTACATGGTCTCCTGACGGAAAGACACTCTACTATTGCTCTGCTCACTTCGTTTACACTGGTCACAAACCTGTAGTTGACTCTACGATTATCGACACAGCAACTATCGAGAAAGAAACAGAGATGATATTGCGCTACAAGGAGTGCAAATACGACATATACAAGAAGAGTTTCAATCCAAGCACACGCACTTTCGGAGAGCGCGAGTTGGTGTACTCTGCCACAGAAAATCAAAAGAGCGCTACCCTCCCACGCATAAGTGCCGACGGACGTTACATGGCATTTGCTGAAGGCGGATGGGGATGCTTCCACATCTGGCATCCTGAAGCCGACATACAAATCATCGACTTGAATACAGGCAAGAAGATTGACGTGAAAGCCCTCAACAGCAGCCGTGCAGAAAGCTACCCTGTATGGTCAAGCAACGGCAGATGGATTATGTGTGAAAGCCGCCGCGACGATGGCAACTACACACGTCCTTACATTGCTTACTTCGACAAGCAAGGCAAGGTACACAAGGCATTTGAACTTCCACAAAAAGACCCTTATTTCTACACTTTCTTCCTTCGCAGCTTCAACCGACCGGAGTTTATGGTTGAGCCGGTAAAGGTAAGCGCCCAGGAGTTCACTTCTGTGGCAAAGAATCCAGAGGCAAAGAAAGCCGTATTCAAGAAATAAGGACGTAACAACGATGACATATCAAAAACAGTACATTATAGCCACAATCTTCGCATTAGTGGCAGCTGTATCACTCATGACGCACAGCGATTACCTCTACGCACTGCAAGAGCAATCGCTATTCGTCAAAGGACATACATTCATGCTCACAGCCCTTCACCACAACGGAGGGCTGTGGACGTGGATAGGATGCTATCTCACCCAGTTCTTTTACTACCCATGGCTCGGCACGCTGATGCTCATCCTTATATGGTTGCTCACCTTCTTCTGCCTCGTTGACGCACTGCGTCTGAAAGGCTACTGGACAGCAATAGCACTCCTGCCGTCAGCCATACAACTCTTCTCTGTACTATCACTCGGCTACTGGCTCTACTACTGCAAGCAGCCAGGTTTTGCCTTTGCCCAAGCCGTAAGCATATTTGCCGGCTCATTCCTTGCTTTCGCAGCAAACAGAGCCGTCTCATACTTTCTCGGCCGAAGCACACGGAAACTAGTTACAGCGAAGGTGCAGCAAGCCATTTACGTTCTTTGTACCGCCGTCGCCCTACTCTGCGTATGTCCAGTGTTCAAGGTTTACGCATGGACATTTCCAGACAAGACCTTCCACGCAGAAATGAAGATGTACCGTGCCATCGACGAGTGCCGCTGGGACGATGTACTTGACGAGGCAAAGAACTACGAGCAGCCGACAAACCTCATGGTGATGTATAAGAACATCGCCCTGATGCACACCAACCGACTGACGGACATGTTCAAGACGAACAACTGCGGTACTCTTCCCAACACGCCAGATTCCCTGAAAATACACATATCACAACTTGCCGCGCCAATGCTCTACTACCAGTTCGGTCAGACAAACTATGCCTATCGTTGGGCAATAGAGAACTCTGTAGAGTACGGCATGACAATCAACAATCTGAAGATACTTACACGCTGTGCCATAATAAACCAAGAGTTTGACGTGGCACGCAAATACATATCACTGCTAAGAGCCACTGCCTTCCATGCCAAGTGGGCCAATCAGCAGGAAGAACTGATGCACCACAGTTCCAACCTCATGAGGTCAGAGGAGTTCCAAAACATCGCCCCGCTGCTCAACGACGACGTCAACCAACTCGACACCGACGGCGGATTGTGCGAGAAATGGCTGTTAGATCATTTCTCCGACCTTGCATATCCAACAAGCCCTAAACTTGAGGACGTAACGATGTGCGCAGCATTGTGGAACGAAGACGCATACTCATTCTGCATCCACTTCTACAACTACGTCAAGCGCCATCCCAATGCATCCATTCCCCCTCTCTATCAAGAAGGAGCAATATTGCTGTGTACGCAAGAGGAGTCACCTATAGAGCTTAACGGATACGAGTTCGACAAGTTCGTATCGCAACGCTACAACCAGTTCGTGCGTGACTACAACGAACTTGCAAAACTCGGGCTTGAAGGCGACGAAATAGGAACACGCCTGAAGCAAGCTTACGGAACTACATACTGGTGGTACTACTATTTCTACACAGACTTCAAAGTGTATTAATTTTCCAAAGCTCAAGCAAACGA
>JAFSSN010000122.1 GCA_017450985.1 Bacteroidaceae bacterium
CCCCGAGCTAATAGCCACAATTGAAGGCACTATCTATAAGATATGGTCGATTCGTCAGCATGTGCGTGAACTCAAGGATAAAGGTCAGCCTGTACCTGCCTACATCCGCAAGCGTCTCCAGTATCTTGACCGTGATCTCAACAAGATGCGCTCTGTGGCTGTGTATTACAAGGAGTATTCCTCCATCGAGAACCTTCAGCTGCTTGGTGAGAACTACATCAAGCAGATGAAGCGTGACCTCACACCGCTCACATTTCAGACTTCAATCCTGTGCCAGCGCATAGGAATCGCGAAGGATGGATTCTACTCATCGATGCGTGAGCGACACAAGTACGATGCCAGCGACTTCAAGTATCTTGATTCCCTTGAGTGGACTGAGACCTTCGATGAGGCCGCGATTGATTGCCGTGCCGATGCCGACCTAGACCCGTTGGCTCCCATCTGCATCGGAATGGACTATAACGCTAACATCAACTGGATTGTTGCCGGACAGCCTCGCAATGGGCGATTGCTTGTGCTGAAGTCCTTCTATGTGAAATATGAACGCAAATTGCCGGAGTTGATCAATGACTTCTGTATGTATTATGCACACCATCATAACAAGGAAATTGTTTTTTACTACGACAGCACGGCGCTTGGTTCTAACTATGCGGTCAACGAGGAAGATTTTCATTGGGTAATTAAGAACAACTTTGAGATGCACGGGTGGACGGTTAACGATGTTTATCTTGGAAATCCTATGAAGCACGACGAGAAATATCTGCTCATAAATCAGGGCTTTGCTGGGAGAAACAAACTGATGCCGATGTTTAACAGGCAGAACAACGATGACCTCATTCTCGCAGTCCAGTCTGCAGGAGTGGTGCGTGGGCGCAATGGATTCAAGAAACATAAAGCTGGAGAGAAACTCGCTGAGAACGAAGAAAACCTTTTGGAGCATCGTACCGACGGAACCGATGCCTTCGACACTCTATATATAGGGTGTGAGAAACTTCCTCAACGCTCTTATGCCGATAGTGCTGCAGGGTTCTCAGGGATATCATGATGATTCTAGTTATAAAGTTGTTTATAGATAATTGGATTACTCTCGGCCTTGCTCGTGAGGGTAGGGCTGTTTTTTAATTGTCTTTTTGCAGCAATAAACAAAAAAATAACTTTGATAAAAAATATAATGTATGGCAACAGTAGTCAACCCCCCTTCTGGTATTCAATGGTCGTGTAAAGTTCTCGACCTGATAATAAGTGCTGGCGACCACGTGAACATTGCTATTGACGTGGACGGGACTGTTATCCTCCGTGTCACGCTTTATACCTACAATGGTACTACAAGGCTTGTGGAGCTTGCTGAGCTTGTCGAACAATACATGTCCGACACAGGAGGGTTTCTTTGCGAGGTGACTGTCTACGAGGTTGACGATGATGACCCTACCGACTTGACCCAGCTCTGCCAGTTCCAGGTCCTATACTGCTATGCCAACATAAATACCACGCCAGAAAATTTCTTGCGCAA
>JAFSSN010000123.1 GCA_017450985.1 Bacteroidaceae bacterium
AACGCTAACGAAGAAGAACTGCGTTGACGACAATAAATTTCTTGGAATTGAAACCAGCAGTGGTGCATCAGCAAAGAACCTTCTTGTAAGCACCATCGGCGACGAGCTGAAGGTGGCGACTCGCGGACAAAGCCTCGTATATTCGGTTGCACCAAACCGCGAGGCTGCCGTTCTCGCTGCAGGTCATGCAGCAACATGGGCTATATGGATTGACTCTGAAACAGGACGCTGGGCAGGAACAAGCTACTATGGCGACTCACCTTCATGGATGAAGTTTCTGCAAACAACCAATGCCACATCTGTAATAGAGGACCTCACTTGGGAGCCTCTCAATTCATATATAGGCACTTATAACTATTACCTGACAGCTGTTCAAAACAGTTTCAAACACAAATTCAACGACAAGGACCACAAGTCAAACATAGAGTCATACAAGCACAGCCCTCTCGTAAATGAGGAAGTAACTAAGGCTACGCGTATATTCCTCGCAAGCGGTAATGCTGGACTTGACCTTGTCACCGACTACATATCAGTATGTTACTACGCAGGCAACTACGACAATCTGCCTCTGTCAGAAACAACGACAGAACTACAGGACACATACGCACGTCTTGACAAGGAGATTGAGAAACTGCTTAAGGACATAGACAAGTTCGTAGGACTTGACAAGGTACTTATCTACCTGACTTCCACAGGTTACGAAAACTACAAAGAAGACTATTCCATCTCAGAATACCGCATACCGACAGGCAACTTCAGCATAAACAGATGCTCAGCACTGCTGAACATGTACTTATCGGCCATATACGGCAAGGCACAATATGTTGACGGCTATTTCGATTCACAGATATACCTCAACCATCAACTGTTGGAAGAAAAGCAGTTGCAGATGAACGAAGTACTTGCCAACTGCGAAGACTTTCTTTTCCAGTTTGAAGGAGTACGCGACGTATATACCGCCAACAGACTCATGCAAGGAGCATGGTCACAAGGAATACGCAACATACGCAACGGATACAACTCAAAGTGTTCCGGCGACATCATAATACAACCAGCATCAGGCTGGAACCTTGTGGACGAAGACCGACGCACAAGCAAGATGCAGCGTGAGTCGTTTTTCGAGTTTCCACTCATCTTTTTCGGAAACAAGATACAGGCACAGCAAGTTCACACACCTGTCACTGTGGAATGTATCGCTCCAACAATCGCACATCATATACGCATAAGAGCCCCGAATGCATGCAATACAGCTCCGCTATTTTAAGCTTTTAAGTGTATAAATAAAAAACAATTTTCATTAAAGAATAAAAATAAAATCATATATGGCATTCAATTTAAACAAATTTCTATCAAGCATCTTCGGCAACAAGGCGCAACGAGATATAAAGGAAATAAAGCCTATCGTTGACCAGATTCTTCAGGTAGAACCACAAATCAAGGCACTTTCAGTAGATGAACTCCGTGCCAAGCTCGATGAAATCAAGGCTTATCTTCAGGACTCTGTAAAGGAGCAGAAAGCCAAGATTGAGGAAATAAACGCTAAGATTCAGCAGACAGACATAGACCGTCGTCAGCCATTGTTCGATGAGATAGACAAAATCGAAAAAGATATTCTCGACACATTCGAGAATGGTCTCACAGAGGTTCTCCCTACTGTGTTTGCTATCGTAAAGGACACTGCACGCCGTTTTGCACAGGCTGAAGACGGAAAGGTTGTCGTTACAGCAACAGACTTCGACCGTCAGTTGGCAGGCGAAGGACGCGACTTCGTAGAGATTGACGGCGACAAGGCTATATGGCACAACCATTGGACTGCCGGAGGTAATGACACAGTATGGAACATGATTCACTATGATGTTCAGCTCTTCGGTGGTATCGTACTTCACCAAGGCAAGATTGCCGAGATGGCTACAGGTGAAGGTAAGACCCTCGTGGCTACCCTTCCTGTATTTCTCAACGCCCTCACACGCAATGGTGTTCACGTCGTAACAGTGAACGATTACCTTGCTAAGCGTGACTCTGAATGGATGGGGCCTCTCTATATGTTCCACGGCCTCTCTGTTGACTGCATCGACAAGCATCGTCCAAACTCAGAGGAACGCCGTCGAGCATATCAGGCCGACATCACATTCGGTACAAACAACGAATTTGGTTTCGACTACCTCCGCGACAACATGGCTATGGATCCAAAGGATCTTGTACAGCGTCAGCACAACTTCGCAATTGTCGATGAGGTGGACTCTGTGCTCATCGACGATGCACGTACACCACTTATCATCAGTGGTCCTGTACCACACGGTGACGACCAAATGTTCGAGCAGTACTGCCCTATCGTAGAACAGTTGGTAGAAGCACAGCGAAAGCTTACACAGAGCTATCTCACAGAAGCAAAGAAACTCATTGACAGCGACGACAAGGAAAAAGTTACAGAGGGATTCCTCTCACTCTTCCGTGCCTACAAGGGTATGCCAAAGAACAACGCTCTCGTGAAATATCTCTCACAGCCAGGTATCAAGACTGGTCTTCTCCAGACAGAGGAAATCTATATGGAGAACAACAACCGCCGTATGCCAGAGGCTACAGACCCACTCTTCTTCGTTGTTGACGAGAAGATGAAGTCTGTTGACATGACTGATAAGGGTAATGCCCTCATCGCACAGATTGTAAACGACGACAGCTTCTTCGTACTTCCTGACATCACTTCACAGCTTGCTTCACTCGATAATGAAAAGCTTACAGAAGAAGAGAAACTCAGTAAGAAGGACGAACTCATGCAGAACTATGCTATCAAGGCAGAGCGAGTACACACCATACAGCAGCTTCTCAAGGCATACACAATGTTCATCAAAGACGATGACTACGTCGTAATGGACGGCGAAGTAAAGATTGTCGATGAGCAGACAGGTCGTATCATGGAAGGTCGCCGTTGGTCAGACGGTCTCCATCAGGCCGTAGAAGCTAAGGAAAGAGTAAAGGTTGAGGCAGCTACACAGACATTTGCAACAATCACTCTCCAGAACTACTTCCGTATGTACCACAAGCTTTCAGGTATGACAGGTACAGCCATCACAGAGGCAGGCGAGTTCTGGGACATCTATAAGCTCGACGTTGTTGAGATTCCAACCAACCGCCCTATCGCACGTAAGGACCTCAACGACCGCGTTTACAAGACTAACCGCGAAAAGTACAAGGCTGTAATTGAAGAGATTGAACGTATGGTTAAGGCTGGTCGTCCAGTACTTGTAGGTACAACATCAGTCGAAATCTCAGAAATGCTCTCAAAGATGTTGCAGCTTCGCAAAATTGAACACAACGTACTCAACGCCAAGTTACACCAGCGCGAGGCAGACATCGTAGCACAGGCAGGTCAGCGTTCTATCGTAACCATTGCAACAAACATGGCAGGTCGTGGTACCGATATCAAGCTTTCAGACGAAGTAAAGGCTGCCGGCGGTCTTGCCATCATCGGTACAGAGCGTCATGAAAGCCGTCGTGTTGACCGTCAGCTTCGTGGTCGTGCAGGACGTCAGGGTGACCCAGGTTCATCAGTATTCTATGTATCACTCGAAGACAAGCTCATGCGTCTCTTCGCTTCCGACCGTATCTCTAAGATAATGGACCGTCTCGGATTTGAAGAAGGCGAGATGATTGAGCACAGCATGATTAACAAGTCAATCGAACGTGCTCAGCGCAAGGTTGAGGAAAACAACTTCGGTATCCGTAAGCGTCTGCTCGAGTACGACGACGTAATGAACAAGCAGCGTAAGGTCATCTACGAGCGCCGTCGCCATGCACTCATGGGACAGCGTATCGGCATGGATATCTCAAACATGATATGGGACCGTGTACTCCACATCCTCAAGAACCGCAACTATGACGACCTTAAGGAAGACTTCTTCCGTCTGTTCGCCATGGAAGTACCATTCACAGCTGAAGACCTCGAAAACAAGAATCACGAGAAACTTGAGGACGAGACATTCGATGCAGTAATGGAGAACTTCAAGGCACGCATGAACCGCATTACAGATACTGCAAACAAGGTGCTCAAGAAGACATACGAGGACAACGTAAACTCACTTCCAAACATCGACCAGGTAAATGTACGCGTTCCTATCACATGGGGCAACAACCGCGGAATGTTCGTAACAGTATCACTCAAGGAGTCTTATGATGATGAATGTAAGAACATTATCGTTGCGTTCGAGAAGATTATACTTCTCCGTACTATCGACGACGCATGGAAGGAGAACCTCCGCGCACTCGACGAACTCAAGCAATCAGTTCAGAATGCGTCATACGAGCAGAAAGACCCACTCCTCATCTTCAAGCTGGAGTCTGTAAAGCTCTTCGACAACATGGTGAACGACATCAACGACAATACTATCTCCATACTCATGCGCAGTTCTATTCCTGAACTCGAGAACGAAGAAGTACAGGAGGCACCTGCCGAGCCAGTACAGCGTCAGAAGCAGCAGTATGTTGAGACAAAGGAAAATCCTGACGAGCCATCAGACGTTAGCCGTGCAGCACAGCAGGACACACGTGCCCAGCAGCCAACACAGCCAATAGTCAATGGTCCTAAGATTGGTCGCAACGACCCATGTCCTTGTGGCTCAGGTCTGAAGTACAAGAACTGTCACGGAAAGGGATTGTAATACTCTGCTTTCGCAAGTATCGCTAACGCTTTACTTGCGTGGAGTAAAAGGAAGTTAATTCCACTACGCTTCATGGAGTAAACAGACGAATGATGTGAATTGACAATTGAGAATTAGTAAATAGAGTTACTTTCATTCATAACTTTTCACTCTTCACATCGCCTCCGGCGACTATTCACTCCGAAGAACCGAGTACCGTCTTGAGCGAAAGCGATAACACCTCTATTACTCCACGAAGTTAACTCCCGTTAACTACTTGCGAAACGTGAATAATAAAACACCCTTTCTTACTACCAAGTCTCATGTGCTTCACATGCGTTCCGCAACCACGGACACAGTTCGTACATAAGGCTGACAAGTAACAAAAAACTGTCCGTACAAACATTTGTTCATACGGACAGTTTTTTATGTCTTTACCCCACTCTAACACACCATTACATCACAAACCAGCAAAAACAAGATGTCAGAATCTAAACCTTGCCCACACGGGCAAATGATCACTGACACCACCATTATACTTAGTCCAAATATAAGTGCGCTTAGGCTTCTTACCTCCATACGTCATATCATCTTCAAGCAAGAACGGAAAAGCATGTATACCACTGTCGTCAAAAGAAGTATGTAGTCTACTTTCCTGCCCGAAAAACGTGCCAGACACAATTATATGGTCAATGATGCTCCACTGACCATGATACTTATAACTTCCATTAGGTTTGCCTGCAACCAAATCCACCAAGTCACTTGAAGAAAACTCACGCACATCAGTTTTCTTACGCAAAACCTTAACACCCAACACCTTGCGCATCAACGACGAAGAATAGTCTGCATTGAAGTCGCCCATGAGAATCACGTAAGGCATACTGCGGACAGACATGATAGAATCCACGTCAGCCTTCAAGTTTCTTGCCACACTCATACCACGGTCGTATGCCTCCCTACCGCCCAACTTACTCGGCAAGTGACAAACATACACATCAAGAGTATCGCCCGTCGGTACAGTTCCAGAAACTCTCAACACATCACGCACCGGCGCACTAAGCCCCGAAGTACGAATGAAAGCCGTGTCAAAAGGCTGAAAAAAATAGCGTGAGTATATCAAAGCCACATCAATGCCACGCTTATCCTCTGAAGAAGTCATAACATAACGATATGGAAGTCTGTGCATTGCAGTATTATTTAGCAGCCACGTCATCACACTGTCGTTCTCCACTTCACAAAGTCCCACCAAGTCAACAGGATAAGTTTCATCTGCCGCAGCCATAATTTTCATGATACCCTTCAACTTCTTATACATACGCCATCGTGACCAATGATGACTGCCATCAGGCATAAAGTCATAGTCGTCCTTTCCCGCATCGTGAATGGTATCAAAGGCATTCTCACAGTTGAACGACATGACCGACAAGTAGCGCTTTCCCCCATGCTGGGCATAAGCATCTATAAACAAGGCGAAGAATGTTACAAAAAACACCCTTCGCCATATACGTATATTTATATATTTCAACATTAGTTGACTATGTAAATCCCTCAGACTTATTACGTGGAGCACGTACAATACCAGAATCGTCGTGTACCTTTACTCTTTGTTCCAATGAGATTTCATTCCACCAAACTGTACATGTTGGATAAGGCTTACCTGATAAACATTCCTTGTTAGTTACGCTAAGGCTGGTCCACCATTTGTTCATATCCAATTCCTGTCGAGACAGCTTCTCGTTTACTTTATTTCTTGCCTGTGTCATAATCCTTACAATTAAAAAAAGATTCAACAAAACAATCTTAACTCTTTATACTTTAGGCTATAATACTTAAATACTTATAAACACCTAATTTCTTGTAACGCTGCAAATATATACTATGTAAATGAAACTAACAAATCTTTTTAAACTTTTTTTCAAAAAAATCGCAAAAAAACTTGCATAATCGAACGAATATAGAAATCAAGCACTTAAATTTTACATTTTCACATTAAACTAAACGCACATTTCATGATACTCAAAACAGAGTATTTGACACGACTTTTTCGAGAAAAATAGGTATTATAAGACATAGCAATACCTAATTCCACGTACCTACTACCCTTAATAAACAAGAAATTCACAAAAATAGAGTATTGCACCACACCCACATCTCCCCTATCTTTGCAGCGTTTTTAGAAAAAACCATACAACATATAACAAAAGTAAAGCAAGAAATGAGAAATAACAACGTCATTCGTAAGTCCGTAGTTGCAATGGCAATGGCATGTACGATGCCAATGTTTGCACAACAGAACGGTGATTCTATAGCAGAATATAAATCTTTTAGCAAATATCGCATCGGAGGTTACGGCGAAATGGTAGCCGCATTCAAGGACTATGGAACAAACCGCTTCTACGGAGGCTCGGACGGTAACATCAAGAATAACCGCAACACAATAAGCATTCCACGCTTCGTAGTGGCAGGCGACTACAAGTTCAACAGCCAGTGGATACTCGGCGTGGAAGTAGAATTTGAATCAGGAGGCACAGGCTCTGCCGTAGAGATAGAGAACACAGAGAACGGCGAATACGAAACAGAGATAGAAAAAGGCGGCGAGGTGGCAATAGAGCAATTCCACATCACACGTCTCATCACACCTTTATTCAATGTACGCGCCGGCCACTTCGTCGTACCAGTAGGTCAAAACAATGCACATCACGAACCGATAACATTCTTCGGAACGGTACGACCAGAGGGAGAGACATCAATTCTTCCAAACACATGGCACGAGACAGGTATCGAGTTCTTCGGTCAGTTTGGCAAGGGCTATGCCTCATTCACATACCAAGCCATGATTGTGGCAGGACTCAACGCTAACGGCTTCGACCGCAACAACTGGGCCAACGGTGCCACACAAGGATTCTTTGAGGAAGACAACTTCACCAGCCCAGGCTACGCTGCACGACTCGACTACAAGGGAGTACCGGGCCTACGACTTGGCATGGCATTCTACTACTGCAAAAACATAGGCAGCAACTCCGACAAGAACCAGACATACGGCAATGCAAACATTCCACTCAGAATATACAACGTAGATGCACAGTATAAGAACCGCTGGGTTGAAGCACGTGCCAACTACCTGCTCGGTTCACTCACCAACTCAAACATTCTCTCTGCCAAGAACGGCAAACTCTCCAACGGCTCACCATATTCACGCCTCACACCCGTGGCACACGAAGCTGTAGCCTATGGCGGCGAACTCGGAATAAAGGTCAGAGGACTGGTGAACGACAAGTCATTTCCCGACATAATCCCGTTCGGACGATATGAGTACTACAACCCACAAGAGGATGTGACCGGAATGTTCGTAGCCGACAAAAGACTCAAGACAAGCATGTGGGTGGCAGGTATCAACTGGCGCGCACTTCCAAACCTCGTAGTGAAGGCCGACTACACCACACGCAAGATTGGCGGCGGCAAGTACAACTCTGAGAATGAGTTTGCCGTAGGTCTAGCATGGGCAGGATGGTTCAGCAAGAAGTAGAAACACCTGCTATACCATTAAGCAAGCCATTCCGCGACATAAGGCAAAGCATAAAAGAGAAATAATAACTAACATTAAACAAATATAAAAACTCTGATGAAAAAGAACTATTTCATGATTGGTCTCATGGCTATGGGACTTACGCTGTCGGTGTCATCATGTGGTGACGATGACGATACAGTAACACCAGTCAACAACAACGAGAATGTCGATGAGGAAAACGTTGTAGGCTTTGGAGCAAACTTCAAATACCACACATCTAAGTCAGGTTACTCATCAGCAGAAGCATGCGTAGAGCAGATTCTCGACGGATGTATCGACATAGCCAACGAAGTAGGTAACAGCAAGATTGGCGACCCTTACAACGAATACATCTCAGGCAACACCACAAAAGCCCTCTACTCTGTAGAGTCATGGTACTCATGGCATTCACGCGATGACTACAAGAACAACATCGTATCTATCGCATCATCACTCATCAACGTACGCATAGACGACGAGCTTGATGCCTACGATTTAAACACAATCGTTGAAAAACAATCCAACACAAATGCATCAATCATGTCAAAGTGCATGAAGAACAACAGTCTCAAGGCACAGGCAGAGAAGGTTTGGAACAACGTAATCGCAGCTTGGAGCGCTATCGACGCCATTCCACAGCCATTCCGTAAC
This sequence comes from Bacteroidaceae bacterium, assembly GCA_017450985.1. Taxonomy (GTDB): domain Bacteria; phylum Bacteroidota; class Bacteroidia; order Bacteroidales; family Bacteroidaceae; genus Minthosoma. The sequence continues at coordinate 8,833 of JAFSSN010000123.1, forward strand.
AACATCGCTTCTGCCGAGTCAAAGGCTGCAATCGAAGCATGCGATGCACTCAACAAAGAACTCAGCACACTGAAGGGACAAATCAAGTCACTCTCAGAAAATGACTGCCAGGAGATTGTCAACAACTTCGTAGATGCAGTAGCACTTCCAACATACGCCGACCTCGTAAGCAAGAACAGCGCACTTGCCAACGCTGTGTCAAAGCTTCAGGCAAATCCTACAAACGACAACTTCGAGGCAGCATGTGAGGCATGGCTCCAGGCACGTATTCCTTGGGAGACATCTGAGGCCTTCCTCTTCGGCCCTGTAGCAGAACTCGGTCTCGACCCTAACATGGACTCATGGCCACTCGACCAGGAAGGTATCGAAAACCTCCTCAACTCTGAGAACTGGGCAGCATTCACTTGGAACGGCGAATATGACGAGAACGACGAAGCTATCGAAGCAGCACAGGCACTCCGCGGCTATCACACACTCGAATACCTCTTGTTCCTTGACGGCGAGCCACGCAAGGTTACTGACGCAAGCTACCTGAAGTACCCTGCAGCATGGGGCAACTACGCCAAGAACGTAGCACTTCTCCTTAAGGAAGACGCTGCTACACTCTATGACAAGTGGACTAAATAATTCTCCGATTTACTCATAATCAATATAAGCTCAGAAGTGAAGGTGGGATCTGAATTATCCCTCCTTCACTTGTATGACAAAACAAGGCCGTGGTATCGAAACAACAAAACATTTTCTCCAACACTATATCGGCAAACAAAGCATAACGAACCAACGGACTAAAGACTAAAAATAATGAAAGGATTATTTATCATATCACTGTCAATCATTAGCAGCTCCATGCTCTTCAGCTGTAGCGAGAACGACCAGATGGACATCAAGGAGTTTGAACTGGCTCATGCAAATGACCTCAACAACTATGCCCTTTCTGCCGGAACCTCAACGGTATTCTACAACTCGAGCAAGGCGTTCGACATGAACACAGAATGGACAACAGGCAAGTATGCCTCACGTTTCCGCAGCGGCGACGGACTCTACGACGACGTGACTGCCAACTACGGCCCCGTGTATGCCGGCTACTCATGCGGCTCATGCCACATGAATGCTGGACGCACAAGCCCTGGAGTGTGGAACTACCTCTTCACCGACGACGACGGAAAGCAAGTGTACGGCTCCGGCACCAACGGAATGTCTGCCATGCTCGTGTACGTGACACGCAAGAACGGTGCCTTCTTCCAAGACTACGGACGCGTGGTACACGACCACTCCATCTACGGAGTGACGGAAGAAGGAAAACTAAACGTAACATGGGACTTCGAGACCTTCCAGTTTCCCGACGGCGAGACCTACGAACTTGCAAAGCCTAACTTCAAGGTCACAGCATGGTACAAGAAGATGTGGGACAGCGTGAAGAAAGACTCCGTAACAATAGATCCCAACGACCTCTTCTGCACCGTACGCATACCGCTTCGCCACGTAGGCATGGGACAGATGATGGCCATCGACCGCAATGAGATAGAAGCACTTGCTGCAAAAAGCAACTATCCTGAATACGGAATCTCAGGACGATGCAACTACATCACCGAAGCCGGAGTGACCGGCGTAGGTCTGTCGGGCAACAAAGCCCAGCACCTCGACCTGACGGTAGAACTTGGATTCTCAAGCGACATGGGTGCCACCAACTCACGCTATCCTGAAGAGATATGCGAGGGACAGACACAGATGCTGCAAGGCTCAATGATGGGACTCACATACGACAAGCTGGATATAAGCACCGAAGACATGGAGGACGTGGACCTTTATCTCCACTGCCTCGGAGTGCCTGCCCGCCGTCTCGGCAGCAAGACCACAAAGGTATCGCTCACACATTCCAACGGAACGACTACAACGATGACCGAACGCGAGGCCACGGCTAAGGGCGAAAAGGCTTTCTACAACGCCAAGTGCCACCTCTGCCACGTCACAACCCTCCACACACGTCCACGAGGAGCAACACTCCTCAACGGCACGGAACTGCCATGGCTGGGCAACCAGACCATACACCCTTATTCCGACTATCTGCTCCACGACATGGGCTCGGAGATTATGGGAGTGGGACTCAACGACAAGTTCACAAGCGGACTGGCACAGGGAAACGAATGGCGCACCACACCGCTATGGGGCATAGGCCTGCAGCAGAAGGTGAACGGACACACATACTTCCTGCATGACGGACGCGCACGCAACTTCATCGAAGCAATCATGTGGCACGGAGGCGAAGGCGAGGCAAGCAAGAACCTGTTCAAGAATATGGACAGAGCCGACCGCGAAGCACTCATCCTGTTCCTCAAGTCACTGTAGTAATAGAAACGGAAACTAAACAAACATACAACAATGAACAAATATATAGCAGCATCAATCATAGCAGCACTTTCAACAAATGCAACAGCACAGACTTCCGACGGCTTGTCCGACAACGGTATCGTGACAATAGGCGGCGACCGCGGTCTCCAATTCGAGTCAAAGGACGGAGAGTTCAGCTTCAAGCCATATCTCCTCATGCAGACATCACTCAACGTCAACTACTACGACGACGAGGGACTGGACAAGGCATACAACCAGGACAACGTAGCCAACTCGGGCTTTTCTATACCATACGCTTGCCTCGGATTCACAGGTAAGGCATGGAGCAAGGTGACCTACAACCTCACCATCAATGCGAGCGCATCAAGCGCAAAACTGTTGCAGCAGGCATGGTTCGACGTGAACGTAAGCCACGGCCTCGGAGTGAAGGTTGGTAAATTCAAGACACCGTTCAGCCACGCCTACCTCACCACCCTCGGCGAGTCGCTCATGCCTATGCTCCCTACCTCACTCACAGCAACGAGCATCATGGAGCACCGTCTGAACGCCGTTACGCCGACGATAGGCACAGGCTTCGACCTCGGAGTGGAGTTCCACGGCATGATGGGCAAATGGTGGAGCTACGAGGCTGGACTCTTCAACGGCACAGGTGCCGGCACAAACTCTGCCACAAAGACCATATCAGACGACTGGCACATACCTTCACTTCTTTATGCCGGACGCATAGCATGGATGCCTAACGGAGTGATGCCTAAGACACAAGGCAACCCAAAACTGCTCCACGAAAACAAGTTCATGCTTGCAGGTGCCGCAAACCTCAACGTGGAGGCACAGAGCGAAAGCACCAACGACCAGCGATACGGCATTGAGGCAGCATGGCTGCACAACCGTCTCTACCTCGGAGGTGAGTTCTACTGGATGCACGTAAGCTTCACAGAGCGCATGAAGGAGGATGTTTCCTACGACTACAAGGGCGGATACGTACAGGCAGGCTACTTCGTAAGTCCGCAGGTACAAGTAACCGCACGCTACGACTTCCTCGACCGCAACGGCTCAGACAAGGACGGTTTCCTCAACATGCCTGCCGTGGGATGCAACTACTTCATCAAGGACACAGGTCTTAAGCTCTCTGCCATGTACCAGTTCACGGGACGCACAGGACACGCCAACCAGATTGACCGCGACAACGACGACCTCGGCATTGCCAAGCACTGCGGAATGATAATGCTGCAATACGCTTTCTGATTCACAACCTAAATATGACAGTAAGATGAGAATAACATCATTATCAGCACTCATAACCATCATGTTCTGCCTTGCCGTCCTTACGGGTTGCGACGACGGACCGATACATGAAAAGGAATACGTTCCCACAACCACGGGCTATACAGCCGTGGTGAAGGGCACGTTCAAGAAGCAAAGCACATGGACAAGCGGCTACAGCGTGGTGGTGGCAGGATTCAGCGACAAGTCCGACTACGCAATCATCCAGAAGACGCTTGCCGCAAAGAACAACGAGGACACGGAGATAAGCACCACGCTGTCGAACATCAGCGACACGACCAAGACGCTGGAGATAGCCGTAGTGAACAGCCTGCGCAAGCGCGTTGCAACACTCTTCTCATACGAAATCCCCGCCAACCAGCAAATCAAGGACACGATACGTCTGAACGTGGGAGAACTGAACGTGGGAATGTTTGCAACTATCAACAAGGAGATATTCCAAGGCAAGAACTGCTCACGCTGCCACGCCTCTCCTACCGCCACAGCACATCTCGACCTCACTTCAGACAATGCCTACAAGTCAATTGTGGGCGTGGAGTCATACAAAAAACCAGAATATATGCGTGTCAAACCGGGCAGTGCCGACAGCAGCTTCCTATATAAAGTCATAACTACAGGCGACGAACGCGTAGCATACAACCATCCTGCACTGTTTGTCGACAGCAAATACGCTACATTTCAAACAATAATTAAGAAATGGATAAACGATGGAGCAAAAGAGTGAAAAAATTCCTATCTTTGCACACAAAATAACTTAACTATGGAATTTGAAAGAATTTATTGGGAAGAAATAGGAGCATCGGCAGAAGTAACTCATTTCCACGCAGACAATGGAACAGACGAACTTCACGCCATAATACATATCGAACCAAACGAAGACGTATTCGCACAGCAGCTCAAACGCATCTACAAGGCTGAGGAACTGCTGGCAAGCCACCCACGATTTAAGAATGCCGGCGTCGTATTCAAGCGTTACTTCCTCAGCGACTCTACCAACCAGGCACCGCTGATAGGCAACTACAACGACAGCAACGTAAGCATCATACAGCAGCCACCGCTCGACGGTTCAAAGATTGCCGTATGGATATACTATCAAAAGAACACGTTGATTTACAACGAAAACGGCATGACAGTAGCTGAACACAACGGCTACAAGCACCTGTGGAAGTTGGGCATGCTGGAAAGCAAGGGCGACTCAGCATGGCAGACAGAGTGTCTGCTCATCAACTACGAGGAAATGCTGCTCAGTTTCGACGCAACATTTGCCGACAACTGCATACGCACATGGTTCTATGTGCGCGACGTAGATACACAGTATGCCGGCATGGTGAAGGCAAGAAAGGAAAACTTCATCGAACAGGGACTGACAGAGAAGACCCACTACATCGCTTCTACAGGCATCGGCGGACTGCCTGAGAACACGAAAGCTCTCGTACAGCTTGGAGCATACTCGCTCGTAGGCTTCGAACCTGCACAGCAGCGATACCTGTATGCCCCTACCCACCTCAATCCAACATACGAGTACGGTGTGACATTCGAACGCGGCACACTCATGGAATACGGCGACCGCGGACACATATTCATATCCGGCACGGCATCAATCAACAACAAGGGCGAAGTGATGTACGTGGGCGACATCGTGAACCAGACACGAAGAATGTGGGAGAACGTAGAGACACTACTTGCCGAAGGTGGAATGGCCTTCGACGACGTTATGCAAATTATTGTTTACTTGCGCGACATGGCAGACTACAAGATTGTAAGCAAGATGTTCAAGGAAAAGTTCCCGAACACGCCTTACATCATCACACTTGCACCGGTATGCCGCCCTACGTGGCTCATAGAGATGGAGTGTATTGCCGTTGACAAGCGCAAAACCAACTTCAAAGAATTTTAATGAACAAAACTGCTTTCGCACTCTACGCAGTACTATGCGTAGTAATGGCATCAGCCACTTTCATCGAAAACAGCTACGGAACAGAGTTTGTAAATACTTACATATACGGCTCATGGTGGTTCATCCTGCTATGGGCCGTAGCTCTTCTATTGTCTGTACCTGCTGTTCCGAAGCACTTCCGATGGATTAAGAGATTAACAGCCAGAATGAAGAAAGGCGGAAAGGCTGCCGCCTGCATGCTCGTCATGCTCTCATGCGTCACCCCAGCCCTGCAGGCAAAGGCTCCCCAGTGCATCAAGGCCGAACAGGCAGAGGTGATGAAATATCAACAGGTGATATACAACGGACGCATCTGTCCGCTCAACACCGTTGCACGAGACTTCACACAAAAGATTACAGGACGCCACAAGTTCAAGGGACTGACGGCAGAACAGGTTCTCATATCGTGGAGCCTGCACCCAGAGGACTGGAAAGACGTGAAGATGATTAAGGTAAAGAAAAAGTCTGCACTCGAAAAGCTCGGCATCACTACCGACAGAGCATCGTTTGCCGACTTCTTCGACTCAAACATGAAATACCGCTTCGCCCAGGGCGAATACCCCGACATAGAGGAGAAGCTGTCAATCATCATCATGGCTACGCGCGGCGAGCTTTTTGAACCGCTGCCAAAACAAATGCCTACGCTGTCGGAAAACAAGATTAAGGCAGAGGTGACATACAACAGCATCGCGTGGAACCTGATATTATTCATATCATGCTTCTGCCTTGCCGTGTTCACGTTCTTCGATGCACGTTGGAAATACGGCCCCCGACTGAGCCTGGTAACGACGGCGGTGATATGGACGATGCTGTTTACAAGCCTCATGATGCGATGGTACATATCAGAGCATCTTCCACTCACAAACACCTTTGAGACCATGCAAATCGTGGCGCTCTCAACGCTTTCGATAGCCGTGTTCTCACGCAAATGGAGGTCGTATGCACTCATCGTGTCGGGAGCAACGCTGCTCGTCACCCACATATCCTCACTCGACCCCGTCATCACGCCGCTCATGCCAGCCCTGCAATCGCCTTGGCTTGCAAGCCACGTAACTACAATCATGATTTCGTACGCACTGTATGCCATTCTGCTTTTCCGCCCCGACCGTCAGATACTGATATGGGCGGAGGTGCTGCTTGCCACAGGCATATCCCTCGGCAGTATATGGGCTAAGTCTGCATGGGGCACTTACTGGAGCTGGGACCCGAAGGAGACATGGGCACTCATCACGCTCATCGTGTACATGTATCCGCTCCACCCTACCGTAATGCCTTGGTTCAAGAGCCAGAAGCATCAGAAAATATACTTGCGCCTTGCATTCCTCACCATCCTGATGACTTACTTCGGATGCAACTACATCCTCACAGGAATGCACAGCTATGCGCAATGACATGAAGTCAAATGTCACAAGTCAGGAGATGCTCTTTCGCTTAAGACGCTTCTGCAAACAGCCAAACAAACGTTTACTCCAAGCAAGTGAAGCGTTGGCGATACTTGCAAAAAGGTAAGGGCATAAGACTTCACACAGAGAAATAGTTTTTCATTCAATGCAAAATTCCGCAGGAATGATATAGGCATAAAGTCAGCCCACATGATATGGAATACATAAGCATGTGAGCTGACTTTTCTTCATAAACGACTACAAATACATCAAAGCAGATGCGTCAGCAGCCTTTGCACCATGTCAGCAACGACTCTGCTACGTATTTTCTACGTATCGGTTACGCATTTTCTACGTATGTGCTTCGGGTATTCTACGGGTACAATCCGTAGAAATGCGTAGAATTACCGTAGAAAATACGTAGAGCATCCGTAGAGGCATCGGTCATGTATTGATGCAATAACGTATGATTCACGTTCTTACATAATATTTAATATATACGGAAATGCTTCCGTGAGCCTCTTTCCGCCCGTCTGACGCAAACGCTGGCAGAGCCGCAGTTCGTGTCGGTGCATACGGTTTTATGCCTACATGTTCACCTCGCTCAATGTCACGAGCTTGTTCACTATGGCATAGATAGTTATACCAGCCGAAGAGTGAATCTGAAGTTTGCGAGCAATGTTGCGTCGGTGGGTAGTGACGGTGTTGACCGACAAGCACAACTGGTCGGCAATCTCCTTGTTGGCAAGTCCCTTTGCCACACACACGACAATCTCCTTTTCGCGTTCCGACAACGTTTCGTTTATGTTGGTGTCGCATCCGTCGTCATCGACCTGTGCCATAGGCTTTTGCTGCAGGTTCATGCGTTCGAGACGATGAACGGCTGGAGCAAAGATATGGTCCTCAATTTGGCAGTGGAGTTCCAAGTCCTCTTCTGCCTGATAGATTGATATGATGACGGAATTGAGAGCCTCGTTGTTCTCCTTCTGCGGATAGTACTGCATGAAGAGGTTCTTCAGTTCCTTAAGCTTCAGGTTGATGGACTCGTTGTGGCGACTGAGCAGATGACCGCGCTCGATGACGATATTCTCGCCGTTGACGAGCTGCTGCACGTATGTGAATACGTTTGTTTCCTCATATTCCATGTGCTTGCGCACCTCCTCGACATACTCGTCGTAGAACTTGAGCACGAGGAATGCAATCTCGTTCTTCACAGAACAGTCGATGGCATTGAGCAGATGGAAGCGTATGTGCGGGAACAGATAGCCGACAAAATACTTGTGCGAACCTTTCAAATACGTCAGCAGTGAAGCCACGGATATGTGCTCCAAACGAAGCTGCTGGGTACTTGTGCTTCCAGCCACATAGTTGATGACTGTCAGGAAGGTATCGGTGTCTATGCCGCACTGGCGGCACACGTCGCTGATACTCTTCTCTCCGAATCCTAATGACACGCCGAAACGGCTCATCACCTGCAAGAGGCGATAGTCGTTGGCAATTACGTAACTTAACTTGTCAGAGCTTTTGTATATACTTGTCATAATGTTATTGCAACTTTTATTCTGATAGTTCATCAGCACTATTTTCGTTACAAAGTTAAAGTAAAAAAACGGTTTAGCAGCACTTTTTGTCACAAAAAAGCATGAAAATAGATGAATTTACTTACCAAACAATTCAAATGTAAATAAAAAAATGTACCTTTGCCCTTCAAATACAAAGAGGAAGAGCATTCCTCAACGACAAAAAAAATGAAAGTAGCAATAGTAAAATACAATGCCGGCAACATACGCTCCGTGGTGAACGCCGTCGAGCGTCTCGGGTATGAGCCTGTGCTCACCGACAGCCCTGAGGAACTGCGTAGCGCCGACAAGATAATCTTCCCCGGTCAGGGAGAGGCAAGCACGACAATGAAATATCTGCGTGAGCACGGACTCGACAAGGTCATCCTGTCACTTACCCAGCCCGTACTCGGCATCTGCATAGGAATGCAGCTGTTGTGCCGCCACTCCGAAGAGTACGACACTCAGTGTCTCGGGGTGTTCGATGTGGACGTGAAGCGCTTCGTTTCAAAGTCACACGCCGACAAGGTGCCACAGATGGGATGGAACACAGTGACCGACTGCAAGACACCGCTGTTCAAGGATTTCACAAAGCCTGAATACGTGTACTTCGTGCATAGTTACTACGTGCCGCTCTGCGAGCATACCATTGCTACGACCGACTACATACAGCCCTACAGCAGCGCCCTGCACAAGGGTAACTTCTATGCCACTCAGTTCCACCCGGAGAAGAGCGGCAGCGTGGGCGAACGAATACTTAGAAACTTTTTGGAACTATGATAGAAATCATTCCGGCAATAGACATCATCGACGGTAAATGCGTGCGACTGACCCAGGGCGACTACGGCACAAAGAAAGTGTACAACGAGGATCCTGTGGAAGTGGCAAAGATGTTCGAAAGCTACGGCATTCGCCGTCTGCACACCGTTGACCTCGACGGAGCCAAGTCGCAGCACGTGGTCAACTACAAGACCATAGAGAAGATAGCCGACCACACATCGCTGGTCATCGACTTCGGAGGCGGCATCAAGTCGGACGAGGACATAGACATTGCCTTTTCATCGGGCGCATCGCTTGTCACCATTGGCAGCGTGGCAGTGAAGAACCCCGACTTGTTCAACAAGTGGCTCGACAGATACGGCGCAGAGAAAATCATACTCGGAGCCGATGTCAAGAACGGTCTCATAAGCATCAACGGATGGAAGGAAGAAGGCAACGACAAGCTCATGCCTTTCCTGAAGCGATACACTGACAAGGGAATACGCAACGTGCTCTGCACCGACATCTCTAAGGACGGAATGCTGCAGGGACCTGCTACCGAACTGTATAAAGAAATCATGGCAGAGTTTCCCGACATGCACCTCATAGCAAGCGGCGGAGTAAGCTCGATTGACGACCTCGAGGCTCTGCAAAATGCAGGCATACCTGCCGTAGTGTTCGGCAAAGCCATATACGAGGGTAAGATTAAGATGGAGGAGCTGAGCCGCTTCAACGCTTAGAAGGAAGGCTCACTACCCTGTCTCGCACTACCGACAATTCATTCACAAGGCACGTTCCAGCTACGGGCTTCGGATGCAGGAATAAGACTGACGAAGCAGTCAATTCGAAAGAGAGAACATAGCAGCGGAACACGCCAAATAACATAATCACAAAAAATAAGGTGTTAGCAAAACGTATCATTCCTTGTCTCGACATCAAGGACGGACAGACAGTCAAGGGCACTAACTTCGTCAATCTGCGTCAGGCAGGCGACCCTGTGGAACTCGGCAAGGCATACTCCGAGCAAGGTGCCGACGAGCTTGTGTATCTCGACATCACTGCCAGCCACGAGGGAAGGAAGACATTCACACAACTTGTCACACGCATAGCAAGGGAGATTAACATACCGTTCACCGTGGGCGGAGGCATCAACGAGCTTGCCGATGTGGAGCGTCTGCTCAATGCAGGCGCCGACAAGGTCAGCATCAACTCTGCCGCACTGCGACATCCCGAGCTTATCGACGAGATAGCAAAGCACTTCGGAAGCCAGGTATGCGTAGTTGCTATTGACGCACGATGCATGGACGACACGACACACGAGAACGGCTCTCCGCTCATCGACGGCACATGGAGATGCTTCATGAACGGAGGACGACTGGAGACAGAGCGCGACCTGTTCCAGTGGGCTAAGGAAGTAAACGACAGAGGAGCAGGAGAAGTGCTGTTCACAAGTATGAACCACGACGGCGTGAAGAACGGCTTCGCAAACGCGGCACTGCGCCGTCTCGCCGACACGCTCACCATTCCGGTCATCGCATCAGGCGGTGCGGGAACAAGGGAACACTTCCGCGAAACATTCATCGACGGACATTCAGACGCAGCACTTGCAGCAAGCGTGTTCCACTTCGGTGAGATTCCAATCAAAGAATTAAAACAATATCTCTCAGCAGAGGGAATAAACGTAAGACTATAAATGACTATCGATTTTGAAAAGATGAACGGTCTTGTACCTGCCGTAATCCAGGACGCTAAGACATTAAAGGTACTTATGCTCGGCTTCATGAACGAAGAGGCCTACAACAAGACAGTAGAGACTGGTAAAGTCACTTTCTATAGCCGCACCAAGAACCGCCTTTGGACTAAGGGAGAGACAAGCGGCAACTTTCTCAATGTCGTGGAGATTCTCAACGACTGCGACAACGACACTCTCCTCATCAAGGCTAATCCTGTCGGACCTGTATGCCATACCGGTGCCGACACTTGCTGGAACGAGAAGAACGAGAACCCGCTCATGTTCCTTGCTGAGCTTCAGCGCTTCATTGAGAAGCGTCACGAGGAGATGCCAGAAGGCTCATACACTACAAGCCTCTTCCGCGACGGATGCCACCGCATGGCACAGAAGGTCGGCGAGGAAGCACTCGAGGCTGTCATCGAGGCTGTGGCAAACAACAACGAGCGTCTCGTGTACGAAGCATCTGACATGCTCTATCACCTCATCGTGCTGCTCACTTCAAAGGGCCTGACAATCGAGAACCTCGCCGAGGAACTCGCCGTACGCCACGACCCTAACTGGCACAAGCACTGATTCGTTTTACGCTTCAAACGACGGAGAGGACGCACATTGTCCCCTACCCGTCCATCATTACTGAAATAACGGTTTATAGTTTATATGGCTCTAATCAACTATAGTAATGTCAATGTCTATCAGGAATCAATGCTGGTACTGAAAGACGTGAACTTCACAGTGGAGGAAGGAGAGTTCATCTACCTTACCGGAAAGGTGGGCTCAGGCAAGAGCTCACTGCTCAAGACGCTCTATGCAGAGATTCCCGTCAAGGAAGGAAAAGCCGACGTACTGGGCTTCGACCTCACTCGCATAAAGCAGAACAACGTGCCGGAGCTGCGTCGTAAGCTCGGCATCATTTTCCAGGACTTCCAGCTACTCACCGACCGCAGCGTGGAAGCCAACCTGCGTTTCGTGCTGAAAGCCACAGGATGGAAGAACAAACACGACATGGAACAGCGCATAAAGGACGTGCTGGAACTTGTGGGAATGAGCACCAAGGGCTACAAGATGCCTAACGAACTGAGCGGCGGCGAACAGCAGCGTATCAGCATTGCACGCGCCATTCTCAACAAGCCTAAGTTGATTCTTGCCGACGAGCCAACGGGAAACCTCGACGTCGAGACGAGCAACAGCATCACGGAACTGCTCCAGAGCATCTGCAAGGCTGGTTCAATGGTCATCATGATTACCCACAACATGAACCTCCTCTCACGCTACCCGGGAAAGGTGTTCAGGTGTGAAGACCATCAGATAAGCGAGATTAAGACTCCTACCACGTTCGACCTCTCTGCCCTCAGCGACATGAACGACGAGGACTTTGACAGCGAGGAACAGGCAATCAAGGCTCTGCAGGAACGCTCTGCGGCTGCGACTGCCGTAAGCGTTGAGGACAATGCCGAGGCTAAGCCTGCCGAAGAGGTACCACACCCTGTATTCGTGGCTCCGCGCCCCGTAGAAAGCGTTCAGCCGGAAGCACCGGCCGAGCCTTTGGTCACAGAGACTACGGCACAGGAAACGGTGAGCGTGGCACAGAACATACTCAACACCGTGGCTGACAATCCTGACGCTTCACTCTCCGACGACGACGAGACCGCACAGGACAGCAACGACAATCTTGCCAAGCACAACCTCAAGCCTATAGACCTTGACAAGCTCTGTCCGAGTGACATGGATGGTATATCAAACATTGAGAATATCATCAAGCAGCACAACGAAGACCAGGTCATCGACTGACAAGCTGGAGCGCATGGTTCAAAACAACAGAAATAACAAACAAGAAATAATAATAAGAAATGAAAGTACTAAAATTCGGTGGAACTTCCGTCGGCACTCCTCAAAGAATGAAGGATGTCGTTAAGTTGATTACAGACGGTGAGAAAAAGATCGTAGTTCTCTCCGCAATGTCTGGCACTACAAACACTCTCGTAGAAATCTCCGACTACCTCTACAAGAAGAACCCTGAGGGAGCAATGGAGACCATCAACACACTTGAGCAGAAGTACAAGAAACACGTTGCCGAGCTCTACACAACCAACGAATATAAGGAAAAGACACTCGAATTTCTCAAGCAAGAGTTCGACTATCTCCGTTCTTTCACCAAAGGCATCTTCACTATGTTCGAGGAGAAAATCATCGTCGGACAGGGAGAGATTATCAGCACCAACATGGTGACTAACTACCTTCTCGAACAGGGATACAACGCTGTGCTCATTCCAGCACTGGAATACATGCGCACAGACAAAAACTCTGAGCCTGACCTTCAGTACATTCGCGAAAAGCTGAAAATACAGCTCGACGAGAACCCTAACAAGGAAATATACATCACACAGGGATTCATCTGCCGCAACGCATACGGCGAGGTGGACAACCTGCAGCGAGGCGGTTCCGACTACTCTGCATCGCTCATCGGAGCTGCTATCGACGCTTCAGAGATTCAGATATGGACCGACATCGACGGTATGCACAACAATGACCCACGCTTCGTGGACAAGACCGCACCTGTCAGCCACCTCCACTTCGAGGAAGCTGCCGAACTCGCATACTTCGGAGCAAAGATACTCCACCCTACATGTGTACAGCCTGCCAAGTTCGCAGGCATTCCTGTAAAACTTCTTAACACAATGGAACCTACTGCAACGGGTACTATCATCAGCAACGAGACTGAAGCAAAGAAAATCAAGGCTGTAGCTGCCAAGGACAACATCACAGCCATCAACATCACATCAAGCCGCATGCTCCTCGCTCACGGCTTCCTGCGCAAGGTGTTCGAAATATTCGAGAGCTACAAGACAAGCATCGACATGATAACAACAAGCGAGGTTGGCGTAAGCGTGTCTATCGACAACACTACAAACCTCACAGCCATTCTCGACGAACTGAAGAAGTTCGGTACGGTGAAGGTTGACAAGGACATGTGTATCATCTGTGTAGTGGGCGACCTCGACTGGCACAACGTCGGCTTCGAGGCACTTGCAACAGAGGCTCTCAAGGACATACCGGTACGTATGATTTCATACGGAGGAAGCAACCACAACATTTCCTTCCTCATCTCTGCCGAAGACAAGAAGCAGGCTCTCCAGGCACTCTCGGACAACCTCTTCAACAAAAAATAAACATGAATACCACATCCAAAGCCCGTAGGACTTTGGATGTGACTTTTCTTAAAACATACTGAGCCAAACATTTATGGACTTAACAAACACGAATAGATTTCAGGGCATACGCACTCCGTTCTACTACTACGACACGGCACTGCTCAGACAAACTCTCGACACCATCAACGAGGAGACAAGCAAATACGAAGGCTATCACGTACACTATGCCGTGAAGGCTAATGCCAACCTCAAGGTGCTCAAGGTCATCAACGAGGCAGGCCTCGGCATCGACTGCGTGAGCGGAGGCGAAATAAAACAAGTACTCAAAGCCGGATTCCCAGCCAACAAGATTGTGTTCGCTGGTGTGGGAAAAAGCGACTGGGAGATAGAACTCGGTATCGACAACGACATCTTCTGCTTCAACGTGGAGAGCATCCCTGAACTGGAGGTGATAAACGAAATAGCCGTACGCAAAGGTAAGACCGTGGACGTATGCTTCCGCATCAATCCTAACGTGGGAGCACACACACATGCCAACATCACTACAGGACTGGCAGAGAACAAGTTCGGCATTGCCATGGAAGACATGCTGACCGTCATCCACACAGCACAGCAGTACCCTAACATACGCTTCAAGGGACTCCATTTCCACATCGGCAGTCAGATACTCGAAATGGACGACTTCATTGCACTTGCAAAGCGCATCAACGAATTGCAGGACCAGCTGGAGGCTGCCGACATAAAGACAGAGATTATCAACGTGGGCGGAGGACTCGGCATCGACTATGCCAACCCTCAGCAGAATCCTGTACCAGACTTCAAGAGCTACTTCGAGGTATATAACAAGTACCTCAAGCTACGTCCAGGACAGTCTGTCCACTTCGAACTCGGACGCGCCGTGGTTGGTCAGTGCGGCGCACTCATCACACGCGTCAACTACGTAAAGAAAGGCTCAGTAAAGCAGTTCGCCATCGTAGATGCCGGCATGACCGACCTCATACGCCCTGCCCTCTACGATGCACACCATAAGATAGTAAACCTCACGAGCGACCTTGCAGAAGAGACCTACGACGTCGTAGGACCTATATGCGAGTCGAGCGACGTGTTTGACAAGGACATACGTCTCAACACGGTACGTCGCGGCGACCTCATAGCAATGCTCTCAGCAGGTGCATACGGTGAGATTATGGCATCGGGCTACAACTGTCGCAAGCTGCCAGTAGGCTACACTTCCGAAGAACTATAAGCCACTCTTCCGACATCATAAAATATGGTACAACGCAAAAAAAACGTTGTACCATATTTTGTTTTGAGAGTATCGTCAATGTAAAGTTTTAATTTTGACGCAAAAATAAATATCTCAACTTTCGCAAGTATCGCTAACGCTTTACTTGCTTGGAGTAAAAAAGGAGTTAAGCGGAGTTAATTCCGCTACGCTCCATGGAGTAAACGGACGAATGATGTGAAATGATAATTGACAATTGAGAATTGATAATTAGC
>JAFSSN010000124.1 GCA_017450985.1 Bacteroidaceae bacterium
AATCCCATCAGCCGAAAACTCTTCGAACGCGCCGGATATAACGTCTCTGCCATCGTGCCCGACTGGCATTATTACAATGGCACGTACGAAGACGCCGTGCTCTACACCAAAGTGTTCTGTTAACTTTAATTGTAAAAAAAATGCAAAAAATATACATTATCTAAATTATTTTTGTATTTTTGCATTGAGAAAAAAACCACGTTGAACGAGCGGTGGCTCTGGCGCGAACTATGGAATGACTTTTGAGATTCTATCCTAAAAGCAGCAAAGACGTTGTGACGAGAGTTTGCCTCAAGACAAAAGGCACACATTCCCGCCAAGCCTTCAACGCCGATTTCAGAACGACTTAAGTGACTCTTATGAAAAAAACGTCCATACCCATCAGCAGGAGATGCCGTTCAGGACAAACGACGCACGCTCAAGGCGTCTTAAGAGCGCGCATCCACCCCCCCCATATTGCAACTGCCTGATAATCAACAAATTAAGAAAAACTATTTCTTCATCGCTCTCACAGAGTGATTGCAACATACATACCGTTCTCTCTCCCGTGCATTGGGAAGCGAGGGCGGTTTCCTATTATTATATATTATAAAACCACATAATTATGAAATCAAAGCTTTCCTTTTGTCAGTATCTTTCCAGATGGGAACACAACATGCGCCTTCTGCTCATTGTCGCAGGCATTGTCCTTGTGCAAGGTGCATCTGCGTGGGACACGCTTCCAGATGCCAGCGGAAAATACGACACATTCTTCGACCGCCCTACTGCCTTTCCTGATTGGCAGCAACCTTCGGAATGGCAAAATGCCATGTACTTGCTCTGTAAGGTGGAATGCGGCAAAAACGGACCGGCACTCGAAAATTATGAGATAGCCGTTTACGATCAGGGGGGCAACTTGCGCCACTGCAACCGAAGCATCGCCAAAGACCAGCATCACTGTGTGCTCACCATCAAGGGCGACAAAGGCGACAAGTTTACTTTCAAAGTGATTTATGGCGACGACTTTGCCAACCCCACGACGGTTGACGTGCCAACAAAAGAAGTGGAATTCAAAGCGAACCACGTGGAGGGCAGCACCTCTCAGCCTGTAGTGCTGACCATCGCAGGCCGCACATACCTTTCAGAACAGGATGCGGAGCAACCCGAAGACATGCAGAACGCAGACATTACACTCCTGCACAGCCTTGCTCCCGGTGTCTGGGAAACTATCTGCCTGCCCTTTGCACTCACCGCTAAACAAGTGAGGGATGCTTTTGGCAATGATGCTGTCATTGGCGACTTTCAGGGCTGCCAGACAGAATATGAAGCCGACGGTGAGACACCCAAGCACATCAAGGCAATCTTCAAGGAAGTGAATGTCATGGAAGCCAACCATCCGTACATCATCAAGGTGAGTGCCCCTATGAGCCAGATAGAAATAGACGGAACAGACATCCACGCGGAAGCACAACCCGTCATCAAGCAAGACCGACTGAAGACACTCTACAACATGTTTGTTGGCAATTATACAAACAATGCACTGATACCCGCAAACGGCTTGCTCCTTGAAAGCGGTGTCTTCACCTACTCCACCGGCGACTTGCCGCTCAAAGCCTATCACGCCTTTTTCGACTTCTACGACATCATTCCGGGCTTGCAAAGCGATGCCTCACGCATAGAGATTTCCTTTGACGACAGCATCACAGCGATAAGCCAACTGGCAGTGGGTAACAAGACTGATACGCTCTACGACTTGAGCGGACGCCGAGTAAAACGCGCGTCAAAAGGCGTCTATATACGGAACGGGCGCAAAATTTTGGCACGATAATCCCTACTCCTATTTATTATATAGATATATCAGTCTTCATTAACAGCATAGAAATACAAACATCAACATCATAAAGTCATGAAACACAAGTTTATTTTATCAATGTTGCACCACTTCCCGCTGGGAAGCAGTGTGCGAGCGGCATTCGCAGCCATCCTGATGATGGTTGCAGTCAATGCCACGGCGGACATCGTTGGTCCCAGCATTACCTCTACATTCGACAACAAGGACGATGCTGCCCTTGAATACAAAAAGACATCGTACGACCCTTTCACAGATTGTTGTGTGTACGAGTTCAATGTGAAATACTACGTCAACTATGGTAACGGCGACTCCTACTTTGAGGGCGACACCTATCTCACAATAGATGGTGAAAACGTTATCAACCTCAAAAATTGCAGTAAACTTGGCACGACTGACACCGATGGTCTCAAAGATTGGCAGAAAAATGGTGGAAGAGTGGGCTCTGTAGGAAAAGGCGGTTTCAACAACCATACCAGTGTCTATGTGGAATTCTGGGATCCCTGGAAGGGAGGCTACAGTGCCCACTGGGTAACCATGCGCGTCATCATTGAGCGCCAATGGGCGCACAAGAGGAGTTTCACGATAGGCGTGCGCGGCAAATGGAAATTCGACGGTGGCTCAGCCTCGGATAAACATCTCACCACTACTATCACTGCTCCAAACATCTCATGGCCCAGCAGCGGTACTATTGAACGAGCGGGCAACAAAAAGGTGAAATATACCTCTGCCTACCTCACACCACGCACAGGTAAGGACCAAGACGGCGACGGCAGTTTCGACTGGCTCTACAGCATATACCTCATGAAGTCTGCGGGCAACGAAAATGCACCTTGGAACAGCATTTCGTCGTCAAGCAATTATTATGCAAAACTCGATGCTTCAAACGGACAGACTTCGCTCAGCACAATAGTATCTGGTGTTGATAACTACTACCCAGTAACTATCTATCCCTGCCTGGAATTGCATTCTGAACGCAATCTGAAAGACAAAGGCGATGTCAGCTGGAAACAAAACCTCAACAAATTTGCCAGTTCCATCACAGTTGAGGGTTATGCCCGAGCAGCAAATGCTAAGATTGACAGTTACGACTCTTACAGCAAGAAAGTTAACATTTCTTGGGAAGCCCAAACATACAATAGCAAAAGTAGCACAAATGGTCGTTGGTACATCTTCCGAAAAGAAACGGGACAGAGCAACACACAGGTAAAACTGGGCGAAACGGCTTATAACAAGACAAGTTTCTCAGACACATCTGGCTCATTGGAATATGGCAAGACCTATACGTACACTGTGTGTTTCGTGCCTAATGGTTGGACGGTGAACCATGAAGACGATGCAGCAGGTCTTCACACATACGTGCGCTACTCTCTGAAACGCGAGTTTAAGTTCACGGCACTGACAGTTGAGGAAGACAATGGCAACTTCAAACTGAACTGGGAGCACAGCAACATTACCGATGCCAGCAACTCGAAGACATACAACCTCAATGTGCAGCGCTACGACAATGCCCTGAAGAAATGGGATGTGCTTGAGACGTTGCGCATTAACAACAGCAGCATCTCAACGGGCAGCTATATAGACAATCAAGGACTGCAAGCCCGCCACTCCTATAAGTACCGCTTGATGATGAATGTTCAGGAAATGGACTTCTACAGCGAAGAGGTAACGAAAATGATGAGTGGTTCGAGCATCTCAAGCTTTACGGCATCGCGCGGCGACTATAACAACTCTGTGAAACTCAACTGGACAGTCAATCAAAAAGGAACATCTGCCACTGACTTCACCATTCAACGCCGACCACTTGGCATGACGGGTGAAGAAGGCTGGACGGTAATTCACACCTTGCAGGGTACAGCCACAAACTATAGTTACGAAGACAACACAGCTCAACCTGGTTCGTTCAACGAATACCGCATTCTGCTGAGTGAAAATGACGAGAGCAACAAGCTTTCAGTGAGCAGTACGATGACCACGGATGGCTTCTCGCTCGCCACAGGTGTAGTAAGCGGTCGAATAGCCTACGGCACTGGAACTGCCGTACAGGACGTTAAAGTAACGCTTCGCCCCAGCAATGCCGATGGCAATGAAACGGAGAATTTCCGCTCTCTCACTTTGTTGGGTAGCAGTGCTGGTGTGCAGAGTGTGGCAAATGCAGACGATCTGAGCAAGATGATCGGTGGGAGTTTCAGTGCACAGATGTATGTGAAGCCCAACAACGATAGCGGCCGTATGAATGCAGACGGCACTGCCTATCAGCTGCTCAACATCAGAGAGACTTTCCAGGTGTTGCTCAAGTATGATGCCGCGAGCGAAAGTTACTTGCTGGGCACGAAGGTGAACGGAACAGAAACATGGTCTTCCATGTCTGTTCCTGCACACAAGTGGAGCCACCTGACTATGGTTTACGACAATACGGACAAGCAAGTAACATTCTACGTTACCACAGGCGACAGCACAACAGCCAGCGCGCCCATTTCTGCCACGACACAGTGGACGAGTGGTGCCACCGCCACGCTGACACTGGGTAACAACCACAACTTCAATGCCGGCAAACCTTTCCAGGGCAGTATCGATGAGTTCCGCTTCTTCAAGAAAGCCCTTACACAGGATGAAATACTCAAGAACTACAACCACACGCTATCGGGCGCAGAAACCGATTTGAGCATCTACTGGCCAATGGACGAGGGTATTGAAAACGGTCAAACCATCGTGTACGACTTTAGCCGTCAGAATGGCATTGCAAACGGCATGCACGGGCTTATGCGCGTAGCAGCGACGAGCCGCACAGACGTGCCAACCGAAGAGCAACTTAGCCTGATGGCTTATACTGATGCTGATGGTAACTATATGATTCGCGGTGTAGGCTTCTCTGGCGAAGGCACCAACTATGTGCTCACTCCTACTCTCGGCATACACCAGTTCTCACCTTCGAACAAGAGCCGCTACTTCAGCATCAATTCGTTGGTTCATACAGGTGTTGATTTTGAAGATGTCAGTTCGTTCCCTGTGAGCGGACAAGTGTTCTATGAGAACACCACTGTTCCTGTGGATGGTGCTTATCTCTACGTTGATGGCATTATGGCTTCGCGTGATGGCGAACCTGTGATGACCAATTCTCGTGGTGAATTCAGTGTGGATGTGCCTATTGGTGACCACTTCGTACAGGTCAAGAAAAATGGGCACACCTTCGTCGGGGGTGGACGCTATCCAGCCGATCCGAACGATCTCGGTTTGCGCCACACATTCGACAGAAAAATCAATAATCTGACATTCTTTGACAATACGCTCGTAACTGTGGCAGGTCGTGTGGCAGGTGGCGACATAGAGTACCAGAAGCCGCTCGGTCTTAATCAGGGTATGGCAAACATTGGGCGCGCTGTAATCAGCATTGAGCAAGAAAACGAACGCGGACAGCTCAACGTGGTACAAGACGCGAACAGCACTGTGATCAGTTACGACCCAAGTCAGACACAACGCGACTTTGAAGCACAGATAGGCTCTGCATACGTGCCTGCTGGTAAGAATTACATCGTTGTGGAGACAGACCCCACTACGGGCGAATGGGCGGCGCTGTTACCTCCATTAAGTTATAAGGTAACAAGCATCAACATACCAAGCAACCCCTCCATTTCGTCTGCCAACTTCAGCCTTCCTATCATCAACGCTTCTAATCCTAACGTTGAATACATCGACTCGGTAGAGATAGGAAACGATTGGAACCGCTTTAAGTATAACGCCAGTGCCAAGATGAACTATAAAGCGCCTTCGGTACTCAAGGTAACCGAATTGCGTAAGGACGACAAAGGCAATGTTTACTCAGACGGTTTCTTCGGCATACCTAAATATACCGTCAAAGACCTTAAAGGCAACAAGCACGATGTAACCATCTATGAACCGGGCAGCGGCTATACGTTCGGCTATCCCGTCTATGAGGAGTTAGGCACATACCAATACAGCATCTATGCCTACGAGGAATACGTAAACAAGGACGGCGCAGAGCCTGTTACGGACTTAGTGCCACTTTCAGGAAGCCAAGTAACGATCAAGAACCAATTTGCCCACACCACCTCCGTCTACCACGATGGTACTATCCATGAGATGAAAGACGATGCCTTCGAACTGGGCGATGATGGCAAGGCCGTCTATCAGTTCACAGTGGGCTATCCTAACATACAGGCGCCCTACACGCGAGGTCTGTCTATTTCTTACAACAATGCAGGTGTTGAAGTACCCTGGAGCCAGAACGGCACATTCCAAGCCATCGTGCTGGGCGCGCTGCCCACAGGCTACAACTTTGTTACCCAAGGTCCCGACGAAATCACTATGATTCTTCGCGACCCACCGGGTTCGAACTCTTATGCCACATTTACTCAAGGCTCCGTTTCGACAACCACTAAGAGCCTTGAATACAACCTGAACATCAACTCTAACACCCAAGCAAAGATTTACGCAGGTATTAAAACTTCAACGGCTACAGGCGTGGGCTTCATGGTGATACAGGACATCGAGAATAAGGCCACCGTTACACAAGGTACAGAAATTTCGTTCAACTTCAATACCGGTCACGACTGGATAACGAGTACCTCTACCACGCGCGACATCTCCACTAGCGCCGAGCCTGACTTTGTGGGCGACGTTGGCGACCTTTTCATCGGTAGCGCTAAGAACTTGATTTTCGGTGCCTCAAATGCTGTGGACATCTATTGGGACGAAACGACCAATCAGCCCGAACTGAAGATGGACGAAGCACTGGCGGTTGGAGAGAAGTTTACCACTGGTTTTGTTTACACACAGAACTACGTGAAAGAAGTACTCATACCCAACTTCATAGAACTGCGTAACAACCTTTTGCAGCGCGTAAGTTCAACAAGCGGCATTTCTAAGCCTTTGGCTGGTGCTGAACCGATCTACGTAACCACACTCACGGAGGAAGATCCAAAGTTCGGCACGAGCAATAACGACAAAGACATTTGGGGTGATAAAGCCATCAGCTTCAATGACAACACAACGGGTATTTATCAAGGTCCTTCCTACACCATGATCTTGCCGGAAGACTACAAGACGAGGGACTTCCAGGACATGGTGAACTTCTACAATCAGCAAATCAAGAAGTGGGAAAAAGTGCTTGAAGCCAATGAGGAGGCCAAAGTAACTGCCATCCAGAACCGCGACACATACCTCAAGGAGAACCACTCCTTCGATGGCGGTTCAGCAATCAGCGCTTCCACTACTAACGAGAAAGGCTACACTCATTCCTATCACTTGACAGAGGAACTCAACATTACCATAGGTGTTGAATCGGGAGCACGCTGTTCGGGTGTTGGTATTGGTTTTGAAATAATGGAGACTCTCGGCAACTCCCTGCAAGAATCATGGGTTTGGGACACTTCCACTTCATCTACCATTGCCTACTCACTGGTAGAGAGTGGCCCCGACGACTATCTGAGCGTTGACGTATTCGATGCACCCGATGGATATGGTCCGATATTCTACACACGCGCCGGAGCAACCTCCTGCCCATACGAAGATGAGGTGCAGACGGAGTACTTCATGCCTGGAACTGTCATCATGCAAAAGACCATTCAGGTAGAAAAGCCTGAAATTGAGGCTCAGAATCCACTCATCACGGGCATTCCTGCAGGCGGAAAAGGTACGTTCCAAGTCAAGATCTTCAACAATTCCGACACGAAAGAATATTGCTGGTACAACCTTAACGTCATCGACACTTCGAATCCCGATGGGCTCGTGGTGCTCATGGATGGTGTCAATATCAACAAAGGACGCTCAATCCTTGTGCCTGCCGGCGAGACACTGTATAAGACGATGACCGTTGAGCAATCTAACCCCGCCGTGATGAACTACGAAAACGTGAAGTTGCGCATTTCGTCGCAGTGTCAAACGGACAACACGGGGGTATTCCCCGAAATTGCCGACACGACAGAGATTTCTGCGTTCTTCCAACCTTCGTGCTCTGAAGTGCGCTTGGCAGCAAGCCAAAGGCTGATAAACACTTCGACTATGGACACGAAAGTGAAGATGAGTATCAGTGGGTATAACTACTCAATGGCAACACTCCGCGGCATCAAACTGCAATACAGATCGCTGAACGATGCAGACTTCACCACCTTGCAGGAATATGTAAAGGACTCTGCTCTGCTGGCCAATGATCCAAACCTGAAGATCATGCCGCCATTGACAGGCACTAATACACTTGACTATACCATCGACTTTGCCGATGAGACCCGCTTTGCCGACAAGACATACATTTTCCGCGCCATCACGATGTGTGGCTACGGAGATGTGTACAACGAAAGCGAAGAAGTGGAAATCGTGCGCGACATGAGCCGCCCGCAACTCATCGCAACGCCTTCACCCGCAAGCGGCATACTCCGCAGTGGAGACAACATCTCTATTACGTTCAACGAGGACATACAGAATTCCATACTTAACAGTGTGGACAACTTTACCGTGGCAGGTATCCTGAACGACTCGAAAGTTGCACACAACGTGGCATTGAACCTAAGCGGCGATAACACAGCCAAGACAGATGCCACAATCGACTTGACTGACAAGTCGTTCACCACAAGTATGTGGCTGAACTACTCAGCAGACGGACGCTTGCTTCATCACGGCACTGCCGCTGCAGGTTTTGCACTCGACATAGAGAACGGCAAACTCGCCGTCAGCGTGCTGGGCGACAAGAAGACTTCAGTAGCCGCACTGCCCAAGAACAAGTGGATCTACCTGAACGTAAGCCTCAACACATCGACAGACGTTCCTACCCTGAATGCTGCATACGCAGAAGACGCTTCGACCGTTACGCTCCTGAGCAATGAGCAGATTTCGACCTACGACGGCAACGGCCCCATCGCTCTCGGCGGAAACGGTATCATAGCCAAGGTGCAGGAACTTGCCATCTGGAACAAAGCACGCAGCATCAGCGAGGCTCAAGGCGACATGTATTCCTCAAAGAACCAATACACCGACGGAATATTGAGCTACTGGCCGATGAGCGAAGGACACGGCGACATGGCCGCTGACAACGCACGCGCACGCAACCTCACATTGCCTTCACAAAACGCATGGTGGGTCAATGGCGAGAACTATGTACTCAACCTCGATGGCAAGAACGGAGCATCAGCCTACATTGCTGAACTCAACACCCAAAACTATGAAGACTACATGCTTGAAGCTTGGTTCAAGGCTGAAACCAAGCAAGCAGGTACGGCAACCATCCTCGCCACAGAGGAATTTGATATCCGACTGGATGAAAGTGGACAACTTGCCCTCGCTCTTCTCAACAGGAATGGCGAAGCACTCCAGACTTTCAAATCAACGCAGCCTCATGACCTGCGCGACGGACAGTGGCACCACCTCGCATTCAATGTGCTGAAGAGCACCAAGGGAAGCGGTGTGGTCTATCTCGACGGACAGCCGCATATCCAAGAGGCAGCCACCAGCCTGCCCGTGCTTTCAGGACAGTTGCTCCACATGGGTGGAAACATGTATTATGACGAAGAAACGGGAACGGGCGGTTTCTCCCAGTTCCTGAACGGAGCCATTGACGAGGTGCGCCTCTGGAAAGGACGCCGCTCCATCGAAATCATTCGTGAAAACATGCACAACCGGGTTGCACCAAATTCGGACGGCCTCGTGGCATACTACCCCATGGAGCGCCAGCAACTTGACGAATATCAGCAGATTGTTACAACCAGTAGCACCACAGAAGCAGTAACTGAGGACTACAACATTTGGAACTTCAACGACAAAGGAAGTCCTGCTGATACAGAGCTCACCTCTCAGGGTGCACCGCCTCTCAAGGTTGCTCCCACTATGACCAACGTAGCGTTCAGTTTTGTAGCAAGTGAACGTCAAATCAAGATAGACCTCACTGAAGAGCCTTACAAGACAGAAGGTTGCCAAATCTACATCACGGCAAAGAACGTACGCGATGCAAACGGCAACACTGCCCTACCTGTTACTTGGCTTGTTTATGTGCAGCAAAACAATCTGCGCTGGGCTGTCAACGAAATGGCTGTCAGCAAGTATGGACAGACCGAGACGACATTCAGTGTGGACATCGAGAATAAGGGTGCACAAACTGAAACGTGGAGTCTCAGCAACCTGCCTTCATGGCTCACAGCAGACGAAGCGGGCGGCACACTCTCACCACTCGAGAAAAAGTCGATTAACTTCACGGTGTCCGATGCCCTTTCCATAGGCTCTTACGATGCCACGGTATTCCTCACAGGTATGCAAGGCATTCCCGAACCACTCCGCCTCGCTGTTTCTTCTGAAGGCAGCACACCAAACTGGCAGGCCGTTCCGGGCGAATACACCATGAATGTGGTTGGACAGCTTGTTGTCAATGGCGTTATCAGCAACGACCCACGCGACATGGTGGCTGCGTTCCGGGGCAATGACTGTGTCGGTATTGCTCAGCCGCAGTATTTCAGCAGGTATGATGCCTACTATGTGATGATGAACATCTTTGGAGACGAAGAAGCACCTCTCACTTATAAAGCATACGATGCAAGCACTGGACAGATTTATGCTTCAGTAGATGTGTCCAACACAGCAGCCAATTCGTTTGAACCCGACAAGGCAGTCGGCACACTGACGAACCCAGTGGTATTCACACCGCTGAACGAGATTGAACAAGACCTCTCACTCGACAAGGCTGCCTGGAAATGGTTCTCCATCTATGCCGAGCCTAAAGTGAACAATATGGACATCATCTTCAAAGAATCACGCCATGCCATCCATACCCTCACAGACGGCAATGCTACACTCATCGACTGGCAAGGACCGCTCTCAAGGCTCGAAAACAACAAGATGTACAAACTTCAGTCGTCAGAGCCATACGTCCAGACATTCGTTGGTGAGCCCACTGATCCCAGCACGATAGATATCAATCTCGCCAAGGGCTGGTCGTGGATTGGCTATCCCTGCCAAGCGTCCAACTCACTGAATGCTGCATTTGCTGATGCTCAACCTAACGAAGGCGACATGGTGAAGAGCCAAACCAGTTTCGCACTCTATACCGGAGGCGAATGGGTGGGCACCCTCACTGCCATGCAACCGGGCGAAGGCTATATGTACAGCAACACTGGAAATGCCAAGACTTTCCGCTATCCTAAGCCCAGCATGAGCGGCAGGACGAACATCAAAGCCAAGTATGCAAAAGCACGGCAGTCAAGCGAAGAAGAAACAGAAG
This sequence comes from Bacteroidaceae bacterium, assembly GCA_017450985.1. Classification (GTDB taxonomy): domain Bacteria; phylum Bacteroidota; class Bacteroidia; order Bacteroidales; family Bacteroidaceae; genus Minthosoma. Next base: position 11,049 of record JAFSSN010000124.1, read on the forward strand.
TGGTTCCGTGCGAGAGCAACATGACAATGATTGCCGTTGTAATGGATGGCTCAAGGCGCATAAGCAATGCACAAGTCAGCGTATTTGCAGGAGACGAACTCAGAGGATTATCAAGCAAGGCTGTCATTGATGACACGCACTTCCTTACCATTGGCGGACAAAGCGGACAGACAGAACTGCTCCAATTTGTTGTTCAGACTGACGATGGCGAATATCTCCTGACACAAAAGCAAACCTTCGTTGCTGATGCCCAGATGGGAAGCATTGACAAACCTCACATGCTTCAACTCAGCCAAGCCACACCTGTGAGAAACCTCACAAGTGGAAATCAAATTGAAAGCATCTGCATCTACGATGCAAGCGGTGCGTTAGTTCGGCGTATCAACAATACGGCAGACACCTTCACAAACTCTTACTTGAGAGGACTGCCGAAAGGCGCCTATATTGTGAAGACCAAGTATGCTGACGGGCAGACTTCTGTACAGAAAATCATAAACTAAAGAATTTTAGGTACAGACTTACTCGAAAAGGAGCACCGCCAATATTGAGCGGTGCTCCTTTATTAGGAATTATTGGTGTCCGCCCTAACTTTGCAGCGATGAAAGTTTTTAATCAAACTATTCATCGCTGCAAAGTTAGGGCGGATACCAATAGCTCTTTTTGGATTATTTTTCATATCTTTGCAGTATGCAAATGAGAAATAGTACAGATATAGTGCATAAAATCCAGTGGAAATTTGGTGTTTCCGATATTTTTTGTACTCTCTCTGATAATATATACCCTATATAAAGACTTTACTCTCCCTATGGCTTTTCTGCCGTGAGGAGAGTTTTTTCATG
>JAFSSN010000125.1 GCA_017450985.1 Bacteroidaceae bacterium
ACTCCGCGGTCAGTGGGCACCTTACCTCCGCAACCCGGAAACCGGCGTCCGCTATTGGGCCATACCTGGTCGTGAAGGCTTCCAGCACATCCTCGGTGGACTGGAGAAGGACAACAAGACGGGTGCCATCTCTACCGACCCTGAGAACCACGACCTCATGACGCGTCTGCGTCAGGCTAAGATTGACAAGATTCCTGTGCCAGACCTCGAAGTGGAAGGCGATGCTGACGATGCCGACCTCCTCATCGTAGGCTTCGGCGGTACATACGGACACCTCCACGCTGCAATGGACGAGATGCGTGCAGCCGGCAAGAAGGTTGCCCTCGCTCAGTTCAAGTTCATCAACCCTCTGCCTGCCAACACGGCTGCAGTACTGAAGAAGTACAAGAAGGTTGTGGTTGCCGAGCAGAACATGGGACAGCTTGCAGGATGGCTCCGCATGAAGGTGGACGGCTTCGTTCCATATCAGTTCAACCAGGTTAAGGGACAGCCTTTCGTGGTTGCAGAACTCACCGAATCATTCAATAACATCATTAACAAATAAAAAGAAAGGACATTAACTTATGGCTTATCAAGCTTCAGACTTTAAGAAAGGACAGCCAAGATGGTGTCCTGGATGCGGTGACCACTTCTTCCTCGCATCACTTCACAAGGCAATGGCAGAGATTGGTGTTGACCCATGGAACACTGCCGTAATATCTGGTATCGGTTGTTCATCACGTCTGCCACACTACATGGCTACATACGGCATGAACACCATCCACGGACGTGCTGCTGCCATCGCTACAGGTGCTAAGGTTGCCAACCCTGACCTCACAGTATGGCAGGTGAGCGGCGACGGCGACGGTCTCGCTATCGGCGGTAACCACTTCATCCACGCAAACCGTCGTAACATCAACTTGAACATGATTCTCCTCAACAACCGTATCTACGGACTTACCAAGGGACAGTACTCTCCTACTTCCCCACGCGGATTCGTAAGTAAGTCTTCACCTTACGGAACTGTTGAAGACCCATTCCGTCCTGCAGAGCTTTGCTTCGGCGCACGCGGCCACTTCTTCGCACGTGCCGTTGCCACTGATGCTCCGGGTACGGTTGATATCCTCAAGGCTGCATACAACCACAAGGGTGCTGCTGTGTGTGAGATTCTACAGAACTGCGTAATCTTCAACAACGGTACTCACGACGCTGTTTACAGCAAGGAGGGACGCGCCAAGAACGCTATCTATCTCAAGCACGGCGAGAAGATGCTCTTCGGCGAGAACAACGAGTACGGTATCGTTCAGGAAGGCTTCGGCGTGAAGGCTGTGAAACTCGGTGAGGACGGCTATACAGAGGCTGACGTTCTCGTTCACGACGCAAAGTGCGAGGACAACACTCTCCAGCTCAAGCTTGCAGAAATGGAGTGGCCAGTAGCCCTCGGCGTCATTCGCGACGTCGATGCCCCAACCTACGACGACTGTGTTACGGCACAGATTGAGGAGGTTAAGGCTGCAAAGAAGTATCACAACTTCGCTGAGCTTCTCGAGACTAACGACATTTGGGAGGTGAAGTAACATTCGCTTCAGCATAAATGCACAAGAGGAATACGGTCAGGCATCGTATTCCTCTTTTTCGTTTCCGCCACGCAGCCATCAACGATAAGGCTGTCTGCTCGGAAAAATATTCTACCGACATGTTGCATATACAAAACGTTATGCCTATTTTTGCATCGACAATGCCGTTATCGACTCAACCATGGCGGTAAAGGCGTATATTTACTTTAATCAAAAATCTAATTTTTATGCTAAAAAAATCTTTGTCAATCATTGCTACTGCTTTACTCGCATCTGCTTCGTGCTTTGCCCAGACAGCGGACGCTGAGTTTGGAAAATCAACCAAACAGATTATGCTAATACCCGACTTGATACGTCAGCCTGCAAAAAAGCAGGGGACTATTGAGGAGTTCTTCTACGAAACACACGCCAACGGAAAGACGCTGAAGAAGCACGCAAGGGTGTATCTTCCCTACAACTATAACGCCGCAGACAAGAAGACTAAGTACGACGTGCTGTACCTTATGCACGGAGGCGGCGACAACACCACGTCGTTCCTCATGCCTCCACAGGACTGGCTGCCGCTGCGTCAGGTGCTCGACCACCTCATTGCAGCCGGGAAGATGAGACCTATCATCGTGGTGACGCCTACATTCTACGACGATGACGAGAACATAGGTTCGAACGGTATGCAGGACGCCATTGCGAGGACACGCAACTTCCACACGGAGTTTCAGAACGACCTCATTCCTTCGGTCGAGAATGCCTACAACACGTATCTCGAAGGACGCGACAGCATAGCCGTGACGCGTTCGCGCAGTCATCGTGCCTACGGCGGCTTCTCAATGGGCGCACTCTCAACGTGGTTCCAGCTTGCCTACGG
>JAFSSN010000126.1 GCA_017450985.1 Bacteroidaceae bacterium
ACCCTCTTCATCGCTATCGCTCCGTCTCTCGGATTCTTGGGTACCATCATCGGTATGATCGAGGCATTCGATAAGATTCAGCAAGTAGGTGATATCTCCGCTACCGTTGTTGCCGGTGGTATCAAGGTCGCTCTGTTGACCACTCTGCTCGGTCTTATCATCGCTATCGTACTTCAAATCTTCTACCACTACATCCTCTCACTCGTTGAAGGTCTGGTAAACGAAATGGAAGACGCTTCTATCTCGCTTCTTGACCTCGTGGTTGAATACGACAAAACTCAGAAGAAATAATTGCCGTGCTCAAGGCAACGTTAAACATTCAACATTAAACGTTAAACAAATAAATTGACACTGCAATGAAAAATCTGAATTTAATCCCTAAAATCACTCTCTGGGTGCTGCTCGCAGTCGGAGTCGTGGTCTCCGTCATGTTCTATGCCGGAGGTAATGAGGCTATGGGGTTGGAGGTTGCAGGCGACATACTCGATGTGCCTGTCTTCACCGGTCTCTTCCTCAACTGGAACTATATACTGCTTGCATTCGCAATCTGCGTTACCATCTATGCAGTTATTGCAAGTTTCACACTGAAATTCAAACAAAACAAGAAGAAAGCCCTCGCTACACTCGGTGTTGTTTGCGGCTTCGTACTTGTTGCTGTTGTCTGCTGGTTCCTCGGTAGCCCCGAAGAGATGCATATCATCGGTTACGAAGGAACTGACAATGTAGGCGCTATGGCTCAGATGTCAGACGCTATTATGTACATGACCTACATCCTGCTCTGTGGTGTTATCTGCACCATCTGCTGGGGTGCTATTTATACACGCATTAAAAAGTAAACGACTATGGCAGGAGGAAAGAAGAAAGTTCCGGCATTGAATGCCAGCTCAATGGCTGACATCTCTTTCCTGTTGCTTATATTCTTCCTGGTGACTACCTCGATGGATGTAAGTCAGGGTCTCGCACGTCGTCTCCCTGCTCCTATTCCGCCAGACCAGAAGATAGAGGACACCGATATCAACAAGCGTAACTTGTTCGTGGTGAAAATCAATTCTATGAACCAGTTGCTTGTGCAAGGTCAGGAAATGAATGTAAGACAACTGAAAGAGAAAGCCAAGGAGTTCATACAGAACCCCAATGACGACCCCAGTCTTCCGAAGGTTTATACCGAGGATTTTGGTGCGCCGTTTGGTATGGTGGCTTATACTCCCGACCACGTTATTTCCGTGCAGAACGACGTAGATACACAGTATCAGGCATATCTTGATGTGCAAAACGAACTTGTCGCTGCATACAACGAACTGCGTGAGGAATGTGCTCAGAAGTATTGTCACAAGAGTTTCAATGAGCTCGACGAGGAAGTGCAGAAGGTAATCCAAAAGATCTACCCCCAAAAGATTTCCGAGGCTGAGCCTAAAAACTATGGAGGGAACAAGTAATGGCAAAGATTCGTCGTAATGAAAAGAAAGAGATGCCGGCGCTCAACACGTCGTCACTCCCCGATATCATCTTCATGCTCTTGTTCTTCTTCATGACCGTTACTTCTATGAAGGAGGTCAGCTACAAGGTGCGTTTCACCGTGCCGCAGGCTACCGAACTTACCAAGATGGAGAAGAAGTCGCTCGTGCGCTATATCTACGTCGGTACACCCACCGAGGAGTTCCGCAAACAGTATGGTGCCGAGACACGTATTCAGCTTGATGATGCTTTCGCAGAGGTTAGCGAGATAGAGAACTATATCGTCAACGAGCGCTCCGCTATGTCGGAATCCGATCAGGGACAGATGACCGTCTCTATCAAGGCTGATGCCAATACCCGTATGGGTGTCATTGCCGACATCAAGCAGGCACTGCGTCGTGCTTACGCTCTGAAGATCAACTATGCTGCTACGCAGCGTACATCATACTAATCAGGGCGGCACTTCAGTAAGGGCAGGAGAATCTCGTATTCCCCTGCTCTTTACATATCTGTAACCCGTAACCCGTCACCAGTAACCAATATTACAACATGGACTACGCAATCAGTTCCCAATATCTCATTTACGGCCTTTTCGGCATCATCACTCTCGTGAGCTGGCTCGTACAGAAGTCGCTCGAACTCAAGTTCAAGAAATATAGCGAAGTCTCGCTGCCTCTCTCAGGCAGAGAAGTGGCAGAGAAGATGCTCCACGACAACGGCATCTACGATGTTGATGTCATATCCGTTGATGGACAACTCACCGACCACTACAACCCGTCTAACAAGACCGTCAACCTCTCTGAGCCTGTGTTCGAGCAGCGCAGTGTGGCTGCTGCTGCAGTGGCTGCACACGAATGTGGCCATGCCGTGCAGCATGCTGTGGGCTATGCTCCGCTCAAACTGCGCTCCGCACTTGTGCCTGCTGTCAGTTTCTCCTCCAAGTGGAT
>JAFSSN010000127.1 GCA_017450985.1 Bacteroidaceae bacterium
AGTATCGCTAACGCTTTACTTGCGAAAATATTCAAACCATATACTTGTGTAACAAAAAATCACTATATTTGCAAATGGAAATACACAAACACGGTGACTCTCCGAGTACCAGGACAAAGCACTGTCAATCTCGTCAGCACCATGACAGGAACGGGGCTTCTACGCATTCCCTACGGATGACTTACGGGTTTCTTACGGGTCGCCTACGGGTTTTCTACGGGTACGATCCGTAGAAATGCGGAGAAAATGCAAAGAAAAGCCGTAGAAGACCCATAGAAAACATTTATCTGCTACGGTAAAGAATTAAGATTGAGGACTACGGAAAGCACAAAACAATCAACAAAAAAATCATCGTGATGAAAAGGAGTCTCTTCACCACGACGAAATATGTCAACAGAAAGACGAGTTATATCCTTCGTCCTGTATCAGCGATTCATGTTCCGCAATCCTTCCCTTAGCCAATCAAGGAACTTATCCACATCCTCATCATAAGAATAAGACTTGTTGAGAGGATTGCCCGCGCCGTCGAGAAGGACATAGAAAGGCTGAGCCGTCGCACCGAACTTAGTTGACTGCAAGTAGCTCCAATTGTCACCTACTGTACGCAACTTACGCTTCTCGCCGTTGTCGTCAACTTCGATAGGTGAAGGCAGAGCCGTCTTGTCATCAACATACAACTGGATGAGAACATAGTCATTTGTCATTATGTCGCTGACGGTAGCGTCGGTAAACACCGCTGCCTCCATCTTACGGCAATTCACGCAACCATATCCGGTGAAGTCTATCATGACAGGCTTGCCGTGTGCAGCTGCATAGGCCATGCCTTCCTCATAATCGGTAAACATAGGCTTTACTTCCTTTGCCTCGACGAGATTGAAGTCCTGTGTCTTCATTGGCGGAGCAAAGGCGCTGACAGCCTTCAACGGAGCACCCCAGAGTCCCGGTACCATATACACGGCAAAGGCTAATGACACCAGTGCCATGAAGAAACGCGGCACGCTTGTCTTTGCATGAACCACCACATTACCATTCTCGTCATACTCTTCCTCGTCGTGAGGAAAACGAACCCAACCGATAAGGTAGCATCCGAGAAGTGCGAAAAGCACTATCCAGAGTGCAAGGAACGTCTCACGGTCGAGCAGTCCCCATCCATAAGCAAGGTCGGCGACAGAGAAGAACTTGAGCGAAAAGGCAAGTTCGACAAAACCGAGGGTCACCTTCACCACATTCATCCATCCACCGCTCTTAGGTGCCGACTTGAGCATCGTAGGGAAGAGGGCAAAGAGAGTGAACGGCAAAGCGAGTGCAAGGGAGAAGCCGAGCATTCCGAACGTAGGTGCAATGATGCTTGAAGACGTAACCATCTCGACAAGCAGGAATCCGATGATAGGTCCTGTGCATGAGAAGCTGACAAGCACAAGGGTGAATGCCATGAGGAAGATGCTCAGCAAACCGCTCGTGCTGTTGGCCTTATCGTCAACCGCGCTTGTCCACTTTGCCGGGAGAGTCAGTTCAAAGCCTCCGATGAAAGAAGCGCCGAAGAGCAAAAGCATAAGGAAGAAGATGATGTTGAACACGGCGTTAGTGGCAAGAGAGTTGAGGGCACTCGCTCCAAACACTCCTGTAACTGCGAGTCCGAGAGCAACATATATTACTACAATCGAAGCACCGTAGATGAATGCGTCGCGACGGCCTCTGCGCTTGGCAGCAGCCAATTCCTCGGCTGACGACTTTTTGGTCGTTCCGCGCTTCAGGAAGAAACTGACCGTCATAGGGATGATTGGCCACACGCACGGAGTGACGAGGGCTACCAATCCGCCAAGAAAGCCGAGTACAAACACGTACCAGAGAGGATTGTCCGTAGCCGTGGCCAGACTGCCGTCGTCAAGCTTCTTCAGCTGTTCCGTCACAGGTGCCCACAAGTCACCGGCATTAACGTCGGCAACTGCAGCCGTATCGGCGGTATCACTGACAGCCGACGGCTCTTCATTTGTCTCCACCACAGATTCCTCTGCTGGTGCATCAGGCTGCACGGCAGCCTTCTCCTGCTGTTTAGGAGCAGCCACCTCGCCGCTGTATGAGAAATCGACGCTTGTAGGCGGAATGCAGTTCTCGTCATTGCATGCGCCATACTCGAGGAAGCCGTCAAAAGAATACTTGCCTCCGAGCAGTTTCACCATCTGCACAAAGCGGACGCTATTCTCATGATAATACACATCGGTGCCGAACATGTCCTCATACCTCTTCAGAGGCTCTGTCGTTGACTTCAGCGCACCGCTAAGCTGAGCGCCGCTAATATGCTCCACCTTAATAGTGGTAGGCGTAGGACCGTCATTCACCACCTTCGTGCCGTACACGTGCCAACCAGACTTGATGGTCATCACGAACGACAACTCGCCCTCAGTAGCCGACACCTCCTTGAAGTCGGTAGTCACACTTACGGGTCTGAGGAACTGGGCATGTGCCACTATGGCACACACCATCATAACAACAAATAAAATAACCTTATTCTTCATCTGTTTCTACTATTGTTCTACGTTACTCAGATAAGACTCATATTGACTAAACTCTCGAAATAAAGAGGTGATATCTCACTGCACAGATGCGAAGCACATTCTCCTCTGTATTTCAGTCCTTTCTTCATCTCATCCAAGACTTCTGACATGCGTAATGACTAACATCACAAATAATTAGATTACAACATGCCATGAAGAGTCTTTTATCGGCGGCAAATTTAGGAAAATTTCCGGATTCGCTAACAGAATGCCATAAAGAAAAATGCTTTTTTTCCTACAAAAAACATAATACGTATAATAACTTCTTTTTAGAGAAATAAAAAAAAGTTATAGGATGGCACAACCACCCTATAACCGTCACATCACTGTTGTTAATTCTGTTACACAATTTGAATAATTAACGCCTTAATCATTTGTGACTAACAGCATTTGTCGTAACCACATAATCCTCGTTGGAAACTATAATCATGATGAAGTTATTATTTTGTGTTGTGCTGTCCCTGACGATTCACGATGGCGCACACGCACGAATCGCTCCAAACGTTCTCAGCCGTCTCAACCATGTCGATGATAGTGAAGATAGGCAGGATGATGCCCATGATTCCGACAGGAGCACCGACACCCGCCATAAGCGAGAGAGTGAGGAAGTAGCATCCCATAGGTACGCCTGCGTTGCCGACTGCCGACACGACTGCTATGAGCAGCCACAAGAGCATGGCAGGAAGCGTCAGCACCGTGCCGCCATTCTGCATGACAAAGAGCGAAGTGACGAGTATGAATGCTGCACATCCGTTCATGTTGATAGTGGTACATATAGGAAGCACGAAACGTGACACGTCTGGATTCACATTCAAGCGTTCCTCGGCCGACTGCAGAGTGACGGGCAGAGTGGCTGCCGAACTCTTGGTGAACAACGCCATCAGTACGGCTGGCGACATGGCCCTCAGCACCTTCAGCGGATTGAGTCCACGTACGACGAGAAACAAAGGAAGCACGATGAAGAACTGTATCAGGTTGCCTCCGAGAATTACTGCCACATACTTGCCGAGGGAGCCTACGATAACTCCGGCCTCAATCTGTGCCGACAACTGCGCAGCAAAAGCCACGATGCCGAGCGGCAATGCCCATATCAGGGCACGAATAAGGGCGTAGAGTATCTGCTGCAGTCCCAGCAATCCCTTCTCCACCACCTTTGTCTCATCTGTGGACGGCATAAATGCCAACGCAAGTCCCACGGCAGCGGCAATGAGCAAGATGCTAAGCACATTGCCACGCGCAAAAGGTTCAATGACATTATTAGGAATGACGCTGAGAATGTGGTCGTAATACGACAATGTGCCGAGGTTCTCTGGCACATCGCCCTGCGCTGCAGCTATCGATTCAAGCGGAAGGTTCTCTGGCTGCACAACGACATAGAGCAGCAATCCTACCGATGCAGCCGCAACGGTGGTGAGAAGTGTCCACGTGAGCGTGTGGAGGAAGATGCGCCCTGCCTCCCTCTTGCCTCCCAGCGAGGCAAGCGTAGTCACCACAGCCAGAGCTATGGTTGGCACCGCCACGAACTGGAACAGGCGCGTGTAAGCCTCCGCCACGAAGCGGAACATGCCGTTGAGCCATTCCACACGCGTAAGCCCCAATAGCGAGCCTATAACAAGAGCGGCAATCCAAACAATGAATTGTCGCCCTTCAAACCTTGTCTTTCTACTTTCTTTTTCCATCATTAAGTCCCGATTTTTCTTACAAAGAATTTATTTCCCAACTATCTGTTTGCAAGTACCTTTATTTGTTGCTTCGCCTCACGTTCATCAAGACGAAGGAAACCTTTCGAATGATTATACTGCTGTCCGTCACTTACCACCCACTCAAGGAAGTCGTCTATGTCGGCACTAACGTGTGTAGCCGTAAGACCTATATACTCAACTGGTATGGCATCTATATGCTGACGCTCCAAGACATCCAAGGCGCTGTCGAGGTTGCCAAGTGCGGCATTCTGCTCCTTTTTAACGTTGAGAGGCAACAGCGAAATCTCCTGGCGAAGTGAGCGAGAGTTAAGGTCGTAGAGGAAAGTGAGCGAAGAGACTGTGACTGAGGCAGGATCGTCCTCAATGGCACTAAGCAGATAGTAGTCATCTCCAGCCACCTTGCTGCCCTTAACCTCGTCCTTCGTGCGGCCGAAATATGCAGCCAACGCCGGTGTCCAGCTTGTGCTGTGGCTGCCAGTAACGACGTTCAACTTGTCAGCAAGCTTCTCCTTTGCACTCTTACCGGCATCGATATCCTCATCTTCCTCCTCGTCAGTGAAGAAAAGACGACGCAAGTCACGAGCCGACCATGTACGCTTCTCGATATCGGCGCGCAGAGGGTTAGCGGCAGATGTTACCGGTAGAAGAGCGTATCGCCCTACGTGCACTACCTTGGCATCGGCAGTAGCGACACTTGTCAACGTGAGGTCAGCCTCCTTTGTCTTGCCCGTAACCACACGAATGTCCACACCCGGACGTACCGCGCGATAAGCTTCCGCCCACGCCTCGACCAATGTCTTGCCTGCTTTGCTTGTCTTGACTGTAATTACCGCGTCACCCTCTGTTGTTGCGGCGGTAGCCGTAGCCGCGCCTAACACCAATACTATGATAAATGATAAAATCTGTTTCATATCCTTGACTGTTTTAATTGTTTGACGATGCAAAGGTACGATGATTGTACCTACCGCCCAATACCCTTGGTATGGCATTCATGTACCATATTGATGGTATGTGCCACTTACAGAGTCCACACTAAGCTTGCATACACGTTGCGTCCCTTCTGCGGAATGTCGCGCCAGTCGGAATAGGATGTGTAACGCTTGTCGAAGAGGTTCTCCACACCTGCACGCAGAGTTAGCGACGATGTCTTGAGCGGAATGTGGTACTGGCCGTTCAAGCCTGCCACGGTATAGGCATCGGTACGCGTCTCGCCGTACTTCTCGCCAAAGTGTGTCTGCGTGCCGTTACCTTCCACCAGCACCTGAGCCGTCCAGCGACCTGCGCTGAAATCTATACCAGTCCTGTATGCTACAGGCGAGATGAGCGGCAGAGGGTCGTTCTCATCATCGCGACCAGAAGCCCAAGTCAGTCGTCCGTGCCAGCGCAAAGAGCGAGACAACTGCCAGTCAGCCTCAACCGAAGTGTTGATGATAGTAGCATGACTGAGGTTACCATACACCTTCACGCCCTCAGCCCCGACGGTCATGGCACTAAGCCTGCGCTCAAACTGACCGATGATATAGTTGCTGAACAGGAATGCATTTGCGTCAGCAGTAAGCGTCAGTCCGCCCCCCGGCTGCCAGCGCACGGAAGCATTCACCTCGGTAGCACTCTCGTTTTTCAGCCTCGGATTACCAATATAGTCATACTGGTCGAACGTATTGTTGAGATAATAGCCGTAAGCCTCCGTCACCGTCGGCGCGCGACTTCCCCATCCTGCTCCGGCAGTAAGACGTACCTTCGAGCTCTCCCACGCATACTGCGCAGCAACACGACCCGTAGTCTGATAGTAGCTGTCTTTCATGCCCGGGAAGAACACTCGGAGCGCATGATAGCCCTCCTCGTCGTTAAGCTTCTGCCACTGCTGCGCCACCTTTGCCGACAGACGGAGCGACTGTCCGCGACCAAGAGTCACCACATCGGTAAGTGCAGCGCCGGTATTGAGAGTTCCCACGTCGGGCCAAGTCACCATGTACATAGGTGCTGCGCCGCCAGGATACATCGTCATGTCGGCAAACAGACGGTTGTAATAGAGGTCGTAGTTGAGCTGCAACTGGTGTACGTCGGTCGATGCCGTGAGAAGGCTGTAAAGTCCAGCCGTACTACTCTTGCCTGGCATATCCATATGTATCTCCACATCGGGACGCTTAGTGTCGTCCATGATGTGAGTAATGTGGTTATAGTACCCCTTGGTGTCCCATGCCTCAAGCCACGAGTCGCTGAAAGTGTGTCGATACGAAAGCGAGGTGATGACAGCCTCAGCCTTGCTCACGTCCATGTTGAGGGCAGGATAGCCCACATCGGAAGCACGGTCGTAGATGAGAGTATGTTCCAGCACACCGCCGTTCGAAAGCCGCAAGCCGGTATTACTGAAAGCATTCACCTTCCTGAACTGGGAGAAGTCCACCACTCTACCGCCGCCTTCCTTATAGTTGTCGGCACGACGATACGACAGTCCGCCGTTCACATAGAAGCGTTCGCCCGACCATGCAGCGTCGGCCTCATACACCTGCACGTTGCCGTTAGTCTCGAAGCCCTTAGATGCTCCTGCATTAAACCCGTTGCCGAAACCGGCCTTACGAAGCTTCAGATCCACGCTACCTCCAATGTTACCCGTTGACTGCGGATTGCCGTTGAGACCTGAATTAAGGCTGATGCTCTGAAGGTTCGCACTCTCCACATAACTCGTCACCGGGTCCATCTTGTCAGTACAAGCATAGAATATCTTCATGCCGTCGATAGTCGTTGACACGCGTTCGGTAGCCATGTTGTTGACCACAGGTTCCCAGGCGTATGCGCCACGGCGAACGAGATTGACATTGCGGAAAACTGAAAGGTGTTCGTCTATGGAAGCCGTAATGCCCTTAGGCGAGCGCTGTGCGCCCTCTGCACGTGCCGACACCACCACCACCTCGTCGATGGAGCGAGCCGGCGAAGCCACCGAGTCGGAAGGCGAATAGCCGAGAGTTGATAAGAGTAATATTGAAAGTATCATCGTGTTGTCCTAAGTTTAAGATAAGCCGCAGACCGAACACATTACATAAACATGTGCAGCCTGCGACTGAATAATCATTAAAAACCAGCTATCTATTCTCCTTTATCTAATCAGAGTGTTACATCCCAGTAGAGTGAACTATAACCGTCCTTGAGGTCGTCGCCTCCGGCTACCACGTTGCCGTCAGCATCCTTAACCGTAAGATGTATTCGCCACAATCCTGTCATCGTGAGGTTAATCACACCCTTGTACGAACCGTCGTCCTGTCGTGTCAGCGTTGTGTTGCCGGGAGAAGTATGGTTGCCCATGTCAGGCATGCGAGGGTCGATTTCGATGGTGAACGTCTTGTCGGCAAGACCGTAAGGAATTGTTATCGGATTGTTCTTGCGTGACACGTAAACACTTATTTCATTTGTTCCTGTAGCGAACTTGTCTGCGTTGACGAGTGAAAGAAAATAAGTGTCGTCGCCCAACTTGAAGTTCTTCAACCAATCCTGTCCTTCTGGAAGCGCATTCACATCAATTGACACGTTGCTAACCTTGTCGGATGTTCCGAGTACATCAACATCGTAAGAGAGGTTCCAGTAACCTGCGTCGCTCGTGTTCATCAGGAATGAAATCCAACCATGTCTGAGAGCAGGACGCGAATCGTCGAACTGGTCAAATACCGGTGACACTGGTGTGCTGTGGCTCATGTTCATCTTGACCATGTACATAAGTGGTGTCACGTTCTTGATTTCGAAGTTGCGAACATAGTTACCGCTTGAACGTTTAGTAGCCACGAAATAAATATCGTTGTAACCTTTGTGGAATGTGCCTGTACGCGTATAAGCAAAAACGTTATATTTGTTGTCAACAACTGTTGAAAGCTCTGGAACAATCTTAACCGTCTGAAGGAACTTATACACCTGCAACGCTTCCTCAGCAGAGCAGCAGTCAACATCGTCTGAAAGGTCAATACCATCAATCACTATGCCTTTAGCATCATCATTACTGTTGCAGGAAACGAGCCCGAGCGTTAAAAACGCTAATAATACAAATACAAATTCTTTTTTCATAACAAAATCATTTTTTGTTGTCTCTAAACTATAATTCTGAATCACGCTGCAAAGGTACGGACATGTGGCTACACGTGAAATACCTATTATATGGCATTCATGTACCACAATCAAGGTACAGAAAGCAGGAAGAATCTGATAATTAAGAATTTAGAATTATGAGTTAAGACTACAAACCACGGAGATTTAAGAATTTAGGACAGATGTTCAATTGACAATTGGTAACAGACAATTCACAATCAAGATTAAGGGAACAAAAAAATTCATGAGCTTACCTTTGCCCCGAAAGCAAGAAATTGCTATATTTGCAACTATAAATTAACAAGCACTCAGGACCTTAAATTTATGCAGCAAAGCACTCTTCACAATGTCTGTTCCGTGACCGACGAAGGTCTTCTACGGATTTTCTCCGCATCTTTTACGGATGTTCTCCGAGTGTTCTACGGATTGTACCCGTAGAAAACCCATAGAAAACCCGTAGAAAAGCCGTAGCACACCCGTAGAATATCCATAGAAAGGTCGTAGAAGGTACGTTCGTCCAATCTACAGAATTAAGTGTCTGGACGTTCAAAATTCGCCCAACAGCTCCGTAAACAAGCCTCATCACACAACAAAAAAATTAGCGCGGACAAACACTGCCCACGCTAACCAAGATTAGAACTCACTACAAAAAATGTTGTGCGATGGTACTTACATTCTATAATAAATGACTTTCGGACTGTTCAAAGTAGGGAGAGGAACAAGTCCCCTCTTATGGAAATCAATATCCAGGGTTCTGTTCAATGCCGAGACTCTCACCTGATAAACCTGTTGGGATTGGCTGGCGATAGTGCTTACCGCGGACATTGTTATACTTAGCACGAAGATGATTGTGAATCTTAGTGAAGAATGCTTCCTGTGGTGCAGTGTAAGTAAGCTTAGACTTCCAGTCATCAGCAAAGTGCTTGTAGTTTGCCACCTTCTTAACAGAAGAGATAAGATCCTTCCAACGATAAGAGTTGAGGGCTGAGAACTGCTCGTATGTGAACTCATAGTCCCACTCACGCTTAATCTGGTCGAATGTCGGTGCACTTACAGTCTCAATGCCTGCACGCTTGCGGAGCTGGTTGAATGGTTCTGCAGCCTCAGAGTTGCGGCCAAGCTGTACAAGTGCCTCTGCCTTTGTGAGCAATACCTCAGCATAGCGAATCTCGATGCGGTCCACAGAGTTGTGTGTAATCTCCAGGTTCTCAGAGTCTTCATAGCTCTGGTCCACGCCCTTACCGTTGACAGGAGTGTAGATTGGAGAGTAATAGTGGTAAGTGAGATGATCCTCTGGATTTACAATCGACGTGAAGTAAGTCTCAGCAAGACGCTTGTCGTTAGGATACTCAGCATTCCATTCGTCGTAGAGGTCGTCGTCAGCCACCTCGGTATGGTTCTCGTTATAACCGCTTCCGTTCTCGCCATTCTGGAATGGGAATGTCCAAGAGCAGTGTGTCTGGTGGTTACCCTGAGCATCGTACTCGTCGCCGTCGTGTGCGATAGTGAAGAGGTGCTCGTTGGTGCCGCGTTTGTTGCTCTCATACTCACGTCCCCACAGTTTGTTGTAGTCGGCATCGAGAGCAAGCAAACCGCTGGCTATAACTTTATTGGCATACTCAACAGCCTTCTCAAGACGGCTTGGAGTAGTTGTAAACGCTGGATCGGTCTGTGTCTCAGCAATAGCAGCCACTTCTGACTGACTGAGCGGATTGTCACCCCATACGAGATAAGCACGTGCGAGGATTCCCTGTGCAGCCTGCTTTGAAGGAACGCGTGGATCGCCGTTGTAGTCCTTGAGAAGTGACTCGGCAGAAGTAAGGTCGCTTACAATCTGATTGAACACCGCATCAATGCTCTGACGCTCTGTCTTGCTACCGCCTTCCTCAGTAAATACTGGAACCTCGCCCCACAACTGCACAAGCTTAAGATATGCGAGACCACGAAGGAAGCGTGCCTTACCAACGGCAGCGTCGTAACCGTTCTTTGTCACCTTACCGGCATTGTACGAGTTAGTCACAGTTGTGATTGCCTCGTTGGCCTGAACAATACCGAGGAACAGATGGTTGAATATCTTCACCTGATACCACGTTGTCGGCTGCTGTTCGAAACGGCTGTTTACCGGTCCAGGCTCGCCTTCCTCTCCTTCGAATGATATAAGTTTGTTTGAATTAAGTTCTATGATAAATGAGAAAGACGAACTGAGTGGCTGCCAGTGGCTGTAAACACCGTTAACAAGTGATAATGCACCCGCATCGTCGTTGACAACATTTGTATTGTCTATCTGATTACCTCCATTTCCGTTGTTGTCGTCATCGGAGCATGAGGCTAAACCTGTTAGAAGCGTTGATGCTGCCAAGGCAGCGAAGAGTAGATTCTTTTTCATTTTGATGTCTCCTTTCTTTTCAAATACGGCCTTTCGTATGCCGCGCTTAATATTACTATGTTTCTTTTTCCGCTGCAAAGGTACGGGCTTTATGCCGCCTCCGAAATCCCCATGATTTGGTATTCTTGTACCACAATCATGTGAGGCACAGACATAAAGAGCAAGAATATAGCAACTTACAAAAATGCACTATTCATTAAATAGGGTAATCTTAACCGAAAAATGTGTAACACACCTTAACTTGAAATACCATATCTTTGCAACATCAAATAATATAGCTCAACTTTCGCAAGTATCGCTAACGCTTTACTTGCTTGGAGTAAAAAAGGAGTTAAGCGGAGTTAATTCCGCTACGCTCCATGGAGTAAAAAGGACGTTTGACTAATTAATAATTAATTTGAAGAACAGAGTAACTTTCA
>JAFSSN010000128.1 GCA_017450985.1 Bacteroidaceae bacterium
AAGTATGGTGTCGGCACTATTAACGTAGCAAAGAACAGGAACGGACGCACTGGTGATGTGGAGTTTTATTATGACAGGACGCTCAGCAAAATCTGGGATAACGACTCAATTATATGAAAAAAAAGAGCCAAAACAAGCCGAAAATACGCTTGTATTCAGGCTATAAAATTGAAAACTACTATAACAAACTAATTTTCAACAAAATAAAATCTTGAATTTATTTACGAAATTCTTGCATATATTGAAATAATTTATTATTTTTGCAAATCAAAAAACAACAAAGTCATGTGGATAAGACTAAACGACATTTGTGTTAATACCTCTGGCATTGAAAAGCTGGAGAGAAACGGCGACAAAGTGTACGTCACTCGCACAGGAAACGAAAACATGTGCGTGACATTCGGCAGCGATGCGGAAGCCTCAGAGGCATACGAAAAGGCTTGCTGCAAGATGATGGAGGAGGAGGACATAGACTCACGCGAGCGAAGGCTTAGGGCTGTGCGCAAGGACGGAGTTCGCCAGTACATCACGGACACCCGCGCACTCACGGATCTCGACAGGCTCGGCATCAAGACTATGGGAGAGCTGGAGCTGATGCGCGAGTCAAGCCTTCGCAAGCACAGGGGCATAGGACGCCACACCATAGAGGTTGTGGGTGACGCTATGATGCGTTGTGGAATGAAACTGAAACGTTAAAATAAAAGGATATGGCAAAGAGAAAAAAGAGACAGCCGAGATGCAGGAGCATCCGGGACTACAAGCAGATACTGTTCATCTGCAATCCCGATTCTGTCGCACATTTCGACCAGCGTGGGTGGCAGTTCTACACAAGAATTAGATTATAAAACAAAAGACATGAGAATTTACACAAGTTACTTTGCTAAAGTCAAGACGCTACAGAAAAACGGGATTGTGCCGGTAAGCATAGCGAGATGGTCTCCGAGATGGTATAGCGGAGAAAAGGTTTTGGACGCATCACCGACACCTGACATGCTCGGTGGTGACATGACGAGAGAAGAATATGTGGCACGATACAGCAGGATTCTTCAAAAGCTGGACATCAAGGATTTCGTCAATAAGATAGCCAAGATAGGTAACGGGAAACCAGTCGCATTGCTGTGCTACGAGAAGCCAGATGATTTCTGCCACCGCCATCTTTTGGCAGAATACATGAACAAGAATGGGTATGAGGTCAATGAGTACAAGGAAAACGAACAGCTGGCACTATTCTAAACAAGCGTTGGTGGTGTAATGGCGGCACACTGCAAAAACCATTGCAGAGGATGAGGTTCAATCCCTCACCAGCGCTCAAAATGAAATGACATGAATGTATCTGTAATAGGAAGCGGAAATGTAGGAATGGCGATAGCAGCCGACCTTTCAATGAAGGGTCATGAAGTATGGCTGATTAAGTCATCGGCAAGCCCGTCAAGGGCTTATGAAAGGCTTTTGTCGAACGAAGGGATGATATACATGAAGGAGGACGGAGCATATTCAGGAACGAAGCTCCAGCACATGTCTAACGACCTTTCAGACACTGCCAAAACAGACGTTGTCATAGTCACGATACAGAGTACATACCACGAGGATCTGTTCAAAGAATTATGCAAGCACATTTCAAGTAGGCAGATTGTAATAGTGATATGCAGCTACATGTCATCGTTCTATATAACGAAGTTCAGCAGAGACTACCCCACAATAGCTGAGGCCACAGGCCCTTATATTGAAGGTAGGGTGGAACTTGAAGATATAGCCGGACAGGTTGTTTTCAGAGTCGGCTGCAGGCTAACAAGAAGTCCGCTGAGCGTTTTCCAAAGAGAGCGCGCGGACAGCTGCATGTCAAAAATCAAACAGCTGTTCAGCGGATGGAGCAACGACTATTCGATAATAGAGTCTGCTCTGCTCAATCCGAACTTGGTCATTCACACGGTCGGAGCGATAATGAGCATACCAAGGATAGAGTACAGCCACGGCCAGTTCTGCATGTACAGGGAGGCTTATGCAAGAGGGAATGAGGCGACAATGAACATAATGCTTGAGCTTGACAAAGAGAAGAAGTCTGTATTGCAAGCAATCGGACAAAGACCGATTGATGTTTTTGAGGCAGGCGGTTTCCTCGGCAACCCGATGGAGAGCTTCTACAGGTATTCGGAATCAGAGCAACGAGCAGTCAGCCCGACTTCGGTGAAGTCTCGTTACATCACAGAGGACGTGTCTCAGGGATTAGTCCTGCTTGAAAGCATAGCCGAACGTATCGGGCTGAGAGTACCTGTTGCATCGTCTTTGATAGACATATCAGGCGTAGCACTTGGAGTTGATTTCAGACAGGCGGGCAGGACAATTGAAAAACTTGAAGCTCAGTTATTCATAAACAGCCTTACGAAATAGTTATGGATGTATTGTCGGACATAAGCACACGCACTTTCGGAGTTGAAATTGAAATGTGCAATCTAAACCGTGACCTTGTTTCATTGCCTGCAGGATATTCGTGGAGCAAGGACGAGGAGATAGTAAATACTGACGGTTCTTCAAACAGACGCTTCGGAGGAGAGGTAAACACGCCACCATTGCGTGTTACAAGCATGGATGATATTCATGGTCTAAAAGCGGTGTATGAATCAATGGTTTCGGCTGGTGGTGTAATAAAATGGACAACATACACTCACGTGCATATTTATGCAGGAGACCTTGGAGTGGAACAGCTGAAAAGGGTATTTCTTTTTTTCTACATCTGCTATCCATATTTCAAGCGTTACGCAAGAATATCGGAATGGGACGAGAAAGTGACGATACTGATGCCACCGCCAATGGAGAAACATTATGAAGGGGTGCTTGCGGCACAGAGCTTCAACGACATCCGCGAGGTGTTCACCAACCAGTCTAAGAAAGGTTTCGTCAGACATGCCGTGAACATATCGGCATACTTCAAGACAAAGACAATAGAGTTCAGAACATTCCACGCGACAACAGACTTCATCATGGCTATGAATTGTGTTTTTTCTGCATACAGAATATTCTATTATGCAGTGAATCACGATATTGATGATTTCAAATCAATTTCATCATACGAAGATTTCCGTGCGGCCACTGGTCTTAAATACGAGACCCCAGCAGAGATGACACCTCTCCTGTACCAAGGTAACCCGTACAGCAACATTGAGACGTTCCAGACAAAGCCGATTAAATACAACTCACGACAGGCATCGGCTCTTCTTGATGCGTTGAAAACCCACGAAAGAAAAGAACTGTGCATTGTCAACGGGTTCATGTATTACTATGAGCTTTTTTTCATGGACAAAGTGAAGGTAAGTATATACGCACAAGATCCGTACTGCCATCTTCTTTACCTTCTCGCAAACGGAAAAGAGAAACTTAAATACGATGGGAAGCTGGCATGGCTTGAAGACTACAACAAGGACACACCTGAAAGGCAAGTAGCATTGGCTTTATATGCACACAGACTGCAGAAGACGTTCATGAGCAAGTCCGCGAGAAACGACTCAATCTTTTATGCATTGAAGATAAAGGCTCGTGAGTCTATTGAGAAAACGGAGAAATCCGCAGAGCGTCTGATAAAGCTGCTCACAACTTGCGAGTATAAAGTGGGGACACTTCAGGACGCTATAGCGGAAAAGAAAACAATATTCTTCAACTACGGCAAAGACAAGCAGCAGAAAAGGACAATCAAGCTTATAATCGAAAACAGCGACCTTGCAATGCCGTTTGACCTGAAACGCAACGACTACTACGAACTTGTTGAATCAATTCCAGAAGGAACGCATTTCTACTTCATAAGCAACAGCCCGTATCTTGACAACATGCACAAGCTGGCGATGTGGAACGCATCGTCTGGCGACAGATGGTCTGCGGGTAGGTTTCTCTACAGCAACATGCCGAGCAGGGTAAACCAAGTAACAACATCATACAAGCACAGCACGATAGAAGTCAATGAGACAGTGCCGCCGGATGACATTAATATAGATGATTCGAACATCCTGAAAGTGATGAGGGTAGATGCAGGGTGTTTGCACGCGCTCCAAAAAAAGTACGTGGGAAAAGTTGACCAGACAACCAGATGCACATACGCATTTGTAGTTATGTACGGCAAATACACGCTTGGAGGTTTCGGTTTCACGCTTCCGCAGCTCAAGGGCTACGACCTTTTCCAGTTGACGGACTTCTGCACAAACAACAACATCCCTCGCCTGTCGAAGCTGATATTGTTCTGCATACAGACTCGACAGGTTCAGATGGAGTTGAGCAGAAGAATGCACAAGCTGTGCGAAAAGGTCATATCGTGCGCCTATACACATAAGCCTGTTAGCATGAAGTACAGAGGTGTTTATAACAAGGTGAAGGAACATTGCACAACATCGTATTTGGCTTATGAAGGCCAGCTTGGTGTGTATGCATCATACAGAGAAGTAATCGCTAAATATCAGAAAATGATTGACAATGGAAAAAATTGAAGATAGATGGAAATACTCTAAGGTTGACATAGACCTTATAGACGAGGCAGAGCTGAACGCAAACGAAATGACTGGCGAGGACTACTCTCAGCTGGTTGACAACATCAACAAGTCAGGTCTGTGCAGCCTTCCGACATGCTACCGCAAGCCTGACGGAAGGTTTGTGATGATAGGAGGACACCACCGACTCAGAGCGTGCAAGAAACTGCACTACAAGCAAATCGGCATTGTGTGGTGCGACCAGAGCGAGCTAACGGAAGACGAGATAATCGCCATCCAGCTTTCGTTGAACTCTTTGCACGGGGAGGACAACAAGAGCATTCTGAAAAAGATGTTCAGCTTGATAAAAAGTGTTGATTACAAAAAGTTCGCCCACATCAACATAGACGAGATAAAGCCAGTTAGTACGGACGGCATCAGCGTTTTTGCCATGAAGGAGAATTTCGTGTTCACCATTGTTTTGTACCCGAACTCGTTCCTGAACGTTGATGAGCTGTACGGAGACATCAGGGAGCAGGCGAAAAAATGCGACGTGCTTCTGCTTGCACATCAGGAGGACAACGAAATGCACCTCTTGAAACTGCAGCAGGACATCGGACAGCAATTCAAAATCAAATCGCCTGCGGTCAGTTTTGCAAAGCTGCTTGAGCTTGAAAATGAGAGGTTGAACCAGATAAAAGAGGAGGAATCATGATTTGGAGCGTAGTAAGCAAATGTGAGATGATATGCTCGTCAACAACTCCTGTGTTCCGCCACTACCACGAAGCAGTAGGCAAAGAAAGAATAAGGCTTGCGGTAGTTAAGGACAACGACACAATGGATTTTATCAAGACGGGAGACATAGTTTTGCCAAGGTCGGCAAGCAAAGGAATAATCAAGACAATACGTGAAAAGGGCGTAAGGAGTACAGCTGAAAAATGGAGAGCATACGAACTTGCCAACGACAAAGCGAATCTGTATGAATTTCTCAGCCGTAACGGGGTGTGCGTTCCCAAACAGCACAAGACAATTGACACGATTTGCGGAAACAAGTATTTTGTTAAGCCAAGATACGGAAGCGACAGCTCCTGCATTACAGATAAGAGTATCTGCATGTCAATGGATGAAGTAAAGCAGCAAGTAACATTCATAGAAGGTCTAACAGGACAGGATGCGGTGGTAGAAGATTTCATAGACGGTATAGACTGCACGGTATCGCTTTGGAGAGAAAATTCATCGTTGCACGCATGCGCAATAGCAATAGAATGCCCTGAACACGGCAACATACAAACCAAGGAATGTAAATCGGATTTCAGCGGATTCTGCTCACCTTTGTACGACAAGAGCATAACGACAATGGCAAAGGATGTGTTCAATCTTCTCGGGTTGAGACACCATGCGAGAATGGATTTCAGAATGGACAATGACGGAGGATATTGGCTCATAGATGTAAATCTGATACCCGGACTGAGCCCAATAGGATTGTGGGCGAAGTGTCTTCTGTTATCAAACGACATGTCATACACAGAAGCGGTAAATGCGGTTATTCGGTCGTCATCACGCACGTAAATGGGTGGTTATTCCCATAATTCCACACCTTAAAAATAGAAAGGAGGAGTAAATGAAACGAAACAAGATTACAAACAATAAAATCCTTAGCGTATATGAGGCAAAAGGATGCAATGTGAGTGCAACATGCACAGCTCTCAGAATAGACAGGAAGACCCTGCTTTCATGGAGAAAGTCAGACGAGATGCTGAACGATAAAATGACTGAACTGGAGGAAAGCCTTATAGACTTCTCCGAATCGAAGCTGATTGAGCAAATCAGCGAGGGCAACCTGACGGCAATCATATTTCACCTCAAGACCAAAGGCAAGAGCAGGGGTTACACGGAGGCAAGTGAGGTCAATGCAAATGTAAAGTCGTTCCAGCTGCGTCCTCTCACAGAGGAAGAATTGGAGACGCTCGCAAAGTTGAATGGCTAATGTAGGAGAATCGTTGTTGCTTGCGCACAGGAGGCTGATGCTTCTGTCGCTCAGGTTCTATGTGTCTGAGATGTTCTATCAGGTACACAAGACGAAGTTTGTGTTTGGCAGACATCATGAGCAGATAATATCCGCACTCGAAAGAGTTATAAATGGCAAGACTCGGAAACTCATAATTAACATTGCTCCACGTTACGGAAAGACGGAGCTTGCAGTAAAGATGTTCATATCGTATGGGCTTGCGCTGAACCCGCGCTCGAAGTTCCTACACCTGTCGTACTCCGCATCACTCGCTGCAGACAATTCCCTTGCGATTAAAGACATACTCGCAAATGATTATTACCAGTACCTGTTTGACGCAAAGTTCGGCAGCAAATGCACAATGTCATGGTGGCAGACATCCGCAGGCGGAGGGGTGTACGCTACATCTACGCTCGGGCAGATTACAGGCTTCGGAGCAGGTCTCACGGACGGCGAGGAGGAGATGCTTGACGAGTACATAGCCGTTTACAATCCAGACAGGTTTTCGGGCGCGATAGTCATTGATGACCCCATCAAGCCTGAGGATGCCCTGTCGGAAAATGCGAGGGAGTCAGTGAACAGAAGATTCGAGACAACCATCCGAAACCGCGTGAACAGCAGAAAGACTCCAATCGTGATAATCATGCAGCGTCTGCATGAACATGATCTGTGCGGGTATCTGCAAGAGGTAGAGCCTGACGAGTGGGAGGTGCTGTCTTTGCCGTGCCTGACTACGGACGAGAACGGGAACGAGTGCGCATTGTGGGATTACAAGCACAGCGTAGAAGAACTCCTCAAACTGCGCGAGATCAATTCGTGGGTGTTCGATACCCAGTACATGCAGAACCCGAAGCCGATAGAGGGTCTTTTGTTCAACGAGAAGGAGACGAGGTATTTTGAGGATGTCGAAAGGGAAGGAGGCTTCATGTTCCTTCAGTGCGACCCTGCAGACGAAGGCACAAACAAGACGTGTTCAGCAGTATATTTGGTTAAGGACAACACGGCATTTGTTCTGGATGTCCTGTACACGGTGAAGGACTCTGAATACACAATACCGCTCATCATATCGCAGATGGAGCGTTACAATGTACGTCAGGCAAGAGTGGAAAGTAACTCGGCATGGTCTCTATTCAGGAAGGAAATCAAACGACAGGCGGCAGAAAAGGGGCTGACAACAGAGATATTGTCGGTTCACCAGCGGGACAACAAGGAGCTTAGAATCTTCAATCAAGCCCCGTCAATACAGAAATACTTTGTGTATCTCAAGCCAAATTTGCAGAATGACGAATACAAGGTATATATGCGTGAAAAGCACTCTTATATAAAGCTGGTGAAAGACCAGAAGGATGACGGGGTGGACACGGACACTGCAGCATGCGAGTACTTGAAGAGGCTCGGTATGATACCAACAATTTGATTTTGTGGATTTTAGTAAAAAAACTTCCAAAATTAGCATTGTTTCCGCATATATGCGGTATTATTTTATTGAAATTTACGTAATTCATTATAAATCAATGAAAAAATTTATAAAATAATGCGAAAATATTTTGCTATATTAAATAATTTTATTATTTTTACATCATCAAAATAAACACAAACAAAAACACAAAGACATGGAAACAAAGAAAATCAATGGTATCAAAGAGGCAAGAAAGAATTTCAACGACATGCTGAAAGAAGTTGAGTTGTATGCAAACAGCCTGCTCGCTACGCATGA
>JAFSSN010000129.1 GCA_017450985.1 Bacteroidaceae bacterium
GTCCTGAGCGAAGCGGTTACTCCTTTTTACTTCACGAAGTTAACTCCAGTTTACTACTTGCGAAACTTCAGTTAATTATCTTTGTCCAAGTTGTCTTTTATTTTTCCACAGCACGCAAGGCGCGAATTAGGAACAGACCTTCCCGGCACGCTGTGCGCGAGTGAAGAGTGAAAAGTGAAGAGTGAAAAATTGTGAACCACGGAGTGAGGGTGATAACGACAACCAGGACAACAACGGACAACCTTTTTTCAACTACGTTGAAGAACAACAAGGACAACAGAATTGCCATGTCATGGCAATAAAGAAAGTTGTCCTTGTTGTCTTTTATAAAATCTCAACGAGTTGTTGAGATTTAAAAGTTGTCCAAGTTGTCTTTACTAAAAAACAGCGCGCAAGACACGAGTAAAGAATCGTCTATGTATTTATATGACAATGAAGATTATAAATCTCTAGCATTGCCTTCATTTATCCCGAATCGGCCATTAGAAATTAGGCTGTGCTGATTTCTAATGACCGATTCGGGATTAAGTAATCAGTCAAGTTTAGCAAGTTATTAACAAAAGTTTGCTTCGTGGAGTAAAAAGGAGTAAACGCTTTGCTCATGACGAGACTCTTTCTCCTAAGACGTATCCGCAAACAGTCATTCGTCCCTTTTACTCCTCTTTACTTCCTTTTACTCCTTCTAACTCCTGCAAACCTCAATTCTCTACATCCATCAAGTCCGACATAATATCATTTGAGACGAACAAGCCGGCACGAGTGAGACGAAGGAACGGTTGATGTGTCTGCTCACCAACTATCTCCATACGGCCTGCATCAATATGAGGCTGCGCATTTGTCATGCAATAGTCAAAAAGCTTCTGGCCAAAGACGGAACGAAGCTGACACAACGACACTCCCCTGTTTGTGCGAAGCCCTGTCATAACATACTCGTCATACCGCTGCTGTGGGTCAAGATGCTCGTAGTCACGAACCAACGTGCCGCTTTCCATCCCCTTAATATATGACAGCAGATTCTCTGGATTGCTCCACCTGTCCTTGCCGTCGTAAGAATGTGCTGCCGCGCCGACACCTATATACGGCACGCCCTGCCAGTAGCTGGAGTTATGACGCGACTGCCGTCCAGGCAAAGCCCAGTTGGACAATTCATAATGATCATAACCCTTGGCTGCCGCCGCATCAATAAGATATTCATACATCTGGAGCGACAACTCGTCCGCCACCTCCTCTATCTCTCCCCTCTCAAGCATCGCCGTCAGACTTGTACCCTCTTCGTACATCAACGAATAGGCAGAAAGATGCTGCACTCCAAGCGAGAGGGCGGTATCGACATCTTGTCGCCACTCGTCGAGCGTCTGCCCCGGAAATCCGAACATAAGGTCAATGCTGATGTTGTCAAAGCCCGCCGTCTGTGCATTCCTCACGGCAGCAAGTGCCTGAGACGATGTATGGCGACGATGAAGGAACGACAGGCGCGCATCATCAAACGACTGTACGCCCATGCTGAGACGGTTGACGCCTATGGCACGCAGTCCGTCAAGATATTCTGCCGTAAGGTCGTCGGGATTGCCCTCCATGGTAAACTCCGCGCCTTCATCCACACGATAGCAACGTGATATCTGTTCACGTATGCGGCGCACCTCGTCCAACGTCAAGAGTGACGGAGTGCCGCCGCCTATGTAAATAGTACTCACCTCGTCGCCTGTAAGCGAAGAATATTCAGTCAGTTCACGACACACAGCCTCGACATAACGGCTTTTCTCATCAAGCAACACCGTGGAATAGAAGCCGCAATAGATGCAGCGTCTCTTGCAAAACGGGATATGAACGTAAATACCTGTCATAACTTAATTTTTGAGCAAAGTTAGTAAAAATGTCGCACAAGCGAGCGTTTTCGTGGATTTGATACAATAAAGCCGGGGATTCATACAACCGGCTCTCTCCGATTTCATCAGTTTTCGCAATTGTCATATCTTTGCATCGTCAACAAAAAACAAAGCATGGTTATGAAAGTTATTAAGAACCTTATTTTCTCCGGTCAGCAGATAACAAGCGAGATAAAGCCCGTCAACGTGTCGCGCGATGCGCTGAAACAGCTGAAGGATGTACTTGAAAACGAGAAAGGAGGAAACAATGAATGACCTAAACATACAGAAACCGGAAGTACCTATCATCATCATTGAGCATGATGAGCCGCCACAGCCACAAGAGCATGCGGTAAAGAGCACTCCCCCTTCACAAAAAAAGAAGTGGTTGAAGACGCTTGCGGTCATTTTTGCCGCAGGATGCCTGATGGTCGCAATACTGGCCGGAAGCAGGCTTTGGAACTACTACTATAACATAGGCGTACCCGTTTCGGTAACACCGGAACAGAACATAACCAAGCTTCAGAGGCCTGTCAAGCATGAAGCATCGGAAGTGGTAATGACAAGCGACAGCATCCTCGGAGTGGCAATGAATTTCTACGCCATACACGTACTGAAGGCATCAATCGAGTTTGAAGAGCCTGACACCACCGACACATCGGTATATCTATACTGCCGTTCCGTTGATTACACGAGCGACAAGACATATCTCGGTTCGCTTGTCGTCAACGGCAAGGAACTGCAGAGCGACAATTTTCGTCTCGGCTACATGGCTATATTGGGAAGAAACAGCATGATAGGCGTTTCAAGAAGCGAGGCGGCAGTTTCTTCCGTCAGTTCATACTGGTAAGCAACGGAACCATACCTGCACGTTTCATGCTTCACGGCAAGGTGGAGCGCCGTGCCATAGGGCGCATGGGCGACCGCCTGTACATGATTGTCACACGATACAAAGAAACGCTCTGGGACTTTGCCGATGCACTCAGGGAATACGGTTTCACAGATGCCATATACATCACCGGCGGAGCCGACTACTCTTTCTATCGCAGCAAGGACGGCGCCAGACACGACATAGGTAACCAAGACGAACACCCACAGAAGAAATGGGCGGACATAATTCCGTGGTTAGTATTCAGAAAGTAAGACGGGAAATGATAAAATAAAATGCCGTCGGGTAAGATGTATAAAGTTTTATGATTCCATTTCAGGTGTAACAGTCACGCCCAAGACTTCAAGAGCATCACCAAATATATTACGAGCCAGTCGCTAACAATCAGCGTCTGGCTCGTAATACATAATAACTTTCGCAAGTTTCGCTAACACTTTACTTGCTTGGAGTAAAATGAAGATGACCAGAATTAAGATTTCACAAACATAGTTTTTTTACTTTTAATTCCGAAGTTAACTCCACCTTACCACTTGCGAAACTTGAAGGTACAAGTAACTCAGTTCGTTCTTACTGCGATTGCAGATACAATTACATAGACGATACTATTTAATCATCTTCAACCATGTAATGATTGTATCAAGAGCTTCTGGGGCAAATGTCTCTTCGATGTCCTTATACTCATTAAGTGCGCCTGTGATGCAATGTTGGAACATATGATTAAGCCCATCCAATGCTTTGATCTCTTTCTTACCAGCAAGACCGCCGCGGAGAGCATTCAGGTTGGCCTCGCAGTTTACTTGTTGGTCTTTTGTGCCGTTCAACGCCAGCACAGGACAGGTTACACGTTGCAGACGGTCGGTCATATCAAGAGTGAGGAAATGGCGCATATAGGGGGTACGGCTCTGTGCTTGCACCATCTGTAGGTTTTTCTCCAATTCCGCAGGCAAATTGTTAGTGGCAGGTTTGGGATCACCACCGGCTTTCAGTTCGTCGAACAGTTTTTTCAGTACAGCACAATAACGGTCTGTAATGTCTTGTGAATAACCAGCCTGCTGTAATGTCAATCGGTTTTGTTCAAGTAAAGTTTCCTCTAACGATATTACACCTCCAGCCAAGCTGACCACAAAGTCCACTTTCTTCTCTGCTGCCAGCATCAGTCCGATGGTGCCACCTTCGCTATGCCCCAGCACACCAACACGTTTGAACTGCTTACGCAGTAGTTCTACCCCAGCCTGCGCATCGTTCTTGAGGTCTTCAGTAGTCACATTCACCAAATCGCCCGTTGATTCCCCGAAACCGCGATCGTCATAGCGGAGTGTGGCGATGCCTTGCTTTGCCAGAGCGTCGGCGATTACAGCAAAAGGTTTATGTTCAAAGACCTCTTCGTCTCTGTTTTGTAGTCCGCTACCCGTAACCATCAGCAGTACAGGGGTTTCCTTGGTGTAATTCTGCGGCAATACAAGCGTACCTTTCAGTACGGCATCGCCATTGCTAAAACTCACCTCCTGCGTCAGATAAGGATATGGGGCTACTGGTGTCTGCGGACGCTTGCGCTTCATCACATTAGGCTTCAATGTCAGCGGGAAGGTGTGGCCATGCTGTTTGAACGTACCCGTGACAGAATCCCCCTTATACTCTCCCTCATAACTGGCATTGATAGACGAAACTGCCACCTTGATGCCTGCTCCCGTGCGTTCCAACTGAGCAGGAACGCCCTTGACGCCCTGGTCGGGAGAGTCGAGTGTACAGTTCTCGTCGTCAAGATGGAACACAAGTGTAAGTTCATTTCCGAATACATTTAGTTTTCCACTCCAAGTCCCTTTCACATCACCGCCTTGTGCTTTTGCGGCGACAGTCGCAAGACAAAGAAAAAATAGTATAATCTGTTTTTTCATATTTTCAAATAGCTCTTTAACGATTCGACATATTCCTCGAAGGCATTCAGGCCTGCGGGAGTGATACGACAGAGAGTACAGGGCCTTTTGCCCTTAAAAGTCTTCTCTATCTCGATGTAACCTGCTGCCGAAAGTTTGTCTATCTGTACACTCAGATTGCCCGCCGTAGCTCCCGTCTGCTCCTTGATGTAGGGAAACTCGGCTTCTTCGGCACTGACAAGTAGCGACATGACAGCCAATCGCAGTTCCGAATGTAGCAATGGATCTAACGGTTTGAACATTTTTACTCCTCCTTATTTTATTTTTGATTCTGTACGAAAATTGCCAATCCTGGCACAATCAGGCCAATTGTTGCAACGGCTGCCATCACATATAGTTGCGTATGGCCAGGGAAATGCAACGCACCAAAGAAACCGCCTATGCCGGCAACGAGTCCGCATACCTGAATGATGCGATTGCTCATTACGAGACCTGTAATTGTTGTACCCATTCCGAAACACAGCGAGATGACGCTGGTGATGCAGCCGAAGATATAAACATTTGGCATAACCAGTTCTACTGGTAGCATTCCACAGCCGATAAAGCCAAGAAGCATGCCCACGCCACAACAGAACACTCCAAATGTTGTCCACACATGGCCGATGACTTTCCCGACAAAAGTATTCGGAATGTTTTCTCTTCGTTTTTCTATAATCCAGTTGCCGGCATATCCTATTAGCCACAATACTGCCCACAGCATATTCCATACAGGTCCACCATAATTTTTCCACAGGTGTGCAATTAACAGCGAGAAAAAGACAACACACACGCCCCACCAAATGAGTGGTAATGCCGAATTTTTATTGATTGTGCGCTGGCTTCGCTCAATAGACTCCCTTATTATTTTCAGACTGTGCTCAGCAGTCATATTATTCTTTTCTTCCATTGTTGATTCATTTTTAATGATAATCTACTTTTTGTTAACTACTCTCAGACCTCGTCCGTGCTCCTGCAGAAAGCACGTCTAAGGCCATTTGTGTCCGGTTCACGCCGCAAATATAAATAGGTTTATAATATAAACCATATTATTTAGTAAATTTTTTGCTCCACAAGCAATTATTTAACATTTGGCAAGAGAAAACACCTATAAACTCGAGTTATATTTAACTCATTAAGACCTTAAATGCGTAAAATAGATTGCAGTATTTATTTCAAGTATCGCTAACGCTTTACTTGCTTGGAGTAAAAAAGGAGTTAAGCGGAGTTAATTCCGCTACGCTCCATGGAGTAAAAAGGACGTTTGACTAATTAATAATTAATTTGATGAACAGAGTAACTTTCATTCTTCACTCTTAACTACGCCGTAGGCGATTCTTCATTCTTCATTCTCCACTCCGCAGGTTACTCCTTTTTACTTCACTAAGTTAACTCCTGTTTACTACTTGCGAAACTTCAGTCATTTTATTTAACTTGCGGTCATCGCTAAAGAAATAAAACACACAGACATCATGTTTTCGCACGAGTTCGCTCATCTTTACATACATAGAAGTGTTACGCTTTTCAAATTCCAATACTACAAACTTTACACCATAATTTATTAAAAAGATTGACGATATTAGTTTGTCTTCCCCCGCAGATGAATAGCCACATTTATTCTTTCTCTACACCAACTTTTTACACATATGATATAAATATATACTTATCACGCCAATCCCTATAAAGTTATCAAAAGTGTTTTACAACATAATTTTAGCAAGCCCCGTTCATTGTATTTTCCGTAATTTGCGCACGTTTTCAGACACATGGTGTCACATAATTTTGTTTAATCAACAACATACCTTAAAAACAATATGAAAGTATATCAAACTAATGAGATCAAAAACATTGCACTTCTTGGCAATGACGGGTCAGGTAAGACCACGCTCACAGAATCACTCCTCTATGAGGCAGGCATAATAAGCCGACGTGGTCGTATAACAGCAAAGAATACAGTGAGTGACTATTTTCCTGTAGAGCAGGAATATGGATATAGCGTATTTTCCACTGTTTACCATGTGGAATGGAACAACAAAAAGCTGAACATCATCGACTGCCCGGGTTCAGATGACTTTGTGGGACAGGCAATGACAGCTCTCAACGTGACGGACACAGCCATTCTCCTCATAAACGGACAGTACGGTCCAGAGGTCGGCACACAAAACCACTTCAGATACACAGAGAAACTCGGCAAGCCGGTAATCTTCCTTGTCAATCAGTTGGATTCAGACAAGTGCGACTATAATAATATCGTGGAACGCCTTACGGATATCTACGGCAGCAAAGTTGTGCCAATTCAATATCCGCTCAATGAAGGACCAGACTTCAATGCACTCATAGACGTGCTTCTCATGAAGAAATATTCATGGAAGCCTGAGGGCGGCGCACCTATCATTGAGGAAATACCAGCAGAAGAAAAAGAAAAAGCACTCGCACTTCACAAGGCTCTTGTGGAGGCAGCAGCAGAGAACGACGAGCAATTGATGGAGAAATTCTTCGAGACAGAAACTCTGACAGAGGACGAAATGCGTGAGGGCATACGCAAGGGATTGGCTGCCCGAAGCATGTACCCTGTATTCTGCGTATGTGCAACAAAAGATATGGGCGTAAGACGCCTGATGGAATTCCTCGGCAACGTAGTGCCATTCGTGGACGAGATGCCACAGGTTCACAACACACGTGGTGAGGTGGTCAATCCAGACCCTAACGCACCTACATCACTGTACTTCTTTAAGACAGCAAACGAACCACACATCGGTGGTGTACAATATTTCAAGGTCATGTCGGGTAAGGTTCACGAAGGTGACGACCTCACAAACAGCGACCGAGGCAGCAAGGAGAGACTTGCACAGATTTTCGTATGTGCCGGTGCAAATCGCGAGAAGGTGGACGAACTCGTGGCTGGCGACATCGGATGCACAGTGAAGCTGAAAGACGTAAGAACGGGCAACACGCTCGTGGGCAAGGACTGCGAACACCGCTTCAACTTCGTGAAGTATCCTAATCCTAAGTACAGCCGTGCCATAAAGGCAGAGAACGAGGCCGACACAGAGAAGATGATTTCTGCTATCCAGCGCATGAGTCAGGAGGACCCTACATGGATACTGGAGCAGAGCAAGGAACTGAAACAGACAATCATACACGGACAGGGAGAGTTCCACCTGCGCACATTGAAATGGCGTCTGGAGAACAACGAGAAGATAAAGATTGTGTTCGAAGAGCCTAAGATTCCTTACCGCGAGACTATCACAAAGTCAGCACGTGCTGACTACCGTCACAAGAAGCAGTCAGGAGGTGCCGGTCAGTTTGGTGAGGTTCACCTCATCGTTGAGCCATACTACGACGGAATGCCAGAGCCTACTTCATACAAGTTTGGCAACCAAGAGTTCAAAGTCACTCCTAAGGGCAAGGAGGAGATTGAACTGGAATGGGGCGGCAAGCTCGTATTCATCGACTCCGTTGTGGGAGGCGCAATCGACAAGCGTTTCATGCCTGCTATATTAAAAGGTATTCAGAGCCGCATGGAACAGGGTCCTATCTCAGGAAGCTATGCACGCGACGTTCGCGTCATCGTATATGACGGAAAGATGCACCCGGTTGACTCAAACGAGCTCTCATTCATGCTCGCTGCACGCCATGCCTTTGCCGAGGCCTTCAAGGCTGCAGGTCCAAAGTTGTTGGAGCCGATCTACGACGTAGAGGTATTCGTGCCAGGCGAGAAGATGGGCGACGTGATGAGTGACCTTCAGGGACGAAGAGGTATGATTATCGGTTCAGAGAGTGAGAACGGATATGAGAAGCTGATTGCAAAGGTGCCTCTCAAGTCACTTTCCAACTATGCCACTACCCTTTCGTCACTCACAGGCGGACGAGCAAGTTTCATAATGAAATTCGCTTCTTACGAACTCGTTCCTACCGACATCCAGCAGAAGCTGATGAAGGAATTTGAGGAGCAGAGCAAAGACGAAGATTAACCTCCTGTTTTGTTAAGTAATTTATTTAATAATGTTAAAGCCCACGGCATTTCGTGGGCTTTTTTCTTTTTTTTATTAAAATACATTGTTTTCATTTAAACATTTGCCTTAATTTGTAGTCACAGAAAAGAACAAGGATAGAATGACAAAATGAAGAAATCGACGATAACTATACTCACAATCCTGATGGGCATTTCATTTGCCGCACTGCTATTGCTACAGATGAGATACATACAGGAGATTCTGGACACCCGCAAAATGCACTTCCAGGAATCAGTGAACCGAAGCCTTTACGCTGTGGCTCACCAGCTTGAACTGGACGAGGCAAAGAAATATCTGGAAGAAGGGCCTGACGCGCTTACAGGAATAGCAACTGTCAACGACTCTGTAACCGTGACGACTGACTCAAGCATTATACAGAGAATGCACCAAGTGACGGCAAAGGACGGCAGCGTGTTCAAGTCGCTCGAAACCACGGCAAACACAAGTCTGTCGGACAAATACTTCACGCGCAAGATTGACCTCAGCACGAACAAGGCGCGCTCCATGCAGGAGATTATGGCAAAGCGATATGCACAGGAACACACTTTGGTGAACGAGGTTATTTACAGCATTCTATACACGGCAAGCGACAGACCGTTGGAGAACAGAATAGACTTCACGAAGCTTGACCAGCAGCTGAAATCGGAACTGGCAAACAACGGCATAGACCTCGACTTCCACTTCTCCGTGAGCACAAGCAACGGAAGGGTAATTTACAGATGTCCTGACTACGACCCAGAAGGAGAAAACCTCTGTCACACGGAGACGCTGTTCAAGAACGACCCCATACAAAAAATGGGAGTGCTGAAAGTTCATTTCCCCGAAGAAAGCCGACTGCGCCACCACTCTTTCTGGTTCATGTTCCCGTCACTCATCTTCACGACAGTACTCTTAGTGACATTCATCTGCACACTGGTAATAGTGTTCCGTCAGAAGAAGGTGACTGAGATGAAGAACGACTTCATCAACAACATGACACATGAATTCAAGACACCTATCAGTTCCATTTCGCTTGCAGCACAGATGCTGTCGGACGACACGGTGAAGAAGACACCGCAAATGACAAAGCGACTGACATCCACGATAATGGACGAGACAAAGCGACTGCGTTTCCAAGTGGAAAAGGTGCTGCAAATGTCGCTCTATGAGAATCAGAAGGCGAACCTCCGGCCACGCGAGATTGACGTAAACGAGCTTATTGCCGGAGTAGTACACACATTTGCACTAAAGGTGGAGAAGCACGGCGGCAAGATAATCACCGACCTGAAGGCACAGGATTCAGTCATCAATGTGGACGACATGCACTTCACGAACGTCATCTTCAACATCATGGACAACGCCGTGAAGTACAAGCGCAAGGATGTGCAATTGGAACTGAAAGTGTCAACATGGAACAGCGACGACAGTCTGTTCATATCCATTCAAGACAACGGAATAGGTATCAACAAGAGCGACTTGAAGAAGATTTTCGACAAGTTCTACCGAGTACATACAGGTAACCTGCACGACGTCAAGGGCTTCGGTCTGGGACTTGCCTACGTCAAGAAGATTATCAACGACCACAACGGTACGATACACGCAGAAAGCGAATTAGGCATCGGAACGAAATTCATCATCAAGATGCCAATGTAACATATCAATCAAAGAATAATAAAAATAAGGGCTATGATAAAAGAAACAGAAGACATTAAAGACGTCAACATTCTCCTTTGCGAGGATGACGAGAACTTGGGTATGCTCCTCAGAGAATACCTTGAGGCAAAAGAATACAACGTGGAGCTTTGCGCAGACGGCGAAGAAGGTCTCGACGCATTCTGCTGCGGACACTATGACCTCTGCATACTGGATGTCATGATGCCACGTATGGACGGATTCACTCTGGCACGCAAGATTCAGGAAATAAACTCTGAAATGCCTATCGTGTTCCTCACAGCCAAGAACATGAAGGACGACATCAAGGAGGGATTTGAAATTGGTGCGGACGACTACATCACCAAGCCTTTCTCTATGGAAGAGGTGGTATATCGTATCGAAGCCATACTGAGACGCGTACGAGGAAAGAAAGTACAGGACATGAACATACGTCGCATTGGCAAGTTCACGTTTGACATCCAAAAGCAGTTGCTCAGCATCGACGACAACGAGATTAAGCTTACTACAAAGGAAGCCGACCTCCTTACACTCCTCAGCAACAAGCCAAATGGACTATTGCAGCGTGAGGTGGCTTTGAAGACAGTTTGGACAGACAACAACTACTTCAACGCCCGTTCTATGGACGTGTACATCACAAAATTGCGCAAGATTCTTAAGGCTGACGAGAACGTACAGATTCTTAATGTACACGGCAAGGGCTATAAACTTGTCATTGCACAGCCTAACGCACGATAGACGGAAGAACATACAAAGCCAATTCAACGGTTGGCTTCAAATACAAAGTGGCGGTTTCTGTTGTAGGAACCGCCACTTTTATTTTTCCATACGTATCATCTATATGTCTCCTGAAAAAAGACAGCGATGCTCCGTTAGGAACACCGCTGTATCTTTTTTAACCGTGAATACCCAATCCTTAGTCAACAATACGCTTGTTGATCACGATGTGAGCAATAAGTCCAGCAATGCAGAGGAACAAAGCTCCAAGAGTGTAAGGGTTGAGATCACAAAGATCTGACAATACTGCAACACCAAGTGGATCACCAAGCATGCCTATAATCATCATTAAGGCACCCACAATAATCATAATAATACCGAGATACTTCATTATATTTTAATTTTAGTTTATATTCAATTCATTTTCGAAGGGCAAATTAAGCGATTTTTGCCCAAACAGCGAAATATTTCAAAAAGAAATTAGACTGCTACACCTAAAAATCACACAAACAAGTAAGTTTTTACATGTTTGGTTAATGTTTTTAAAGAAAAAGCCGTACCTTTGCACCGCATTTTTCGGAAACGAATGTGCAAATATAAAAAAACAAATTATTAACAAACATTATTAATTCATTTCTCAACAATGAATCAATACGAAACCGTTTTCATTTTAACTCCCGTTTTGTCTGATGTTCAGATGAAGGAAGCGGCTGACAAGTTCAAGAATCTCCTCGTCGAGGCTGGCGCAGAGATCATCAACGAAGAGAGCTGGGGCCTGAAGAAGTTGGCTTACGCTATTGACAAGAAGACTTCTGGTTTCTACCAGATGATCGAGTTCAAGGCAGAACCAACAGTGATTGCTAAATTTGAGTTGCAGATGCGTCGTGACGAGCGCGTACTCCGCTATCTCACAGTTAAGAACGAAAAGTA
>JAFSSN010000130.1 GCA_017450985.1 Bacteroidaceae bacterium
AAGGAACTCTATGCAAACCGTGCAAAGGAACTCGAGACAATCGTTGCTGCACGCTATGCAGAGGAGAAGGCTTGGGCCGATGCTAATGCCGACAAGGCTGCTCAGCTCAAGGATTGGTTCGCTGGCAAGGCACCAAAGATTGACTGGAGCAAGTGTGTACAGAAGGACAACGACGCTACTCGTTCAGCATCAGCAGCATGTCTTTCAGTTCTCGCAGAGCAGGTTCCAAACATGATTTGCGCTTCAGCCGACCTTTCTAACTCAGACAAGACAGACGGCTTCCTCAAGAAGACTCACGCATTCACAGCAGGCGACTTCTCTGGTGCATTCTTCCAGGCTGGTGTTGCCGAGCTTACTATGGCATGCTGCTGTATCGGTATGGCTCTCCACGGAGGTGTCATCCCAGCATGTGGTACATTCTTCGTATTCTCTGACTACATGAAGCCAGCAGTACGTATGGCAGCCCTCATGGAGCTCCCTGTTAAGTTCATCTGGACACACGACGCATTCCGCGTTGGTGAGGACGGACCTACACACGAGCCAGTTGAGCAGGAGGCACAGATTCGTCTCATGGAGAAGCTTCACAACCACCACGGCAAGCCATCTACTCTCGTTCTTCGTCCAGCAGACGCAAAGGAGACAACAGAGGCTTGGAAGCTCGCTATGGAGAACACTACAACTCCAACAGCTCTCATTCTCTCTCGCCAGAACATCAACAACCTCCCTGCAGGCAACGACTACAGCCTTGCTGCAAAGGGTGGATACATCGTTGCTGGCTCTGACGCCAACCCAGACGTTATCCTCGTTGCTACTGGTTCAGAGGTTTCCACACTCGTTGCTGGCGCAGAACTCCTCCGCAAGGATGGCAAGAAGGTACGCATCGTATCTGTTCCATCAGAGGGTCTCTTCCGCGAGCAGTCTAAGGAATATCAGGACTCTGTTCTCCCAGCAGGAGTTAAGAAGTTCGGTTTGACAGCAGGTCTTCCTGTAAACCTACTTGGTCTTGTACCAGCATCAGAAGGAACAATCTGGGGACTTGAGTCATTTGGATTCTCTGCACCATACAAGGTTCTCGACGAGAAGCTCGGCTACACAGCAGAGAACGTTTACACTCAGGTAAACAAACTCTTCGCTTAATTTTATCAGAATAAGATAGTAGTTCTATAGTTCCGGTGAAACATACGGAACTTATAGAACTACAATTTTTTATTGCACGAAAAATGGAGACAAAAGTAATAGGATTAGCATCAGACCATGCAGCATTTCCATTGAAGCAGTTCGTCAAGAAATATCTTGAAGAGAAAGGCATGGAATACAAGGACTACGGTACCTACACCGAAGAGTCATGCAACTACGCCACTTACGGCCACGCACTTGCCGAAGGCATTGAAAAAGGCGAAGTATATCCAGGCATTGCCATGTGCGGTTCAGGCGAAGGTATCTCTATGACACTCAACAAGCACCAGTCTATTCGTGCCGGTCTTGTGTGGCAGCCAGAGATTGCCCACCTCATCCGTGAGCACAACAATGCAAACGTCATTGTTTTCCCAGGACGCTTCATCAGCGAGGAAGTATGCCGCCAATGCCTTGACGAGTTTTTCAACACCGAATTTGCAGGCGGACGTCATCAGAAGCGTATCGAGGACATTCCTTGCAAGTAATGCTTACACGATAATATTTGATAATTGGAAATTGGCAAACAACAATTTTCAATTATCATTTTTTTCAAAGCAAATACCGTTCCCACTTCAGGAATTTCACTTTTGTTTCACTTCCTTGTAGGTCAGGACAGGAAAATCAATCTTGTCGTATAACCACTTGTGAAACTTGAATCAATTGTAATTTGTATATTTGATGAAAAATTTTCCCAATCCTTGTTATGTAATTGAAGAGGACTTGCTACGTCGCAACCTCCAACTTATACGTCATGTGGCCGAAGAGGCAAATGTAGAGATTATCCTTGCTTTCAAGGCGTTTGCACTTTGGAAGTCATTTCCAATATTCCGCGAATACATAGCCCACACCACAGCCAGTTCGCTTTATGAAGCCAGACTTGCATACGAAGAGTTCGGCAGTCCTGCCCACACCTATTCCCCAGCCTACACAGACGAGGAAATAGACGACATCGTGCGTTGCAGTTCACATCTCACCTTCAACTCTCTCACTCAGCTTGAACGTTTCATCGGGCGTGCCGACAACACATCATGCGGCTTACGTGTCAATCCGGAATACTCAGAAATAGAGACCGAACTATACAATCCGTGCGCCCCAGGCTCACGTTTCGGCGTGCTTCGAAACGACCTCGATGCCTACCTTGCACGAACAGGCAAGACACTTTCCGAAATAGGCATCGACGGATTCCATATCCACTGCCATTGCGAGAACGGTTC
The DNA here is from genome assembly GCA_017450985.1 of Bacteroidaceae bacterium. Classification (GTDB taxonomy): domain Bacteria; phylum Bacteroidota; class Bacteroidia; order Bacteroidales; family Bacteroidaceae; genus Minthosoma. The sequence continues at coordinate 2,391 of JAFSSN010000130.1, forward strand.
TGACGTGTTCAAGCGCACCCTCAAGCATATAGAGGATAAGTTCGGCGACCTGCTTCCACAACTCAAATGGATAAACTTTGGCGGCGGTCACCTTATGACACGCAAGGACTACGACATACAGTTACTCATCGACACACTCAACTCATTCCACAAGCGCTACCCTAACCTGCGTGTCATACTCGAACCTGGCTCAGCCTTTGCATGGCAGACAGGACCGCTATACTCCAAGGTTGTGGACATAGTTGAGAACTCAGGCATAAAGACAGCCATCTTGAATGTCAGCTTCACGTGTCACATGCCCGATTGTCTCGAAATGCCTTACCATCCTGCCGTGCGGGGAGCAGAGACCATCGACGACGAAAACATACCACGCGAAGTAGCTACCTCAGAGCGTGTCTATCGACTGGGCGGCAACAGTTGCCTCTCCGGCGACTTCATGGGGTATTGGCGCTTTGATCATGAGCTTCAGGTTGGCGACGAAATCATATTTGAGGACATGATTCACTACACAACAGTAAAGACAAACATGTTCAACGGCATCGGCCATCCATCCATTGGTATGTTGCACAGCGACGGCACATTCGAACTATATCGCAAATATCAATACGAAGATTATCGCGACAGGATGTGCTGAAACAGGCCATACAAAAAATATGACGGTACGTCAATTCTAATTTGACATACCGTCATTTTTTGTATATTCTCAAAAAGACTTACACAACAACAATTCTCTATAATTATAGTGTAAATACAATTTGTTTTTTTCATTCCTCTGAGGTTTCGCAAGTAGTAAACTGGAGTTAACTTCGTGAAGTAAAAAGGAGTAACCGCTTCGCTCAGGACGATACTCTTTCGCTTAAAACGCATCCATAAAC